>NZ_KV917378.1:2692455-3017851 GCF_002019735.1 Salipaludibacillus agaradhaerens
GAGGACACCAGCGATAGCCACACGGCGCATTTGTCCGCCACTTAAATCAAAGGGAGAACGGTCAAACAAATCATCTTGTATCCCGCACATCCTTAAATAATGAGCTGCTTTTTCCTTGGCATCCGCTTTTGAAAGACCATAGTTTTCAGGGCCATAAGCGGCATCTTGCAAAACTGTTTCGTGAAACAATTGGTGCTCGGGAAATTGAAATACCATACCGACCTGTTTCCGAAGCTCAAAGAGGCCTTTTTGCTTCGTATGTGCTTGAATCGTCCAGTCACCTATCGACACTTTTCCAGACGTAGGTTTCAATAGCCCATTTAAATGTTGTACGAATGTTGATTTCCCTGAACCCGTATGACCGAGAAGTGACGTGAAATGTCCTTCAGGAATCGTCACGTTCATGTCATGGAGCGCCTTCTTTTCAAACGGTGTGCCCGCCATGTACGTATAGGTTAATGTGTTTGCTTGTATGTCCATAGGGCCTCTACTAGCTCCTCTCTCGTGAGAGCGTCTCGTCGTAAGTCCACACCATGCTTTTTCAGTTCAGTCGTCAACTGGACGGAAAAGGGTGCTTTTAAATGGGCTTCACGTAAAAAAGCCACGTCTGTTAGAAGGTGAGCTGGGGTCCCTTCTTTCAACACTTGACCATCTTTTAACACTACGAGTCGGTCAGCAAAGACAGCTTCTTCTACATCATGGGTAATGGTGATGATGGTCATATTCTCGTTCTCATGGAGATTTTTAATATAGGTTAGCACCTCGGCTCGTCCAGATGGGTCGAGCATTGAGGTAGCCTCATCAAGAATGATCACAGCCGGTTTTAGCGCCAAGGCTCCAGCTAAAGCCACACGTTGCTTTTGTCCCCCTGAAAGTTGGTGGGGTTCTCGCTTTTCCAACCCTTTTAACCCAAGTCGAGAAATACTATGAGATACACGCCTTCTCATGTCCTCATACGGGACACCGGCGTTTTCCAAACCAAAAGCCACGTCATCTTCAACAGTAGGTGCGACAATTTGGTTATCTGGGTTTTGAAATACCATTGCCGCTTGTCGTCTTATTTCCGTCCATGTATCAGAGCTTTTTGTGTTATGACCAAACGAGATGACGTCGCCTTCATTAGGAGTATATAACGCGTTAAACATCTTTGCCAGCGTAGATTTTCCCGAGCCGTTATGACCAAGTATCGTGAGCCATTCCCCCCGTTTAATGGATAGGTTAATGCCTTTAACAACGTACGGGCCGTCGTCACGGTATCGAAAACTGACATTTTTCACTTCAATTAGCTTTTCCGTACTCATAGTACCTCCATTTTTTAAACGGTGCGACCTGTTAGTATTAGCGATAGGGTTCTAGCTATTAAAAATAGAGAGAGTCCTTTTGACTAGTTTATTAATTAGTAGAGGGTGTCTCATCCTTTTATATCCACTCATATATATACGATTATAAGTAAAAAGTAAAAAAGGGCTCAGAACCCTCATCTGTTACCAGATGCAGTGTCCCGCCCTTTGGAAGAATCAATGTGCTTATGTTACACAAGCTCAATGATGGCCATTTCTGCACCGTCTCCACGGCGAGGCCCAAGCTTTAGAACTCGTGTATACCCGCCTTGACGATCTTCGTAGCGTTTAGCGACGTCTTCAAATAGTTTCTGAACAGCGTCTTGTCCGCTCTCTTCATCTGCTACTTCTTTACGAATAAAAGCAGCTGCTTGACGACGTGCATGTAAATCACCACGTTTACCTAATGTGATCATTTTTTCAACAACTGAACGAAGTTCTTTCGCTTTCGGCTCAGTCGTCTCAATGCGCTCGTTAATAATTAAATCAGTCGCTAAGTCACGGAATAACGCTTTACGTGCACTGCTGTCACGACCTAATTTTCTGTATGCCATGTTAGTCCCTCCTTCTCAGCTGAATATCTATCTTCTTCAGGACCGATTTGATCGCTCAAACCGGAAAAAGTAGATTATTCTTCGTCACGAAGACCGAGGTTCAGTTCTTGCAGTTTCTCCTGCACTTCCTCAAGAGACTTACGTCCGAGGTTACGAACTTTCATCATGTCTTCTTCAGATTTCTGTGTTAGTTCTTGTACTGTGTTAATTCCTGCCCGCTTAAGACAGTTGTAAGAACGAACAGACAAGTCTAACTCTTCGATCGTCATTTCGAGGACTTTTTCTTTCTGATCCTCTTCTTTTTCGACCATAATTTCGGCATGTTGGGCTTGGTCTGTTAAACCTACGAAAATATTTAAATGTTCATTCAAAATTTTCGCACCAAGTGAAACAGCTTCTTCCGGGCGGATACTTCCGTCAGTCCACACGTCCAATGTCAGCTTATCGTAGTTCGTGATTTGACCGACACGGGTATTTTCAACTTGGAAATTCACACGGGAAACCGGTGTGAAAATAGAATCAACCGGAATAACTCCGATAGATAAATCTTCTGAGTTATTTCCTTCAGCCGGTACATAACCGCGTCCTCTTGCTGCTACAACCTTCATTTGGAATTGAGCACCTTTAGAAAGAGTGGCAATATGCAGGTCCGGGTTTAAAACCTCCACATCACTGTCATGCATTAAGTCTGCTGCTGTGACGACTCCTTCACCTTGAGCATCAATTTCCAACGTTTTTTCTTCTTCTGAATAAATTTTCAGTGCAAGTTTTTTAAGGTTTAGCACGATCGTTGTTACGTCTTCAACCACGCCTTCTATCGTGGAAAATTCGTGGAGAACGCCGTTAAATTGAACACTTGTTACAGCAGATCCAGGCAATGAAGAAAGCAGGATTCTGCGGAGGGAATTTCCCAGTGTTGTTCCGTATCCGCGTTCAAGAGGCTCTACGACAAACTTTCCGTACGTGGCATCTTCGCTCAGTTCAACTACTTCAATTTTCGGCTTTTCTATTTCGATCATTAAACAAACCCTCCTTCAAAACGTCGAAACCCCGGTTGTGAATGAGGCACAACCGGAATCCCTCATTGGGCACACCTAGACCTGTCACGAAACCGTCAATACTTTCCGTATCCTGTTAGGACATTGGTTCTTACACCATTATTGACATAGGTATGACAATTCATACCTCTGATGACACTATACTCTACGACGTTTTGGTGGACGGCAACCGTTATGTGGAACGGGAGTAACGTCTTTAATCATGTTCACTTCAAGACCAGTCGCTTGAAGGGAACGAATAGCAGCTTCACGTCCAGCGCCAGGACCTTTAACAGATACTTCAACAGACTTCATACCATGCTCCATCGCTGCTTTTGCAGCCGTTTCAGCTGCTGTTTGTGCAGCGAAAGGTGTGGATTTACGTGAGCCTTTAAAACCTAACGCACCAGCACTTGCCCAAGAGATGGCATTTCCTTGTGGGTCTGTAATCGTTACAATCGTATTGTTGAACGTTGACCGAATGTGCGCAATTCCGGATTCTATATTTTTACGTTGACGGCGCTTGGCGCGAGTCGTTTTTGGTTTAGCCATAATCGGACATGACCTCCTTTACCTTATTTTTTCTTGTTCGCTACAGTCCGACGAGGACCTTTACGTGTACGAGCATTGTTCTTCGTTTTTTGTCCGTTTACAGGCAAACCACGACGATGACGAATGCCACGATATGATCCGATTTCGATCAGACGTTTAATGTTAAGTGATACTTCACGGCGAAGATCCCCTTCAACTTTAACTCCGTCTACAACAGAACGGATCTTCCCTAATTCATCTTCAGTTAAGTCACGAACGCGTGTATCTTGGGAGACACCAGCTTCTTCGAGAATCTTAATCGCTCTGGATTTACCGATTCCGAAAACGTACGTGAGAGAGACGACAACTCGCTTATCACGAGGAATGTCGACACCAGCAATACGTGCCATACTTTACACCTCCTATTAATTTAGCCTTGTTTTTGTTTGTGTTTAGGATTTTCGCAAATGACCATGACGGTACCTTTTCGGCGAATAACTTTACATTTTTCACAAATGGGTTTCACTGATGGTCTTACCTTCATGTTTTTCTACCTCCTTATAATGCGGAGTGACTATCTAAACCTGTTAGGTTATTTATAACGGTAAGTGATACGACCACGCGTTAAATCATACGGAGATAATTCTACCGTCACTTTGTCTCCAGGTAAAATTCGAATGAAGTGCATACGGATCTTGCCTGAAACATGAGCGAGGATTTTATGTCCGTTTTCTAGTTCAACGCGGAACATAGCATTAGGAAGCGGCTCAATGACCGTTCCTTCTACTTCAATTACATCTTCTTTGGCCATGAATTTAGTCTCCTTCCTTCAGTAAATTATCATCAATATATGTTGAAATTGCAAACCGTAATTTGGCATTGGTGACACGACCCGTTTCAACAATGCTATTCTTTACTTCCGGTGCAATGATGTTCACTCTTTCAATGTGCTGAATGTTTTTCTTTTTTGCCCGGTCTACTTTCCTTTTATCCCCGTCAGCAACCTTGACAAAACGTTCATTCACCACGTCAATTATAAAAGCGAATTGATCTTTGTCCCTTCCGTTAAGAATTCTCACAAGCTCTCCCACTTGTGGAACAGAATCAGGATCTTTCATTTAGTGACCACCTTCATCCCTATAGGGCTTTTGTCAAAATTTCATATCCTGTGTCAACAATAGCAATTGTGTGTTCGAAATGGGCACACATTTCTCCATCCGTTGTCACGACCGTCCAATTGTCTTTTAAGGTGCGGACATGACGTGTTCCTGCATTTATCATCGGTTCAATGGCTAGGACCATGCCGTTTTTTAAGCGAGGGCCTTTACCAGGAGGACCGAAATGCGGAATTTGCGGATCTTCATGGAGATTCTGACCTACCCCGTGCCCGACATATTCCCTTACGACAGAAAAGCCATGTGCTTCCACATACGTTTGGATCGCATGAGAAATATTCGACAGCCTTTCTCCTGGCCGGGCTTCTGCAAGTCCTTTAAACAGTGACTCTTCAGTTACATCAAGGAGCTTGCGGGTTTTGTCATCAATGGTCCCAACGGGGTACGTCCATGCGGAGTCTCCGTGGTAACCCTGATATTTGGCACCGATATCTATACTGATAATATCGCCATCCTTCAGGACACGATCGCCCGGAATGCCGTGTACTAATTGATCATTCACTGAAGCGCAGATGCTTCCGGTAAATCCATTATAGCCTTTAAAAGATGGAATCGCATCATTTTCACGAATAAATGTGTCCGCGATGTGATCTAGTTCCTTCGTGGTTATACCAGGTTCAATGTGCTTTTGAAGTTCCCGGTGCGTCAAGGCCACGATATTGCCTGCCTGCCGCATAATGTCTAATTCCCGGGGTGTCTTACAAATGATCATTGACGGCTTCCTTTCAGTAATGCATCAACGTCTTCAAACACTTTATGAATGTCTTGTTGACCATTAATGTTTCGCAGGTAGCCTTTCTCACTGTAGAAATCCACGAGAGGCTGTGTTTGTTCGAGGTTAACCTCTAACCGTTTTCCAACCGTTTCAGGCTTATCGTCTTCCCGTTGAATCAAGTCACTTCCGTCTTTATCACATTTTCCCTCGACCTTTGGAGGATTGAAAATCTCATGGTAAGCTGTTCCACACTCAGGGCAGATCCAGCGCCCCGTAAGACGTTTGAAAAGATCCTCTTTCGGTACTTCGATATATATCACATGATCTAATTGGCGCTCTAATGTTTCGAGCATGCTGTTCAGAGCAGAAGCCTGAGCGACAGTACGCGGAAAGCCATCTAAGAGGAAGCCTTCTTTGCAGTCGTCTTTGCTTAAGCGTTCCTTCACAATACCTACAGTGACTTCATCGGGAACAAGAGCTCCCTCATCCATGTATGCTTTTGCTTTCACACCTAATTCTGTACCGTTTTTAATAGCTGCACGGAACATATCTCCGGTTGAAATGTGAGGAATACCGTATTTATCAACAATCTTATCTGCTTGCGTTCCTTTACCAGCACCTGGAAGTCCCATTAAGATTAAATTCATCTGTTTCCCTCCACCGTTCTCACAACCTACGATCGAAGGCAAAGGGAGAAGTTCTCCCTTATTACTTAATAAAGCCTCTGTAGGATCGTTTAATTAATTGACTTTCTATTTGCTTCATCGTATCTAGTGCCACACCTACAACAATCAACAATCCTGTACCACCAATTTGAATGGCTGGTGGAAGACCTGCCACTTGAGTGAAAAACACAGGAATAGTTGATACAACTGTAAGGAACAAAGCTCCGACAAATGTCAAACGATAAAGGATTCGCGTTATATATACTTGGGTTGTTTTACCAGGACGGACACCAGGAATATACCCGCCTTGTTTTTTCAGGTTATCTGCCATCTGTTCAGGATTTACCTGTACAAATGTATAGAAATACGTAAAACCGATTATTAGCACTGCATAGACGAGAAGTCCAAACGGCTGTGTATAATCGAAATTATTTGTAACCCAGCCCGCTATTGCATTTTCATCTCCGAAGAATCCAGCCACTGTCGGTGGAAAAATAAACAGAGACATGGCAAAGATAACTGGAATTACCCCTGCTGCGTTTACCTTCAACGGCAAGTGGGTAGATTTACCACCTTGCTGTTGTCCGGCAACCAACCGCTTTGCATATTGAACAGGAATCTTTCTGAGAGCCTGCTGCACAAAAATAACACCGACGACGATCGCTAAAAGGGCTAGGAGAAGTAACAATACAGTGACGATGTTAATAAATAAGGCATCTCCTGCGTCTTCGAATTGAGTTACATATAATTGATTAACTCCATTCGGAATCCCAGCAGCAATCCCGCCAAAGATCATGATCGAAATCCCGTTTCCTACACCATTTGCTGTAATTTGTTCCCCCAGCCAAAGTAGAAAAGCTGTTCCAGCAGTGAGGGTCGTAGCTATCAGCAAATAGGTAGTCATTGTCGGGTTCGGTACAAGACCTGGAAAAATGTTATTAAAGCCGATAGACATTCCTAAGGCTTGAATAAACGCAATAACGATCGTCCCGTATCTCGTTACTTGAGCTAGCTTCTTACGACCAGCCTCCCCTTGTTTAGACCATTCGGCAAACTTAGGAACAACGTCCATTCTCAACAATTGAACAATAATAGACGCCGTGATATACGGCATAATCCCTGTGGCAAAGATGGAGAAGTTTTCAAGCGCTCCCCCGCCAAAGGCATTTAAGAACCCAAAGGCGTTCATTTCTCCACCGAAATCCAGAATGTGAGCATCCACACCGGGAGCAGGAATATGGGCTCCAATCCTGAAGACGATAAGCATCGCCAGGGTGAAAAAGATCTTCTTTCTTAAATCACCAACACGAAAAATATTGGAGATTGTCTGAAACATTAGATCACCTCAATCGTTCCGCCAGCGGCTTCGATCGCTTCCTTTGAAGATCCTGAAAATTTATGAGCTTTAACTGTAAGTTTACGGTCAAGTGTTCCATTACCTAAAACTTTGATTCCGTCTTTTTCGTTTTTAACGACACCTGTTTCAACAAGAAGTGCTGGTGTGACTTCTGTTCCTTCGTCAAAACGATTTAACGTTTCAAGGTTAACAATGGCATATTCCGTACGGTTAGGATTTTTAAATCCACGTTTCGGTAAACGTCTGAAGATAGGCATTTGTCCACCTTCAAAACCTGGACGGACACCACCGCCTGAACGAGCGTTTTGACCTTTGTGACCTTTACCGGCAGTTTTACCGTTACCAGTTCCTACACCACGGCCTTTACGCTTGCGCTCTTTACGAGAACCTACAGAAGGTTGTAATTCGTGAAGTTGCATGTTGACACCTCCTCAACTGTTTATCAATTACGCTTCAATTTCTTTCACACTCACGAGGTGAGAAACTTTGTTCACCATGCCTCGCATCGCGTCGTTATCTTCCTTTACGACGGTGTGGTTGACTTTACGAAGACCAAGTGTCTTCACTGTCACTCGCTGATCCTCTGGACGACCGATCAGACTTTTTTTGAGGGTGATTTCTAGTTTTTTTGCCATGCCAAATCCCTCCTTAACCTAGCAACTCTTCGACAGATTTGCCTCGTAGTTTTGCCACATCTTCTGGACGCTTTAAGCTTTCAAGCCCCTGAATTGTCGCACGTACCATGTTAATCGGGTTATTTGATCCAAGAGATTTGGATAAAATGTCACCAACACCGGCTAATTCCAATACCGCACGGACAGGTCCGCCTGCGATAACTCCAGTACCTTCAGATGCAGGTTTTAGTAATACACTGCCTGCGCCGAATTCACCAGTGATCTGATGAGGAATAGTCGTTCCTTTGATCGGTACGCGAATTAAATTTTTCTTGCCGTCTTCAATGGCTTTACGAATGGCTTCAGGCACTTCTTGTGCTTTACCCATACCAAATCCAACGTGTCCGTTTTTATCTCCAACGACAACGAGTGCTGCAAAGCGGAAGCGACGTCCACCTTTAACAACCTTTGCAACTCGGTTGACCGTTACGACTCTTTCTTCAATTTCCAATTTATTAGGATCGATACGCAATGTCTTTCCCTCCTTTTAGCCTTGATTAAAACTTGAGGCCTGCTTCACGAGCAGCGTCTGCAAGTTCTTGTACACGACCGTGGTAGAGGTAACCGCCACGATCAAATACTACTGTTTCATGACCTTTTTCAAGGGCACGTTTTGCAACGAGTTCGCCCACTTGTTGAGCTGCTTGTTTGTTTCCACCGTTTTCAATGTTCAGTTCTTTATCTAAGCTTGAAGCACTAGCTAGAGTGGCACCTGCCACATCGTCGATCAACTGTGCATAAATGTGCTTATTAGAACGGAAAACATTTAGACGAGGACGTTCAGCAGTTCCTGTGATCGTACGACGAACGTGGGCATGTCGTTTCTTACGCACCGCGTTCTTGTCAGTCTTTGAGATCATCGAACGTCATTCCTTTCTTTCCGTTAATTAGAGATTACTTCCCTGTCTTACCTTCTTTACGACGTACATATTCACCTGCGTAACGAACACCTTTTCCTTTGTAAGGCTCAGGACGTCGTGTGGCACGAATATTAGAAGCAAGAGCTCCTACACGTTCTTTATCGATACCTTTAACGATAATTTCAGTGTTGGATGGCACATCAATTTCAAGACCGTCCTCAGCAACGAATTCAACTGGGTGGGAAAGACCAACGTTAAGAACAAGTTTACTACCTGTCTTTTGCGCACGGTAACCAACCCCCACAAGCTCAAGCTTTTTCTCAAAGCCATTCGTTACACCTTCAACCATATTGTTGATAACACTGCGTGTTGTACCATGAAGGGCACGGTGATCTTTATGATCAGAAGGACGCTCTACAGTGATTTGGTTATTTTCGTGTTTTACAACCATGTCATGGTGAAGTTCACGTTTCAATTCACCTTTAGGTCCTTTAACAGTAATTGTTGTGTTGTCGAATTTCACTTCTACGTTAGAAGGAACTTCAACTGGTTTTAAACCAACTCGGGACATGTCTTACACCTCCGTTCTCTTAAATGCTTAATTACCAAACGTAAGCGAGTACTTCGCCGCCTACTTTATGTTGTCGTGCTTCTTTGTCAGTAATGACACCTGTAGATGATGAAATAATCGCGATTCCAAGTCCACCAAGGACACGTGGAAGCTCATCAGATTTTGCATAAACACGCAAACCTGGTTTACTAATTTTCTTAAGGCCGGTGATAACTTTTTCGTTATTTCCACCGTACTTAAGGAAAAGACGAAGGATACCTTGTTTGTTATCCTCGATATATTCGTAGTCGCGGATAAAACCTTCGCGTTTTAGAATATCAGCGATTTCACGCTTGATTTTTGAAGCCGGAAGCTCTAGGCTTGTGTGTCGAACTGTATTCGCATTACGAATGCGAGTAAGCATATCAGCAATTGGATCTGTCATGACCATCGTATTTACCTCCTTCCCTTAAACGGAATTACCAGCTAGCTTTTTTAACGCCCGGAATTTGACCTTTATATGCAAGTTCTCGGAAGCAGATACGGCAAAGTTTAAACTTGCGAATCACACTGTGAGGGCGTCCACAACGTTCGCAACGAGTGTATTCTTGAACATTAAACTTTTTCGCGCGCTTCTGTTTTGCGATCATCGATTTTTTCGCCAAGGTCTTCACTCCTCTCTTTGGCAATGATGTTATTTTTGAAACGGCATGCCCATTTGAGTGAGAAGTTCACGTGCTTCTTCGTCTGTGTTGGCTGTTGTAACAATGACGATATCCATTCCGCGAACTTTATCAACTTTGTCATACTCGATTTCTGGGAAAATCAATTGTTCTTTTACGCCTAATGTATAGTTACCACGACCGTCAAATGCTTTTTTAGAAACACCACGGAAGTCACGTACACGTGGTAGAGAAACAGCGATTAGTTTATCAAGGAAATCATACATACGTTCACCACGTAATGTCACTTTCGCACCGATCGGCATCCCTTCACGAAGCTTAAATCCAGCAATAGACTTTTTAGCTTTCGTAATCAATGGTTTTTGACCTGCAATAAGTGTTAATTCCTCAACAGCCTTATCCAAAACTTTAGAGTTTTGAACTGCGTCACCCACACCCATGTTTATAACGATTTTCTCTACTTTTGGTACTTCCATAACAGACGTGTAGTTAAATTTTTCTGTAAGTGAAGGAGTGATCTCCTTACTAAACTTTTCTTTTAAACGACTCATTGAGTTGACCTCCTTTCAGCCACTGACGCTTACTTATCAAGTGATTCGCCAGATTTTTTAGCAATACGTACTTTTTTTCCGTCTACTTCTTTATAACCTACACGTGTTGGCTCACCCGTTTTTGGATCAATAGGCATCACGTTCGATACGTGAATAGGAGCTTCTTGATTCAAGATTCCGCCTTGCGGATTTGCTTGGGATGGCTTAGCGTGTTTTTTTATCATGTTGACGCCTTCCACGAGCACACGTTGTTTACTTGGGTATGCTTCAAGGATTTTACCTTCTTTGCCTTTGTCTTTTCCAGAGATAATTTTCACGTTATCTCCTTGTTTGACATGCAATTTTGGTTGGGACATGAGGGCACCTCCTCTTATGACGATATTTCCGAGCATTTTTATTTAACATTAAAGTACTTCAGGAGCTAAAGAAACGATCTTCATGAATTGGTTTTCACGTAATTCACGTGCAACTGGTCCGAAGATACGAGTTCCTCGTGGGCTTTTATCGTCCCGAACAATAACCGCAGCGTTTTCGTCAAATTTGATGTAAGTACCGTCTGAACGACGAGCACCACTTTTCGTACGTACGATAACAGCACGCACTACTTCACCTTTCTTGACAACGCCACCAGGTGTTGCTTGTTTGACAGTACAAACGATGACATCACCAATGTTAGCTACTTTTCGGCCGGATCCACCAAGGACTTTAATACAAAGCACTTCACGTGCTCCTGAGTTATCTGCAACTTTTAATCTGGTTTCTTGTTGAATCATGGACTTCTTTACCTCCCTTCAGGTAAGTAAATAAAACTTTTAAACTTAAACGATGACAGCTTCCTCAACGATCTCTACAAGGCGGAAACGCTTATCTTTGGATAACGGCTTTGTTTCCATGATACGTACGATATCGCCTGCTTTTGCTGAGTTGTTCTCATCATGTGCTTTAAACTTTTTAGAGTATTTAACACGCTTTCCATAGAGTGGCGCCTTTTTATAAGTCTCAACGACGACAGTAATGGTTTTATCCATTTTGTCAGAAGTGACACGGCCGACATAACTCTTACGGTTGTTACGTTCTTCCATCGTGCAAACCCTCCTCTCAGGTCTATTCGTTAGTGATTCCGAGTTCTCGTTCACGTAAAACTGTTTTTGCACGGGCAATGGCTTTTTTAACCTCACGAATGCGCGCTGGGTTATCTAACTGTCCAGTTGCAAGCTGAAAGCGAAGGTTGAAAAGCTCTTCTTTTAATGACTTAGACTTTTGCTCGATTTCTGCAGTGGTAAGGTTTCTGATCTCATTAGCTTTCATTTCCGTCACCACCCACTTCTTCACGTTTTACAAATTTCGTTTTAATCGGTAGTTTATGAGAAGCAAGGCGTAGCGCTTCGCGAGCCACTTCTTCAGATACTCCCGCTATTTCAAATAAGATTTTCCCTGGCTTAACAACAGCTACCCATCCTTCAGGTGCCCCTTTACCGGAACCCATTCGAACTTCTAAAGGTTTAGCCGTATAAGGCTTATCTGGGAAAATTTTAATCCATACTTTACCGCCACGTTTCATATAACGAGTCATGGCAATACGTGCAGATTCGATTTGTCGGTTTGTGATCCATGAAGCTTCAAGTGCTTGTAAACCATATTCACCGAAAGATACTTCTGTTCCGCCTTTCGCACGTCCGCGCATTTTACCACGGTGTTCACGACGGAATTTTACACGTTTAGGCATTAGCATGATTATTTTCCTCCTTCCTCTTCCTTCGTTCCTTTCGTTGGAAGGACTTCACCTTTGTAGATCCATACTTTCACACCGAGCTTACCGTACGTTGTATCTGCTTCTGCAGTTCCGTAGTCAATATCCGCTCTCAATGTGTGTAATGGAACAGTTCCTTCACTATATGATTCAGAACGAGCAATATCGGCACCGCCAAGTCGACCAGAAACTTCTGTTCTTATCCCTAGCGCACCTGAACGCATCGTACGTTGGATTGTTTGTTTCATCGCACGACGGAATGAAATACGATTCTCAAGTTGACGAGCAATATTTTCAGCAACAAGTTTGCCATCTAAGTCAGGCTTTTTAATCTCGTTGATGTTAATGTGTACTCGTTTACCTGTTAATTGATTAAGTGCTTTACGTAATGCTTCAACTTCAGATCCACCTTTACCGATAACCATTCCTGGCTTCGCAGTGAAAATCGTCACGTTTACGCGGTTTGCCGCACGCTCGATTTCAATTGTGGATACAGAAGCTTCAATAAGACGCTTTTCCAAGTATTCACGAATTTTAATGTCTTCGTGAAGTAGGTCAGCGTAATCTTTATCAGCGTACCATTTTGACTCCCAGTCGCGAATAATACCGACACGAAGCCCGTTAGGATTTACTTTTTGACCCACACTTATCCCTCCTTCTTTTCTGTTAGAACGACCGTAATATGGCTCGTACGTTTGTTAATTCGACTCGCACGCCCCATTGCACGTGGGCGGAATCGCTTTAGTGTAACACCTTCGTCTACGTATGCTTGGCTGACAACTAGATTGTCAGGTTCCATTTCATAGTTATGCTCTGCATTCGCCATGGCTGAGTTTAAAAGCTTCTCAATAACTGGAGATGCTTTTTTTGGTGTGTGACGCAAAATAGAGATCGCTTCACCAATTTCTTTACCACGAATCAAGTCAGCAACTAAGCGAACTTTGCGAGGAGCAATACGCACTTGTTTTGCAACTGCTTTTGCTTCCATGGATAGAGTACCTCCCCTCTTTTATTAGCGTCGTGTTTTCTTGTCGTCTGAAGCATGGCCTTTGTAAGTTCTTGTTGGTGCAAATTCACCAAGCTTATGTCCGACCATATCTTCTGAAATATAAACGGGTACATGTTTACGTCCATCATATACCGCGATTGTGTGTCCAATAAATTGTGGAAAAATTGTGGAACGACGGGACCAAGTTTTAATAACCCGTTTGTTGTCAGTGTCCATTGCTTCTACTTTCTTCATCAAATGATCATCGACAAAAGGTCCTTTTTTCAAGCTGCGACCCATAAGTGTACCTCCCTTCGTGATTGCGCTACGGCTCTTAATAAGAACCGTAGATCAACCCCGTTATTTTTTACGACGACGTACAATGTACTTATCCGTGTCTTTGTTTTTCTTACGCGTTTTGTAACCAAGAGTTGGCTTACCCCATGGAGACATTGGTGATTTACGACCAATTGGTGCACGCCCTTCACCACCACCGTGAGGGTGATCTACTGGGTTCATAACAGAACCACGCACTGTTGGACGCTTACCCATCCAACGTGAACGACCTGCTTTACCGATTTTAACAAGCTCGTGTTCAACGTTACCTACTTGACCGATTGACGCACGGCAAGTAGAAAGGATTAAACGTGTTTCTCCTGAACGAAGTCGTACAAGAACGTAGTCTCCTTCTTTACCTAGAACTTGTGCTTCAGCTCCAGCTGAGCGTACAAGCTGTGCTCCTTTTCCTGGACGAAGCTCGATATTGTGAATAACAGTACCAACTGGAATATCTCTTAGCTGCAATGCATTACCGATTTTGATATCTGCATCTTTACCAGACATAATTTCCATACCTACTGTTAAGTTTTTAGGAGCGATAATGTAGCGTTTCTCTCCGTCAGCGTAGTTAATAAGTGCAATATTGGCAGAACGGTTTGGATCATATTCGATCGTAGCAACGCGTCCTGGAATTCCATCTTTATCACGCTTAAAGTCAATGATACGATATTGGCGCTTATGCCCACCACCTTGGTGGCGTACAGTTAAACGACCTTGGTTGTTACGGCCTCCACGCTTAGTAAGTGGCGCAAGTAAGGATTTTTCCGGCTTATCAGTTGTAAGATCTTGAAAATCCAGTGTTGTCATACCACGGCGACCGTTTGTGGTTGGTTTATACTTTTTAATTGCCATCAGGTTTTCCCTCCTTCGCTAGTTATTGTTTACGCACCTTCAAAGAATTCTAGTTCTTTGCTGTCCGCAGAAAGTTGTACAATGGCTTTTTTGCGCTTGCGGGTATAGCCTGAATGACGTCCGAAACGCTTGAATTTACCTTTGTAGTTCATCGTATTAACGTTCACAACTTTCACACCGAAAATTTCTTCAACAGCTAACTTAACTTGTGTTCTAGTCGCACGAGGGTCAACCTCAAACGTATATTTTTTATCTACCATTAGATCAGCTGTTTTTTCAGTGATGATGGGGCGCTTAATAATATCTCTTACGTCTGCCATTATGCAAGCACCTCCTCTACTTGTTTCACAGCGTCTTGTGTGATGATGAGCTTCTCATGACTAAGAAGATCAAGAACATTCACGCCTTCTGCTGTCACAAATTTTACTCCTGGAAGGTTACGAACAGATAGAGCAACTGAATCATTGTAATCAGCTGTCACAACAAGTGTTTTTGTATCTGCTGTTAATCCAGATAGGATTTGTTTCATTTCTTTTGTTTTCGGTGTTTCAAGGCTCAATCCTTCCACTACGCGAATATTTTCATCATTCACTTTGGAAGAAAGAGCAGATTTTAAAGCAAGTCTGCGTTGCTTTTTAGGTAATTTATATCCGTAGCTGCGAGGTTTAGGACCGAAAGTCGTTCCACCACCTACCCAGATTGGTGACCGAATAGATCCGTGACGAGCACGGCCTGTTCCTTTTTGGCGCCATGGTTTACGTCCACCGCCGCGTACGTCTGAACGGCCTTTAGTGTAATGAGTTCCTTGGCGTTGGGATGCTTGCTGCATAACAACGGCTTCGAATAGAACACTTTCATTAGGTTCAATACCGAATACGTTCTCTGCAAGTTCAATATCGCCTACTTGTGAGCCAGCTTGGTTATATAAAGTAACTTTAGGCATCTGGGCTCCTCCTTTCCTTCTCGTTATTAATCAGCTTTAATTGCTGATTTCACAGTCACGTAGCTTTTCTTCGCACCAGGAACATTACCTTTTACGAGAAGAATGTTACGCTCTGTATCTACTTTTACGATTTCAAGATTTTGAATTGTCACTTGCTCTCCACCCATACGGCCCGGAAGTAGCTTACCTGGACGAACGTGGTTAGGGTCAACAGGTCCCATAGAACCTGGACGACGGTGATAGCGTGAACCGTGGGACATTGGCCCTCGGGATTGGTTGTGGCGTTTGATAGCACCAGCAAATCCTTTCCCTTTAGATGTTCCGGTTACGTCAACCGTATCTCCTTCTGCAAATGTATCAACTTTGACTTCCTGACCAATTTCATAATCCGCTACATTTAACTCGCGGAATTCTTTAACGAAGCGCTTAGGGGCAGTATTTGCTTT
This sequence comes from Salipaludibacillus agaradhaerens, assembly GCF_002019735.1. Lineage (NCBI taxonomy): Bacteria > Bacillati > Bacillota > Bacilli > Caryophanales > Bacillaceae > Salipaludibacillus > Salipaludibacillus agaradhaerens. The sequence goes on from NZ_KV917378.1 coordinate 2,708,466, forward strand.
ATCAGCATGACCCTTCGCAGGCTTAGTTTGACGATGAGCTTTCTCATCTACAAAACCAAGCTGAATCGCTTCATAGCCTTCACCTTCAACCGTTTTCTTTTGCAGCACTACGTTCGGTTCTGCCTGAATAACCGTTACAGGTAAAGCTTCTCCAGTTTCAGAGAAAATTTGAGTCATACCTAATTTTCTTCCTAAGATTCCTTTGGCCATTCGTCACACCTCCTATATGTCTTTTCTTAAATTTTAATATTTATAGTTTAATTTCAATGTCAACGCCTGATGGCAGATCTAATCGCATGAGTGCATCGACAGTTTGTGGTGTCGGGTCTACGATGTCAATTAGACGCTTATGAGTTCGCATTTCGAACTGTTCACGAGAGTCTTTGTACTTATGAACCGCACGAAGAATCGTGTAGATAGATTTTTCTGTAGGAAGCGGAATTGGTCCTGATACGCTAGCACCGGAACGTTTAGCCGTTTCTACAATCTTCTCTGCAGATTGATCTAAAATTCTGTGATCATATGCCTTCAAACGAATGCGAATTTTCTGTTTTGCCATTATATTACCTCCTTTTTTCGCCCATTTTTGGAAATAGACTTGCTCCCCGGAAATTTCCTCGCACCCTCCCATGGCAAAGGGGCCGGGTGTGTCAGCAACCTTCCGGATCTATGCCTGCCAGTGGCCAACATTAGACATTATACACGAATGCATAAGGGTATGCAAGACAATTAACGTCATTTGTTGGTCCGGCCACACTTTTTCTATTATACAAGGTCACTTTGTTGATTTCAAGCTTTAATTAACAGGCTTATTTTAACAACTTTTTCTATTAACATAGCTTATATGTCTTTTAAATAGCTTCCTTGTATTTATAGGTGGAATTTAGCGTGAAATAAGCCTTTTATTTCGTTTTATAGACAGTTAAAAAAATCCAGCAAGAACACTAAGTGTCCTTGCTGGATTGTAATGTATCTTATTTAATAACTGAATTACTCAGTAATTGTTGAAACAACACCTGAGCCAACTGTACGTCCACCTTCGCGGATTGAGAAACGAGTTCCTTCTTCAATAGCGATTGGTGAGATAAGTTCAACAACCATTTCAATGTTGTCTCCAGGCATAACCATTTCAACACCTTCTGGAAGGTTGATGACACCAGTTACGTCAGTTGTACGGAAGTAGAACTGTGGACGGTAGTTAGAGAAGAATGGCGTATGACGTCCACCTTCTTCTTTAGATAGAACGTATACTTCAGACTTAAACTTAGTGTGTGGTGTAATTGTACCTGGCTTAGCAAGCACTTGTCCACGGTTGATGTCTTCTCGAGCAACACCACGTAGAAGGGCACCAATGTTATCACCAGCTTCTGCATAGTCAAGAAGTTTACGGAACATTTCTACTCCTGTAACAGTTGTTTTCTTAGACTCTTCTTCAAGACCGATGACTTCAACTTCGTCACCAACGTTAAGCTGTCCACGCTCAACACGGCCAGTTGCAACTGTACCACGACCTGTGATTGAGAAGACGTCCTCAACAGGCATCATGAATGGCTTATCTTTGTCACGTTCTGGTGTTGGGATGTAGTCATCTACTTGTTGCATAAGGTCAAGGATCGCTTGCTCGTGATCAGCATCGCCTTCAAGAGCTTTAAGAGCAGAACCTTTAACAACTGGAATGTCGTCACCAGGGAAATCGTACTCAGAAAGAAGGTCACGAACTTCCATTTCAACTAGTTCAAGTAGCTCTTCATCGTCAACTTGGTCAGTTTTGTTTAAGAATACCACGATTGATGGTACACCAACGTTACGAGATAAAAGAATGTGCTCACGAGTTTGTGGCATTGGGCCATCAGCAGCAGATACTACTAAGATAGCTCCGTCCATTTGTGCAGCACCCGTGATCATGTTTTTAACATAGTCAGCGTGTCCTGGGCAGTCAACGTGTGCATAGTGACGAGCATCAGTTTCATACTCAATGTGTGCAGTGGAGATAGTGATTCCACGCTCACGCTCTTCTGGAGCACCATCAATTTGGTCATACGCCATTGCAGTACCTTTTCCTGACTTCTTATGAAGTACGTGAGAGATAGCCGCTGTTAAAGTTGTTTTACCGTGGTCAACGTGTCCAATTGTACCAATATTGGCATGTGTTTTGGAACGATCAAATTTTTCTTTTGCCATGATCGAAATCCTCCTTATTGTTTAAAAAGTTTTTTTATTTTAGGAGAAAGATGAAAGACGTCAATCCATCACCTTTCTAAGCTTACAATAAAATCGTTAGTGAGACAATATATCTCATTATTGACCTGAAGATTTCTTAATGATGTCTTCACCGACACTTTTCGGAACTTCTTCATAGTGGTCAAAATGCATTGTATATTGACCGCGTCCTTGTGTGTTAGAACGTAAAGACGTGGCATATCCAAACATCTCTGCAAGTGGCACCATCGCACGGACAATTTGAGCATTTCCGCGAGCGTCCATTCCTTCTACACGGCCACGACGGGATGTAATGTCTCCCATAATGTCTCCCATGTATTCTTCCGGAACAACGACTTCCACTTTCATGATTGGTTCAAGTAGAACCGGATTACACTTGTTTTTAGCTTCTTTAAGTGCCATAGAAGCAGCTACTTTAAATGCCATCTCGTTTGAGTCCACATCGTGGTAAGAGCCATCATATAAACGTGCTTTAACATCGATAAGTGGATATCCTGCTAATAGGCCGTTATCGAGTGATTCTCTTACACCTTGTTCTACTGAACCGATGTATTCACGTGGCACAACCCCACCGACGACGTTATCTTCAAATTCAAAGCCTGCGCCTTCTTCATTTGGTGAGAATTCGATCCATACGTGACCGTATTGACCACGTCCACCAGATTGTCGTACAAATTTCCCTTCACACTTAGCCGCTTGGCGAAGTGTTTCACGATAGGAAACTTGCGGCGCACCGACATTAGCTTCAACTTTAAATTCACGTTTCATTCGATCAACGATAATATCAAGGTGAAGTTCACCCATACCGGCGATGATCGTTTGTCCCGTTTCTTCATCAGTATGTGTCTTAAATGTCGGATCTTCTTCAGCGAGCTTAGCAAGAGCCATACCCATTTTATCTTGATCAGCTTTTGATTTAGGCTCTACAGATAACGAGATAACGGGTTCAGGGAATTCCATTGATTCGAGAATAACAAGGCTTTTCTCATCACAAAGTGTATCACCTGTTGTCGTATCTTTCAGTCCCACACCAGCCGCAATGTCACCAGAGTAACATGTCGGAATTTCTTCCCTATGGTTGGCGTGCATTTGTAGGATACGTCCCATACGTTCACGTTTACCTTTAGAAGAGTTACGGACATAAGAACCTGCATCAACTTTACCTGAGTATACACGGAAGAACGTAAGCTTACCTACATAAGGGTCAGTTGCAACCTTAAATGCTAAAGCTGCGAACGGTTGGTCGTCTCCAGATTTACGGACAACTTTTTCTTCTGTATCAGGGATATGACCTTCAATATCAGCCACATCTGTTGGTGCAGGAAGGTAATCTACAACTGCATCAAGCAGTAATTGAACACCTTTATTTTTAAAGGCTGAACCACAAAGCACAGGATAGAATTCAACAGCACACGTCCCTTTACGGATGGCTGCTTTTAATTCGTCAGTTGTGATTTCTTCACCTTCTAAGTACTTCATCATCAGTTCTTCATCAAGTTCTGACACGGCTTCAACAAGCTTTTCACGGAATTCATTCGCTTGCTCTTGGTATTCTTCTGGAATTTCACGAGCTTCACTACGTGTTCCTAGATCATCGAGATAGACATATGCTTCCATGTTAACTAAATCAATAATCCCCTCAAACTCATCTTCTGCACCGATAGGTAATTGGATCGCCGCAGCATTTGCACCTAAACGGTCAGAAAGTGTGCCAAGTGAGTAAACGAAGTCTGCACCGATTTTATCCATTTTGTTGACGAAGACGATACGAGGTACGCCATAAGTCGTTGCTTGACGCCAAACTGTTTCTGTTTGTGGTTCAACACCGGATTGGGCATCAAGAACCGCAACAGCACCATCCAAAACACGAAGTGAACGTTCAACTTCAACAGTAAAGTCCACGTGTCCTGGAGTATCGATAATGTTAATACGATGGTTTTTCCATTGGGCAGTCGTCGCAGCAGATGTAATTGTGATGCCACGCTCCTGCTCTTGTTCCATCCAATCCATCTGTGAACCGCCGTCATGAGTTTCACCAATCTTGTGAATACGGCCTGTATAGAAAAGAATACGTTCAGTTGCAGTTGTTTTACCGGCATCAATGTGAGCCATAATCCCGATATTACGCGTCTTTTCTAAGGAGAACTCTCTTGCCATTGGTCAATTTCTCCTTCCTTTTTCTCAAGATGTTTAATTGTATTAAAGGGTCGTCAATTCAAAGGGATTATATACCCGATGAACTGACCCCTTTAGTTGAGATACTTTTTTGGTTACGTTGTATAGCTTACCAACGATAGTGAGCGAACGCTTTGTTAGCTTCAGCCATTTTGTGCGTATCTTCACGCTTCTTAACAGCTGCACCAGTGTTATTAGCAGCGTCTAGGATTTCGTTAGCTAAACGTTCTTCCATGGTTTTTTCACCACGAAGACGAGCGTAGCTTACGAGCCAACGAAGGCCAAGCGTAGTACGACGCTCAGGTTTCACTTCGATCGGCACTTGATAGTTAGCCCCCCCTACACGGCGTGCTTTAACTTCAAGTACTGGCATAATATTTTTCAATGCTTGTTCGAAAACTTCTTGCGGGTCATTACCGCTACGTTCACGGACAAGATCAAATGCTTTATAAAGAATAGTTTGTGCTTTACCTCTTTTTCCATCAACCATGATGCGGTTGATTAAACGTGTTACTAGTTTAGAATGGTAAATTGGATCAGCAAGCACGTCTCTACGAGGTACAGGTCCTTTACGAGGCATTGAAGTCCCTCCTTTCGATTATACTAACGGATTTTCATCCTTATTTTTTAGGCTTCTTAGTTCCATACTTAGAACGGCCTTGCATGCGGTTTTCAACACCGGCTGTATCAAGGGCGCCACGCACGATGTGGTAACGTACCCCCGGTAAATCCTTTACTCGTCCACCACGGATAAGAACAACGCTGTGTTCTTGAAGGTTGTGTCCGATTCCTGGGATATATGCTGTGACCTCGATTTGGTTAGTTAATCGCACACGAGCATATTTACGAAGCGCTGAGTTCGGCTTCTTCGGTGTCATCGTACCTACACGTGTACAAACACCACGTTTTTGTGGAGAATCTTCATCAGTTTGCACTTTTTTAAAGCTGTTATAACCTTTATTTAAAGCTGGAGAGTCGGATTTTTGACCTTTTGATTGGCGACCCTTACGCACTAATTGGTTAATTGTAGGCATATTTTTTCCTCCTTTCTATATTAAATGCAAGCCCACTGGTCCAGGTGGTTCACTAATGGGTAAAAGGAAAGTTTTCACCGACAGCGTCGCCGCCGATAAAAACTTTTTTTACTTTTTAATTGCTACAATAGCTGCATTCACATCGATACCACAGGCTTTTCCAAGCTTTTTCATAGAATCGACGGTGTGAATGGCAACGCCTTTGTCTTCGGCCAGAACCATCACCTTTGTTAAGACATGACGATCTGCGTCATCTGCAACAATCAGCTCTTTGACCTGCTCATTTTCCAGTGCCTTCAATGTCTGCTTCGTGCCGACGACTTTATTGGCTGCCTGGGCTACTTTATCATAAGACATGTGTTGTTATCCTCCAAAGTATCAGGTATTTGGCACACTTAGATATAGTACCACCATGGATTTTCCATGTCAACACTTAATTTAATTACTCTTTGGCTGTAGTCATTCCTTCTACTGTATCTTCAGTGTTTCCGGAACCGTTCGTTTTCGCTGCAGCCATTTGACGATATCGCTGCATACCAGTCCCTGCAGGAACGAGTTTTCCGATAATGACATTTTCTTTCAGACCTACAAGTTCGTCGCGTTTTCCTTTGATCGCTGCATCTGTCAGCACTCTTGTCGTTTCCTGGAAAGAGGCTGCAGATAAGAACGAGTCGGTTTCAAGAGACGCCTTTGTGATTCCGAGTAAGACAGGACGTCCAGAAGCAGGTCGACCATTTCTTAATAGGATATCTCTATTGGCTTCATTAAATTGGTGAATCTCCACAAGTGAGCCCGGAAGAACATCTGTATCTCCGGCATCAATGACACGAATCTTTCTCAGCATTTGACGCACCATCACTTCAACGTGCTTGTCACCAATTTCAACCCCTTGCATCCGATAAACTTTCTGAACTTCACGGAGAAGGTATTCTTGGACACCATGAACCCCAGACACAACGAGAAGCTCTTTTGGATCGATAGAACCTTCCGTCAGTTCTTGCCCTGGCTTCACTTCGTCGCCTACGTTTATTTTCAGTCTTGCACCATACATTGTCGTATAACTACGGGTTTCAATCGCCCCTTGGACAATGATTTCTTTCTTCTCGCCAGCATCTTTAATATCAGTAACTTTACCTTCAATTTCAGAGATCAAAGCCTGACCTTTAGGATTTCTAGCTTCAAATACTTCCTGAATCCTTGGTAAACCTTGGGTAATATCATCCCCGGCTACCCCACCTGTATGGAATGTACGCATCGTTAACTGAGTACCTGGCTCACCGATGGATTGCGCAGCAATAATACCAACCGCTTCACCGACTTCAACATCAGATCCTGTGGCAAGATTTCGGCCGTAACATTTTTTACATACGCCATGCTTTGTATCACAAGTAAAGGCAGACCTAATATAGACTGTTTCAACACCCGCATCTTCAATAGCTTTAGCCATGTCCTCAGTGATGTTTTGGTTACGTTCTGCAAGGATATCATTCGTTTCCGGATGATAGATACGTTGGAAAGAGACACGTCCGACGAGACGATCATACAGGCTTTCGATAACTTCGTTGCCTTCTTTGATCGCTTTAACCTCTAGACCACGATCTGTCCCACAATCATCTTCTCGAACGATAACATCCTGAGCAACGTCGACAAGACGACGTGTCAAGTAACCAGAGTCCGCTGTTTTGAGGGCTGTATCAGCAAGACCTTTTCGGGCACCGTGCGTTGAAATAAAGTACTCAAGAACGGTTAAACCTTCACGGAAACTGGACTTGATTGGGAGTTCAATAATACGCCCGGACGGGTTAGCCATGAGTCCACGCATCCCAGCAAGTTGCGTGAAGTTAGATGCGTTACCACGCGCTCCTGAATCACTCATCATAAAAATCGGGTTCGTCTTATCTAATGTACCGAGTAGTTTATCTTGAATGACGTCTTTCGCACGACTCCAGATCTCAATAACTTTGTCATAACGCTCATCTTCTGTAATAAGCCCGCGGCGAAATTGCTTCATAACCCGCTGAACTTTCTCTTCGGCACCATCAAGAATATCTTGTTTATCTTTTAAAACCACGATGTCAGATACACCAATTGTAATACCAGCTTTCGTGGAGTGATAGAAACCTAAATCCTTCATCTTATCAAGCATAATAGATGTTTCGGAGATTTTAAACTTTTTAAATACTTCAGCGATAATGTCTCCTAGGAATCCTTTTTTAAACGGAAGGACTAGCTCCCTTTGGGCAAACTCTTCTTTAATATTGGTTCCCATTGGCACAAAGTACTTGTCAGGTGTTTCAATCTCCAAGTTAGTAGCCGTCGGTTCATTCATATAAGGGAACGACTCCGGTAAAATTTCGTTAAAGATAATTTTACCTACAGATGTGAGTATTAAGTGGTCCTCATATTTTTCTTTAAAGTTAGATTTATTTAATGATTTGACCGGAACAGCAATTCGTGTATGAAGATGAACATAACCATTTTGATAGGCTGTAACAGCTTCGTCCGGTCCTTCATAAACATTCCCTTCCCCTATCGCACCTTTTCGTTCCAACGTCAAGTAATAGTTACCTAAAACCATATCTTGTGAAGGTGTTACAACAGGCTTTCCGTCTTTAGGATTCAGGATGTTTTGTGCTGCGAGCATAAGCAAGCGAGACTCTGCCTGTGCTTCCGCAGATAGTGGTACGTGTACAGCCATTTGGTCGCCATCAAAGTCGGCATTATAAGCTGTACATACGAGTGGATGAAGCTTAATAGCTCGGCCTTCTACAAGTGTCGGTTCAAAGGCCTGAATCCCAAGTCTGTGCAAGGTAGGTGCACGGTTAAGCAAGACCGGATGCTCTCTGATCACTTCTTCTAGCACATCCCACACTTCCGGGTGGACACGTTCCACTTTACGCTTTGCGCTTTTAATGTTATGAGCAAGCCCTTTACTTACGAGTTCTTTCATAACAAATGGTTTAAATAGCTCGAGAGCCATTTCTTTCGGTAAACCACATTGATACATTTTTAGATGCGGACCTACCACGATAACAGAACGACCTGAATAGTCAACCCGTTTACCGAGTAAGTTTTGACGGAAGCGCCCTTGTTTACCTTTCAACATATGTGATAACGATTTGAGCGGGCGGTTACCCGGTCCTGTAACCGGTCGGCCACGACGTCCGTTATCAATGAGCGCATCCACAGCTTCTTGGAGCATACGTTTTTCATTTTGAACAATAATATTTGGTGCACCTAAGTCTAATAAACGCTTCAAGCGGTTGTTACGGTTAATAACACGTCGATATAAATCATTTAAATCAGATGTAGCAAAACGTCCGCCGTCTAATTGTACCATCGGTCTTAATTCCGGTGGTATAACAGGTAGAACATCTAGCACCATCCAAGACGGATTATTACCAGAATGACGAAATGCTTCTAATACTTCAAGTCGTTTAATCGCTCTTGTTCGACGTTGTCCTTGTGCCGTTTCCAACTCTTCTTTAAGAAGGTTGGCTTCTTTATCAAGGTCAATATCCTCTAGTAATTTGCGGATAGCTTCAGCACCCATTTGGGCTGTGAAGGAGCGACCGTACTTATCAATATAGTTGCGATATTCTTTTTCCGATAAAAGTTGTTTCAGTTCCAACGGTGTATCACCTGGCTCTGTCACAACATAAGAAGCAAAATAAATCACTTCTTCAAGGGACCTTGGTGACATATCTAACACAAGTCCCATTCGGCTAGGAATACCTTTAAAATACCAGATGTGAGAAACAGGGGCAGCTAGTTCAATATGCCCCATGCGCTCACGACGGACTTTAGCTCTTGTGACTTCTACGCCACAACGATCACATACAACACCTTTGTAACGGACACGTTTATATTTCCCACAATGACATTCCCAGTCCTTTGTAGGGCCAAAAATACGTTCGCAGAAAAGACCGTCTTTTTCAGGTTTTAACGTACGATAGTTTATCGTTTCTGGTTTTTTAACTTCTCCCCTGGACCAAGATCTGATTTTATCAGAGGATGCCAGGCCGATTTTCATATACTCAAAATTATTCACATCTATCAAGGGGCTAACCTCCCTTTCAACATTCAAGATCTCCCGTTACGCGTTTGACTCACCGCTGGATTCTAGATTTAAATTCAGCTTATCATTGGATTGCTCATCTTCATCGTCTGTTTCAAGCATTTCAATCTCTTCGTCATTGCTTGAAAGCATCTTAACGTCCATTCCGAGACTTTGAAGCTCTTTAATTAATACTTTAAAGGATTCAGGAACTCCAGGTTCTGGGACGTTCTCACCTTTTACAATCGCTTCATATGTTTTCACACGACCAATTGTATCATCGGATTTTACCGTGAGAATTTCCTGAAGTGTATAAGCAGCTCCATAAGCTTCGAGCGCCCAAACTTCCATTTCACCGAAACGTTGACCACCAAATTGAGCTTTACCACCAAGTGGTTGTTGTGTCACAAGGGAGTATGGCCCCGTTGAACGAGCGTGTAATTTATCATCAACCATATGCGCTAGTTTAATCATGTACATCACACCGACTGATACGCGGTTATCAAAAGGTTCCCCTGAACGTCCGTCATATAGCACCGTTTTACCGTCTCTTGCCATACCAGACTCTTCAATCGTGCTCCATACATCTTCTTCACGAGCACCGTCAAATACTGGCGTCGCAATGTGAATGCCTAACTGTCTTGCAGCCATTCCCATATGCAGTTCAAGCACCTGACCAATGTTCATACGAGATGGTACCCCTAATGGGTTAAGCATGATGTCAATCGGTGTACCGTCTGGCAAGTATGGCATGTCTTCTTCAGGAAGAATACGTGAAATAACACCTTTATTACCATGACGTCCAGCCATTTTATCGCCCTCGTGAATCTTACGTTTCTGAACGATATAAACACGTACAAGTTGGTTCACACCTGGTGGTAACTCGTCCCCATCTTCGCGGTTGAACACTTTAACATCAAGGACGATTCCGTCTCCTCCATGTGGAGCACGTAGCGACGTATCACGAACTTCTCTTGCTTTTTCACCGAAAATAGCGTGTAAGAGGCGCTCCTCTGCTGTCAATTCTGTGACCCCTTTTGGTGTCACCTTACCAACGAGAATATCACCGTCTTTTACTTCAGCCCCAACGCGGATAATCCCTCGTTCGTCAAGGTTTTTCAAAGCATCTTCCCCAACATTAGGAATATCACGGGTAATTTCTTCAGGACCGAGCTTCGTATCACGAGACTCAGATTCATATTCTTCAATATGAATAGATGTATAAACATCGTCTTTGACGAGACGCTCACTTAAAATAATGGCGTCCTCGTAGTTATAGCCGTCCCATGTCATGAAGCCGACAAGGACGTTTTGACCAAGGGCCATCTCACCTTTTTCCATTGATGAACCATCAGCCAAGATTTCACCTTTCTCAACGATCATGCCTTCGCTCACAATCGGTCGTTGGTTGTAGCAAGTCCCTTGGTTAGAACGTTCAAATTTCATCAAATTATAACGCTGAACATTCCCTTCTACTTCTTTACCATCAACCTCTTCAATAATACGAATATCCACATAATTTGCTGAAACTCGTTCAACTCGACCTTTTGTTTTAGACACAACGGCTGCACCTGAATCCTTTGCAGACACATATTCCATCCCTGTTCCTACAAGTGGAGAACGGGGCTCTAATAAAGGTACAGCTTGACGTTGCATGTTCGCACCCATAAGCGCACGGTTAGAGTCGTCATTTTCTAAGAAAGGAATACATGCTGTAGCAGCTGATACTACCTGTTTAGGTGATACATCCATGTAGTCAACACGGTCACGAGGGACAATAATGTTTTCCCCACGGAAGCGGCAGATGATATTCTCTTCAATAAATGCACCATTCTCATCGAGTTTCGCATTCGCCTGTGCCACTACATAGTTATCTTCTTCATCAGCAGTTAAGTAATCCACTTGCTCAGAAACAATACCTGATTCATGATCGACCTTTCTATATGGTGTTTCAATAAAACCAAATTGGTTGACCTTTGCAAAACTTGACAACGAGTTAATCAACCCGATGTTCGGTCCTTCAGGCGTCTCAATTGGACACATACGTCCGTAGTGAGAATAGTGAACATCTCGCACCTCAAACCCTGCACGTTCACGTGTCAAACCACCCGGTCCAAGAGCTGATAACCGGCGCTTATGTGTTAATTCCGCAAGCGGGTTCGTTTGATCCATGAATTGTGAAAGCTGAGAGCTACCGAAGAACTCTTTAATCGATGCAATAACAGGACGGATATTGATTAATGCCTGTGGCGTAATCATATTAGCGTCTTGTATGGACATTCGTTCCCGAACAACTCTTTCCATTCGAGAAAGCCCAATTCTAAATTGGTTCTGTAAGAGCTCTCCAACTGATCTAAGACGTCGGTTACCTAAATGGTCAATATCATCGGTATTTCCTACACCATGAAGTAGGTTAAAGAAATAACTGATAGATGAGATGATATCTGCCGGTGTAATATGTTTAATGGATGTATCGATTTCACCGTTGGCAATCACCTTAATCGGAAGATCCTCTTCACCTGCTTTTTGCGAATAAATCATGACCGATTGAATATCGACATCTTCATCATCAATCACACCGCCTTGAAGGTTAATGCGGCGGAAACCAACATTGTTTTCAAGGTATGGAATTAGTTTATCTAACACACGACGATCGATAAGAGAACCTTCTTCAGCTAGAATTTCCCCTGTATCTGGATCCACGAGTGTCTCAGCCAAGCGCTGATTAAATAAACGGTTTTTGATATGAAGCTTTTTATTCATTTTATAACGTCCAACATTTGCTAAATCGTATCGCTTCGGATCAAAGAAACGGGATTCTAACAGACTTTTTGCACTGTCCACTGTTGGCGGTTCGCCAGGGCGAAGTCGCTCGTAAATTTCTAAAAGCGCTTTTTCCGAGCTGTCCGTGTTATCTTTTTCTAATGTATTACGTAAGTACTCATCTTCTCCTATTAAATCAATGATCTCTTGATCAGTGCCAAATCCAAGCGCTCTTAAGAGAACTGTTGCAGGAATCTTACGCGTGCGGTCAATTCTGACATACACAACGTCTTTCGCATCAGTTTCTAGTTCAAGCCATGCACCACGATTCGGAATAACTGTCGTAGTGAAGCCACGCTTTCCGTTTTTGTCTATTTTCTGACTAAAATATACACTTGGTGATCGTACGAGCTGGGATACAATAACTCGTTCCGCTCCATTAATAACGAATGTACCAGTGTCTGTCATGAGAGGAAAATCCCCCATAAACACTTCCTGCTCTTTAACCTCGCCTGTTTCTTTGTTAATCAGGCGAACTTTGACGCGAAGCGGTGCGGAATATGTCACGTCACGTTCTTTTGATTCATCTACAGGATATTTAGGTTCACCTAAGCTATAGTCAATAAACTCAAGCACTAAATTCCCTGTAAAATCCTCGATTGGTGAGATGTCTTGAAACATCTCGCGAATACCCTCATCAAGAAACCATTGATAAGAAGCTGTTTGGATTTCTATTAAGTTTGGAAGATCCAAAACTTCATTAATCCTTGCATAGCTTCTTCTCTCGCGGTGCCGTCCATACTGAACTAGTTGACCTGTCAACTCATTCACCCCTCAAACCTAACGTTTTTATCATCAAAAGGACTGCATGGAGTCAATGCAAACATCCTTTGACAGATACATAATAACAGCGTACATAGTTAGAAAACTCACTTCCTGGCTAATCTTTCGGACGAAAGTCTTCCCATTAACAACTTTAAAAAATCTTAAAGGAAAAAAGGATTTCATAGAAACGTTGTAGAAAGTTATTTGTAAGTTATATTTAATATTAAGAGAAAAAGAGGTGTCGAGTTTTCTGATGAAATAACCATACTCATAACCGAAGTAGGTCATTTACGTTTACTACCGAGCACATACAATAAAGTGATGTATACTCTATCCACATAAATGTGAGCCTCTATGAAAAAGGCGCCTTAAGAGCCGCAGACGTAAAGAAACGTTTGCAACACAACTAGTCACTTTCAAAAGCGCTACATACCTCTATTGGCTATAATAAACCTCTCCATCCTATTCCTTCAAAATAATAACTTGTTAACTTATAAAAGTGAAATAAAGAAAAAAAGGGTTATAAGGTCTTCTACCTATAATACATAAAAGACGTTCATAGTTTGTCCAAACCACCCTTTTTTTAAACATTGCACTTATTCAAATCTACACGCCCAGTGAAAAATCCAAGTAAAACGCTCATTCTTCGATAATAGAGCAGACATCGCCTATTATCATTCATGATCATACGCATTAAATAATGTTAACACAACAGGAAGGTTGGGTCAATTATTTTTTCCTCGGAAGACAAAATATCCCTTTGATTTCACTTCCACATTAACTTCAAACCCTAACTCCTCGAGTTTTTTTAGAGTGGAGGCTGCTCCCTGTTTCTTCTGAATAACCACCCATATATCCCCATTTGTCTTTAACATTCTTTTCGCTTGTTCATAGATGCTAAAAATGATCTCTTTACCTGCTCGGATAGGAGGGTTAGTGAGAACAACCGAAAAAAAGTTATCATCAAACCCATCTAATAAGTTATTTCGCTCAACCGTTACATTCGACACTCGATTTAATGTAGCATTTTCTTTTGCCAATTGCACAGAACGCTCATTTATATCCACCATATAAATCTGAGTATCTTGATGAGTTGAAGCCACCGTTAAACCAATAGGCCCCCATCCACACCCAACATCAACTATAGGCCCTTTCACCACAGGAGGTTCGAACGCTTCAATAAGAAGTCGCGAACCAAAATCAAGACCGCCTTTAGAAAAGACGCCACGATCAACGTGGAATTGATAAGATTTTCCTTTAATAACTTCTCTTATCGTTTTACGTTCACTTTTTGTTTCCGGTTGTTCAGAAAAATAATGGTTAGCCATAAAAGACACTCCCTCCGTTCTGGCAAGTGGGAATTAAGCCATTATCGTACCTAAGTATGTTCATCTCCATTATGGAAATCAATACGCAAAGTTAAACACCCTAGGCATTCGTCCCTTTACTAATAGTCTCTCAATTAGATACTAAAACCCGCTTTGTACGATGCAAAGCGGGTCTCGATCATCTGATTATTACTTAAGTTCGATAGAAGCGCCTGCTTCTTCAAGCTTACCTTTAATTTCTTCAGCTTCAGCTTTTTCAACGCCTTCTTTAACTGACGCAGGAGCACCATCAACAAGTGCTTTCGCATCTTTAAGGCCAAGGCCAGTGATTTCACGAACCACTTTGATAACACCGATTTTAGATGAACCAGCATCCGTAAGAACAACGTCAAATTCACTTTGTTCTTCAGCAGCAGCACCGCCACCGCCGCCAGCAACTGCAACTGGAGCTGCAGCAGTAACGCCAAATTCTTCCTCAATAGCTTTTACTAAATCATTTAGTTCTAAAACTGACATTTCTTTAATCGCATCGATCATTTCTTGCTTAGTCATGATTATATTCCTCCTGTTTAAAAAGTATTATGCCGTTAGGCACCGATTCTTAAAGGTGTGATTAAGCACCTTGTTCTTCTTTTTGTTCTGCAACAGCTTTTGTTGCCAAGGCAAAGTTGCGGATTGGCGCTTGCATAACATTGAGAAGCATAGACAACAAACCGTCGCGGGATGGAAGTTCCGCAAGAGCTTTAATTTCGTCTAAGGATGTTACATTACCTTCGATAATACCTGCTTTAAGTTCTAATGCTTCATGTTCTTTTGCAAAACCATTAAGAATTTTAGCAGGAGCAATCACATCGTCATTACTAAATGCAATAGCTGTTGGACCTACTAAGTGCTCATCAAGTTCTGTTAGTTCCGCATTTGCTGTAGCACGACGCACCATCGAATTTTTGTAAACTTTGAAGTCTACATTTGCTTCACGAAGCTGCTTACGAAGTTCAGTCACTTCAGCAACATCTAGACCACGATAATCAACAACGATTGTCGCTTGGCTTTCCTTTAATTTCGTTGTAATTTCATCAACGAGTTGGCTTTTCTTTTCGATTATTGCGCTCATTTTGACACCTCCCAATAAAGACTGGTCACACACCGCTTGCGAGCAATATAAAAGCCCCCATGCGCAGACATGGAGGCAGTATAATCAATTCCCTATAACGAGTCATAGGACGTCGATGCTACAAACCTCGGCAGGATATTAAGCACTGCGTGCCCCTGCTGTCTACGGCATGATCAATTAAATTCACAATCATCAGTATAACCCCCTGTTAAAGGGAAGTCAACTACAGTTTGAATTCAGATATATTTATTTTAACACCAGGGCCCATTGTAGCTGATAAAGAAACGTTACGAAGGTAAGTTCCTTTTGAAGCTGCTGGCTTAGCTTTTAACAATGTATCAATCATTGTTTTAAAGTTTTCTACAAGTTGATCATCGCCAAAAGAGACTTTACCAATAGGTACGTGAATGTTACCGGCTTTTTCAACGCGGTATTCTACTTTACCCGCCTTGATTTCGTTAACCGCTTTTTCCACATCGAATGTTACTGTCCCTGTTTTAGGGTTAGGCATAAGTCCTTTAGGACCTAAAACGCGCCCTAGTTTACCAACTTGTGCCATCATGTCAGGGGTTGCAACGACAACATCAAAGTCTAACCAACCTTGGTTTACTTTGTTAATAAGGTCTTCTTCCCCAACAAAGTCAGCACCTGCTGCTTCTGCTTCTTTCGCTTTATCACCTTTAGCGAAAACAAGAACACTTTGTGTCTTTCCTGTTCCGTTAGGTAAAACGACAGCGCCACGAATTTGCTGGTCTGCTTTCTTAGGATCTACACCTAATCGTGCAGCCAACTCAACAGTTTCGTCGAAATTCGCTGTTGCTGTTTTTTTAACTAGCTCTATCGCTTCTTTAACACTGTACACTTTTTCACGATCTACGAGTTTCAGTGCATCTTGATACTTTTTACCTTTTCTAGCCAATGTTGTTTCCTCCTTAATTGTGGTTTTATCGGTTAAACCTCCCACTAATAAAGGTTGCGACACCTAATTACAGGTAGGGCCTTAGCCCTTTCTCGCAACCTCCATCTACCTGCACGAGTCAATTAGTCTTCAATAACAATCCCCATGCTTCGGGCTGTACCTTCAACCATACGCATAGCTGCTTCTACGTCAGCTGCGTTTAGGTCAGGCATTTTTGTTTCTGCGATTTCTTTCACTTTATCACGCTTTAGTGTAGCCACCTTGTTTTTGTTCGGCTCACCAGACGCCGTTTCAATACCAGCTGCTTTCTTTAAAAGCACAGCTGCAGGCGGGGTTTTTGTAATAAAAGTAAAAGAACGGTCTTCGAATACCGTGATTTCTACAGGAATAATTAAGCCCGCTTGTTCTTGCGTTTGCGCGTTAAATTCCTTACAGAATCCCATAATATTAATACCTGCTTGACCTAGTGCCGGTCCAACTGGCGGCGCCGGATTAGCCTTTCCAGCAGGAATTTGTAATTTAACTACTTTAATGACCTTTTTAGCCACGAGACACACCTCCTTAAGTCCGTGATGTGGTAAACCGAGCTTGCTTGCTCTCCCACTCATTAGCCCTGCTTATTTGCAGGAAAAAACGTGAACAGTTAGTCCACGCTAATTAACAACATTCAAATTTTATCACTTCATACGCAAGATAGCAAGAAGCTTTTATAAAATGAATCAGATTTTTTCGACCTGGTTAAATTCTAGTTCGACCGGTGTCTCACGACCAAACATGTTAACATGTACTTTTAGTTTTTGTTTTTCGGCAGAAATTGTTTCGATCGTACCAATAAAGTTCGCAAATGGTCCTTCTTTTACCTTCACCGATTCTTTTAACTCAAATTCCACATCAGGTTTCGGCGCATCTACTCCCATTTGACGAAGTATCGCATCGACCTCTTCAGGAAGTAATGGTGTCGGTTTCGCTCCACCACCAGAAGATCCGATGAAGCCAGTGACGCCAGGTGTATTTCGGACCACATACCATGAGTCATCAGTCATCACCATTTCCACGATGACATAACCCGGAAAAACTTTCTTCGTGACTTGCTTTGACTTACCATCTTTTATTTCTGTCTCTTCTTCTACAGGGACGATGACGCGAAAAATTTTATCCGCCATGCCCATTGATTCCACACGCTTTTCCAAGTTTGTTTTTACTTTATTTTCATATCCGGAATAGGTGTGAACTACATACCATTTCTTCTCCATGATTGTTCAGGACTGTGACGTCCTTCCCTCCTCTGACGGAATCATATTTTCGTAAATTTGTTGACTTAATTAGTGATTAAATTAAGTAATGATGCTATGCCATAATCTGCGATTGCAAAAAATATCGCAATAAAAATAACGGTAAATGACACAACAATTGTATATTTCGTTAATTCTTTTTTCGTCGGCCACGTGACTCTCTTCATTTCTGTGGATACATCTTTTAAAAACTTAACAGGGTTTTTAGTCGTACTCCCCACATTAACACACCTCCAATAGAATCACTTACTTTGTTTCGAAATGTGGTGTATGCTTCCCGCAAATTTTACAGTACTTCTTTATTTGAAGCCGTTCCGCACGGTCTTGGTCTGTTTTTGAAGTAGCATAATTTCTCGACTGACAGTGCTGACAGGCAAGTATGACTTTCTGCGACATCGGTTACTCTCCTCTTTTACCGTACACGTATACATACTAGTAAAATTTATCATAGGCCACACTGACATGTCAACGGAGTACCATGTCTTTATCTTCGACTGTTCAAGAGTTTTTAAACCTTTAATTTTAAAAAGCACGTCTTTGATCTTTTGCGGTTTCTCTTTATAAATAAGCGATTAATAGCAACACACTATATTTGAGCCACTTTCATAATATAGTGCACAGACGGACGCTTTCCCATCGACTTGCCTTAAGCTAAAAGGGTGATAAAACTTTTCGTATCGTTAGATATTCAGTCGTTTCTAGTCCTCCGAGTCACCGTCTTTCACTACAGCCCTTTTACAAGGGCGGACATTTGAATTAGTTCACCTTCATTGTTCAATTTTCTCGTTGAAAAATTAATTGTGACGTTCATTTAGCTAACAATTAAGAATGCATTAAGAAAAAGTGTTTCTTAATGCTCAGTAGGGTTTGAGAACTTTTTAAAAATAGAAAAACGAGCGTAATCTAGCACTTACGCCCTTTTATTTACACAGTCCAGAAATTTTTTAAAGTTTAACTCCTTTGAGCTCCACATAACGTTCAAGTTTTCTTTTCACCCTTTGAAGAGCATTATCAATTGATTTCACATGACGGTTCAAGTCAGCCGAAATTTCCTGATAACTTCGTCCATCCAAGTAGTGCGTAAGAACTTTCCGTTCGAGGTCACTCAAAATTTCTCCCATTTTGTCTTCAATGTCATCAAACTCTTCTTGATTAATAAGTAATTCCTCGGGATCACTTAGCTTCGATCCACAAATAACATCTAACAATGTCCGATCTGACTCTTCATCGTAAATAGGCTTGTCTAAGGATACATACGAATTTAACGGAATATGCTTCTGACGGGTTGCTGTTTTAATGGCAGTTATGATTTGCCGCGTAATACAGAGCTCAGCAAATGCTTTAAAAGAAGAGAGCTTGTCCCCTTTAAAGTCACGAATCGCTTTGTAAAGGCCAATCATGCCTTCTTGCACAATATCTTCGTGATCTGCTCCAATTAAAAAATAGGAACGGGCTTTTGCACGTACAAAATTCTTGTACTTATTAATTAAGTACTCTAGTGCAGCACTGTCCCCTTCCTTAACATACTCTACTAAACTTTCATCTTCCAATTGGCGAAACTTCTCCTGCAGTCCTGTTTCTATGAGGTTTAAAGCCACCGCAATCCCTCCGACCCTGTCTTTTCACGTATGGAAAAAGATAATCGCTTCCATTGTCAAGATGAAAGCGCCTTAATACGAATTACCTAAATATAACATCAGTATACAGGATGGCTAATAATAGCGTCAAGCAGTCATCTCTTGCCTCGACGCCATTTTTCAAAAACTTCTGCCATTTCGTCAGTAATCGGCAATTTTGTTTTTATTTTCGACTTTTTTGTTTTTGATACTTCTCTTTCAATCCCTTTTTCTATTTGTTTCATTTCCGTTCTGAGTTCTCTCGCTGATTTGCGGTATGCGCCACTTGCAAAGATAACACGCTGCTCCACAAAATCTGAGGTAGCTACGTAAATTTGGGTATCTATCCGCTTCAAGTCATTTACGAGCTTTTCTATTCGTTCATCTGCCGTTTCCTTTTCTTTCGTATAAATAACCGTAATTGCATAATTTTGGAGTTTTTTCCCTAGCCCAGAAACCATATGAGCATCGAAAATGACGGTCACTTCAATACCTGTGTACGCTTGGTATTCAGCCATATATTGAATAAGGAGATCACGAGCCCCCTCCAAATCAGACCCCTGTAGGGCTTTTAACTCCGGCCAATCGCCAATGATGTTGTAGCCGTCTACTAACAACACTCGTCTCATCTTATGTCGTCTCCATCGGTCGTCTCCGCATTACTTCATACATGAGAAGGCTTGCAGCAACTGAAGCGTTTAATGAAGTTACTTTCCCTGCTAAAGGAATACTAACGAGAAAGTCACATTTTTCTTTGACTAGCCTACTTATACCTCGGCCTTCACTTCCAATAACAAGACAGAGAGGCATGTCTACATCCACTTGACGATAATCCGCGTCTCCTTTTGCATCTGTGCCGATAAACCAAAGCCCTTCTTTCTTTAATTCCTCCATCGTGCGCGCCAAATTCGTCACTCGAGCTACAGGTACATGTTCGATAGCACCTGCTGATGCTTTTGCTACAGTTGACGTGAGACCGACAGAACGTCGTTTCGGAACGATGACTCCGTGAGCTCCAGCAGCATCTGCTGTTCTTAAAATTGAGCCAAGGTTATGAGGGTCTTCAAGCTCGTCCAACAATAAGAGAAAGGGCGATTCATTTTTCGCACTAGCTCGTTCGAGAATCTTTTCTAAATCTGTATATTCATAAGGGGCAATTTGTGCCACGACACCTTGATGTGCTGCTTCTACTGCCATTTGATCCAGTTTCTTTTTTGGCACAAACTGAACCTGTATCCCTTTCTTCTTACTCAATTGCATAATTTCTGACATATGACTTTTTTGTGAGCCTTCAGCTATCCAAATTTTATTAACCACATGCCCCCCTTTAATTGCTTCTGCTACGGGGTTCTTACCAGCAATAAAATCATGCTTGTCAGCCATATTAATCCTCCTTTCCTTCAATCAAGTTAAAACTTTCGCTTACAATGGTATCCATTCTGCTTTCTTGGTCAGTTAAATATAAATAACCGATTAATGCCTCAAATGCTGTACTTAAACTATACGTAGCAGGGTCCGTATTTCTCGGAATCGTGCCTGATTTAGCATTCCTTCCCCGCCGTACGACCGCTAACTCTTCTTTTGTCAGTCTTTCTTTTTCAATAAGATAGGCAATGACGAACGCTTGCGCTTTAGCTGAGACATACCGCGTCGCTTCTCGATGTAATTTATTCGTTCTTACTTGACCTTGAGCGATTAAGCGATATCTTACATACATATCAAATACCCCATCACCCATATAGGCAAGCGCCAGAGCATTTAATTGCTCAGGTTCACGAATCGTTTCGTTCAGTTTCATCGTCATCCCCGCTTCCATCTTGTGCCTTGCGGGGTGTCTTCTAAGATTATATTCTTAGCTTTAAGTTCCTCACGAATATCATCAGCACGAGCAAAGTCACGATTTTTTCTAGCTGTTATCCGTTCTTCAATTAATGCTTCTACCTCTTCATCAAGCAATTCAGGATCTGTTTTTAGAGTGAGCCCAAGCACATAAGCCATATCGTCTAATTCTTTTAAGAAGGCTTTTAGGACATCTCGGTTTGTCTGTTTTTCTTCAAGGTAAATATTAGCCAATTTCACAAGGTCAAATATCGCTGCCACAGCATTAGCACTGTTAAAATCATCATCCATCGCTTCGATAAATCGTTTACGAAGACCAATGATATCACCAGTCCATCGGTCCGCTTCAACACCTAAACCAGCTGTTTCTTCCAATCGGTGAGAGATATTTAAATAGGTTGTCTTTATTCTCTCTAAACTGCTTTTAGCACTGGCCAATTGATCATCACTAAAGTTAATAGGACTACGATAATGCGCATTTACAATAAAAAATCTCACTACTTCTGGATCAAATTGACGAATGATGTCATGAACAAGAATGAAATTGCCTAGAGATTTAGACATTTTTTCATTATCAATGTTAATATACCCATTATGGATCCAATAGTTAGCCATTTTCTTCTCGTTTAATGCTTCTGATTGTGCTATTTCATTCTCATGATGTGGAAAAGATAAATCCTGACCACCTGCATGAATATCAATCGTATCACCTAAATATTTTTTCACCATAGCTGAGCATTCTATATGCCAGCCAGGTCTTCCATGCCCCCATACACTTTCCCAAGAAATTTCGCCAGGTTTAGCCGCTTTCCATAAAACGAAGTCTAGTGGATCTTCTTTTTTCTCGCCAACTTGAATTCTCGCCCCCGCTTGAAGGTCATCAACGGATTGTTGTGAAAGCTTTCCATAGCCATCAAATTTTCGTGTGCGAAAATACACATCCCCCTCCGATTCGTAAGCATAGCCTTTATCAACAAGCTTTTCAATAAAGCTAATAATTTCGGGCATTGTGTCAGTTACTCTCGGATGTTCATCTGCTTTCTTGACCCCTAAAGCACCTGTATCTTCATAATAGGCTTTAATAAAACGTTCAGCTACTGCCATCACGTCTTCACCCATTTCCTCAGCCGCTTTAATAATCTTATCATCTACATCTGTAAAGTTAGAGACGTATTGCACGTCGTAGCCCTTATACTCAAAATAACGTCTGACCATATCGAATACAACGGCTGGTCTCGCATTGCCAATATGAATATAGTTGTATACGGTCGGCCCGCAGACATACATCTTAATTTTCCCTTCTTCTATCGGTTGAAAGATCTCTTTTTTACGTGTCAATGTGTTGTATAGCTTAATAGCCATATGATGACCTCCTTAATGTGTCGTACGTTTTTCAATTTGTGTTGCCTCACGCTTTTTTAGTTCTAGTAATTCTTTTTTAACTTCTAACAATTCTTCCTCCAACGCTTTAAACTTGTCAGCGACTGGGTCAGGTAAACTAATATGATCTAAATTGTCTTTAATTTTTATCCCATCTTGGACAACAATTCTCCCAGGGATACCGACAACGGTAGAGTTGGGCGGTACTTCTTTAAGGACGACGGAGCCTGCACCAATTCTGGAATGGTGACCAATCCTCATTGACCCAAGTACTTTGGCTCCAGATGCTACCATGACATGGTCTTCTAATGTGGGATGGCGTTTCCCTTTCTCTTTTCCAGTTCCTCCTAATGTGACTCCTTGGAAAATAGTGACGTTGTCACCGATCTCACAGGTTTCCCCTATAACGACACCCATGCCATGATCAATGAATAGTCTTTGACCAATTTTAGCCCCTGGATGAATTTCTATCCCGGTAAAAAAGCGACTCACTTGTGAAATAAAGCGGGCGATAAAATACCATTTTTTATTCCATAGCCAATGAGTGAAGCGGTGACACCAGATAGCATGGACCCCAGAATAATTAATAATTACTTCTAATCGGTTCCTCGCTGCTGGATCTTGTTCTAGTACCACATCCACATCATTCTTTAATGTTTTAAACAAGGAAACCCCTCCTCCCTGTGTGATGAGATAAGTTAGATCTGTAAACAACTATGATGAAAGGCGAAACGACTAAAGGGTATATAATCCTTCAACTTCATTTTTTAGACGTCGATCGACTAAGCTTTTGCACTCTTTCCTAGGCCAGACTCGCTCTTTCTCATCAGTATTATAGCCAGTAAAAGTGTATAGGCGACCGTCATACTCGGATTAAAAAAAGCATCCCTGTGTCCTTCGACACAGAGACGCTTAATAAACGCGGTTCCACTCTGTTTGAGCACATGTCGCTTTACATGTACTCCCCTTTTGAAAGATAACGGTTTTCACCCGCTCCTACCTACTAAAGGTTCATTCTCGTTAAGAAGGAGACTCCGAGGTGCATTTCAGAGGGGACTTCATAAACTGCTTTCAGCCAGGGCAGTTCTCTCTTTAATGAGAGCCATCCTCTTACTTTTCCTCATCAGTTGCTTTTATTATAAATGTAAAACATCTTCTACACGCTTTTTAACAACCGATCTCCCAAGCAGTTCTATCGTTTGCATGAGATCGGGTCCGTGCACCTGTCCTGAAACAGCTACTCGTATCGGCATAAATAATTGTTTCCCTTTATGTCCAGTTTCTTTTTGAACCGCCTTTACAGCTTTTTTAATTTCTTCAGCTGTAAACTCAGTCAGTTCATCTACTTTAGTCATAAACGCAGTGAGCACTTCAGGAACTTGCTCACCTGATAAAATTTGTTTAGCTTCTTCATTATACGTGATACTTTCTTTAAAAAACAACTCTGTTAACCCAATGATGTCGGCTCCACAGTTTAATTTTTCTTGATGAAGTGTAATAAGGTGATAAGCCCATTCTTTTTGTTCCTCACTCATCATCTCTGGCAAGCGCCCTGCTTTTTTAAGATGAGGCAAGGCTAACCAAACCACTCGGTCCTTATCGGCGTCTTTCATATATTGATTATTCATCCAAGCTAGTTTTTGTGTATCAAATACGGCAGGTGCTTTAATCACCCGGTCAAGGGAAAATTGACTAATTAGGTCGTCTTTGGTTAGAAGTTCTTCTTCCCCACCTGGTGACCAGCCAAGAAGGGCAATAAAGTTGACGATGGCCTCTGGTAAATAACCTA
The DNA here is from genome assembly GCF_002019735.1 of Salipaludibacillus agaradhaerens. Lineage (NCBI taxonomy): Bacteria > Bacillati > Bacillota > Bacilli > Caryophanales > Bacillaceae > Salipaludibacillus > Salipaludibacillus agaradhaerens. The sequence continues at coordinate 2,732,817 of NZ_KV917378.1, forward strand.
AATCCCGATATTGCTCAACAAATTGAATGATCGTCTCATCGCGCTTACTCATTTTTTGTCTGTCTTCATTTAAAATTAATGACGCGTGGGCAAATTTAGGCGGTTCCCAACCGAAGGCATCGTATAATAGTATCTGTCTTGGAGCATTAGATAAATGTTCTTCTCCTCGGATCACGTGCGAAATTTTCATGAGGTGATCATCGATGACTACGGCAAAATTATAGGTAGGTACCCCATCTTGACGCACAATGACAAAGTCTCCAATGCCATCACTTTCAAACGTAACACGCCCACGTACTTCGTCATCAACTGTAATTTCTTGAGATTCAGGCACAAGAAAACGGATAACCGGTTTACGCCCTTCCGCTTCGTATGCTTTTCTTTGATCTTCAGTTAAATGACGATCTCTCCCACTATATTTAGGTGTTTCACCTCGTGCTCGTTGTGCTTCCCTCTCAGCTTCAAGCTCTTCTGTTGTCATGTAGCAATGATAAGCTTTTCCTTCTTTTATGAGTTGGTTGACGTATTGAGTGTAAATATCGAGCCGCTCCATGCTTTTATAAGGAGCGAACGGGCCGCCAACATCAACACTTTCGTCCCAATCAATACCAAGCCATTTGAGGCTCTCTAATAACTTTTCAGTCGCTGCCTCCACATTTCGTGCTTGATCTGTATCTTCAATACGGACGATAAATTTCCCATTTTGATTTCTTGCATAAAGATAGTTAAAAAGTGCAGCTCTTGCTCCACCTATATGTAAGTGCCCTGTTGGGCTTGGAGCAAATCTTACACGAACTTGCTGAGTCATAATCGACACCTTCCATTTCTAAAAATGTACGTTTCCCTTTAGTGTAACTTATTTTTTCATCAGATACTAACTGTTTGTGTCTACCTCTATGTCAACAGGAAGGCTTCTAAAACAGCAGAACAGAACATCTCTTTTGGAAAAATTCGTTAACCTTTTTCTTAAATATCATTCTCCATTCTACTCTTTTCAACATTCCCTTACCATTACTGGCCTCTGACGTTAAACGACAAAGTCTCATCAGAGCTCACATGATGTCCTTTTTTACTTTATTAGTAGCACCACTACTTGTGAGGCAATGCCTTCTTCTCTACCGGTAAAACCGAGCTTCTCTGTTGTCGTGGCCTTTACATTCACCTGAGAAGGCTCAGCTTCTAGCAATTCGGCAATCCGCTCTCTCATTTGATTAATATAAGGTGCCATTTTAGGCTTCTCAGCCATTATCGTACAGTCAATATTCCCTAACTTGTAGTCGTATTTTTTTACTAATGTCCATACATGGGCTAAAAGGTTAGCAGAATCTGCATCTTTGAAGTTAGGATCTGTATCAGGAAAGTGCTTTCCGATATCTCCTTCCCCTATTGCTCCTAGACAAGCATCAGCGATCGTATGTAATAGCACGTCGGCATCTGAATGACCTAATAACCCTTTATGATGAGGTATTTGAATACCGCCTAATATAAGGGGTCTACCTTCTACTAACTGATGTACGTCAAAACCTTGTCCTATTCTCATGTGTTAGTTGCCTCCTTACGCTTCTTGATGATGGCTTCAGCAAAAAGCAAATCTTCTGGTGTTGTGATTTTCAAATTTTCATAATTTCCTTCTACTATCGCCACTGGTCTATTTAAATACTCCATGAGACTGGCGTCATCTGTTCCTACAAATCCTTCATGAGCCGCTTTTTTATGCGCATTTTTGATCTCTTCTAAATGAAAACCTTGCGGGGTTTGAGCTGACCAAAGGGCGGATCTATCAACTGTTTGTACAATTTCGTTATCATCCACAAGTTTTACAGTATCTTTTACAGGAACAGCGATAACAGCTGCCCCTTTCGCATCTGTTGTTTTGACAACATGATGCACGTCCTCTAGTTGGATGAACGGTCTTGCACCATCGTGAATTAACACGATTGGATTGCCGTCGATCTTTTGCAAGCCACAGTAAACACTTTGCTGTCGTTCTTCTCCCCCAACCACAATATGTATAACGTTTTTTATCTTATATTCTTTTATCAATGATCTAATGGATTCTTCCTCATCCTTATTAACTACAATGACAATCCCTTTACATAGAAGATCCTCCTCAAACACACGAAGCGTGTGAATCAGGAGGGGTATTTTATCTATTAATAAAAATTGTTTGTTTTTCCCTGCATTCATTCGTTTACCTTGACCAGCTGCAGGAATAACCACGTAATAGTTTTGCATAAATAACCTATCCTTTATTTTTTGTTTTTTAAAATAAAAGGTAGAAAAGATCGGATGGTCTCGACACTGAACCGTAGCATTTTAACGTTGGCCTTGACACGCTGTCCGATCTTTTATGCCTATTAAAGTGCTTTTTCTAATAATTTTGGTTTAGCAAAAATCATGCGCCCAGCAGATGTCTGCAGAACACTTGTGACAATAACCTCAATGTTTTTGCCAATATAATTTCTGCCTTCTTCCACAACGATCATCGTTCCGTCATCTAAGTAAGCAATTCCTTGATTTTGTTCCTTACCATCTTTAATGACTTGAACGCCCATCTCTTCCCCTGGGAGAACTACTGGCTTGACTGCATTAGCTAGGTCATTAATGTTTAACACATCAACCCCTTGCAAGTCACATACTTTATTTAAGTTAAAATCATTTGTAATGACATAGCCTTCAAGAACTTTCGCTAATTTAACAAGTTTGCTGTCTACTTCCTGAATTTCTTCAAAATCACCTTCATAAATTTCAACTTCTACAGGTAGCTCTTTTTGAATTTTATTTAAGATATCTAAACCTCTACGTCCACGATTACGTTTTAGAACATCTGAAGAATCAGCTATATGCTGCAATTCTTCAAGAACAAATTCGGGAATGAGCAGAGTACCTTCAAGAAATCCCGTTTGGCAGATGTCAGCAATACGCCCGTCTATAATAACACTCGTATCAAGGATTTTTAGTTTTCCTCTCTCAATACCACTTTCGCTATCAGGATTTTTCTTAGAATCTTTAGAAGATGACCTGTAACTTGGGAAGAGCCCCATTAGCTCGTCACGCTTCTGAAATCCGACTTGAAATCCTAAATAACCAAAAAATACTGTTAAAACAAGGGGTAACACTGAGCTTAAGATAGGTATCTCCACACTGTCCAGTGCGACCGTAATCAGAAATGCTAGCATTAGACCAAGCACTAAACCAAGTGTTCCAAAAAGTAAATCTGTTACTGGAAATTTAACAAGAGTCTCTTCGATAAATCCAATAAAGCTAACGATATTATCTACAAACCACACGAGAGATAAATATAGAATAAGTGCACCAATGATCGCACCGGTGTACCCATTGATCAGCCACTCCGGAGCTGCATTAATATTAATAAGACGAATCAAATCCGGTATAAAAATATAGCCGATCGTACCGCCAGTAAATAAAATTAGCAATTGAATCATTTTGCGAAGCATGTACGTCACCTCCTTTTACTATTATAGACAACCCTTCTAAATACAAACATAAAATGATTAAAATCACAAAAAGTTACATATTAAATCATAGTCATACCATACCACTGGGCTTTAAAATTGTCAATTATAGCAAATAATCAATTATATCTCTCATTGATAGTATTCGTCAAGAGTTGATTTTTTATGACAGTTTTCTTTTAAATATGTCGGTCTATAAATAATTGTTCTTGGATCCGAACGAGTCCATCTTTTATTTTTTTGGCTCTCGCTTCTCCAATACCATCGACATCATCCAACTCATCAATGGTTGCTCGTAAAATAAAAGGTAATTCATTAAAACTGGCAATCAAGTTGTCTATGACCATTGGAGGGATTCTAGGGATTTTGTTAAGGATCCGGTAGCCCCGTGGATAAACTGTCTGCTCAGCTAAATTCGCCACCCGACTGTACCCGAGTAGCTTGACTATCACTTGATCATCGAGCAATTCGTCAGTGGATAACCTTTTTAATTTTAATAAAACTTCTTCAGGGTCCAATTTATCATCTTTCATATAATCTTTAATTAATAGCAATGCTTCCTTTTCAGTATTTAAAACGAGTTCTTCTAGTTGCATCGAAATGAGACGCCCTTCATTACCTAGCTCGTTTACGTAGTTTAAGATTTCCCCTTTAATGCGCAATACCATCTCAATCCGATGCATCACTTGAGATACTTCCTGAAATGTAACTAATTCCTCAAGTTCTAATGCCCCTAAATTTGTGATGCTTTGGTCAAGAACCGACTTGTACTTTTCAAGTGTTTGGATAGCCTGATTAGCTTTTGTAAGAATGACACCTATATCTTTTAAAGCATACCGATGCTCACCTTGATAAAGGGTAATGACGTTTCGCCTTTGCGAAATAGATATCACAAGATTACCAGTTTGTGTTGCCACGCGTTGAGCCGTCCTATGTCTAATACCCGTCTCTGTGGACTCTATTGTATTATCCGGCACAAGCTGGGTGTTTGCATAGAGGATTCTACTTCCATCTTCACTAAGTATAATCGCACCATCCATTTTTGCCAGCTCATAGAGGTAAGCAGGAGAGAAATCACTATTTATGAAGAAACCGCCATCCACAATAGGTACCATCTCATTGGTGTAGCCTAAGACGATTAACCCGCCCGTTTTTGCTCGTAGTACATTATCGATACCCTCTCGTAAAGCTGTTCCTGGCGCTACCAGCTTTAGCACATTGGCGATAAAACCGGCTTTATAGTTCAAACTTTGGTGATCCACTGGATACCCCTCCTAAAGTCACGTCAATCGCTTCATTCACACTACTTACGCCTGTCACTTCTATACCTGAAGGGATCGTCCAACCCCCTTCATTTTTTTTAGGAATGATCACACGTTTAAATCCCAGTTTTACCGCTTCATTAACCCGTTGTTCAATCCGTGTCACTCTTCTCACTTCTCCGGTTAACCCTACTTCCCCTACAATCGCATCCGCTGGAGCAGTTGGTGCATCACGGAAACTCGAGGCAATTGAAACTGCTATAGCCAAGTCGATGGACGGCTCATCAAGCCTGACGCCCCCTGCTACTTTGACATACGCATCATGATTCTGAAGCATCATTCCTACTCTTTTTTCAAGTACAGCCATGATAAGAGAAATTCGATTATGGTCAATACCTGTTGCCATACGCCGAGGATTACCGAAGCTTGTAGGTGAGATAAGTGATTGTATTTCTACTAAAACCGGTCGCGTTCCTTCCATAGAAGCCACCACTGCTGAGCCAGCTGCTCCTGTGGATCGTTCTTCCAGAAATATCTCCGACGGGTTTAGTACTTCTTCAAGTCCTTCTTCTTTCATTTCAAAAATACCAATTTCATTTGTGGAGCCGAAGCGATTTTTCACTGCGCGAAGTATGCGGTACGTATGATGACGTTCACCTTCGAAGTATAAGACAGAGTCAACCATATGTTCGAGAATACGAGGACCTGCAATAGAACCTTGTTTTGTGACATGCCCTACAAGAAAAATGGCAATGCCTTTTGTTTTTGCAATACGCATAAATGCTGAGGTACATTCTCTTACTTGAGAAACACTCCCAGGAGCACTTGTGATACTTTCTAAATATACGGTTTGGATAGAATCAATTATAACTAATGATGGCTTCATTTCTTCGATCACTTTTTCAATGTTATCTACATCTGTTTCTGCTAAAACAAATAATTGATCATTGCCGATGCCAAGTCGGTCAGCACGTAATTTCGTCTGCTTTGTTGATTCCTCGCCTGAAATATAGAGAACGCGTTGTTTACGTTCGGAAAGAGTAGAGGAAACTTGCAATAAAAGCGTCGATTTTCCAATACCCGGATCGCCTCCAACTAAAACAAGTGATCCAGGCACAATTCCGCCACCTAGTACACGGTTTAATTCATTAATATAAGTGCTTATACGAGGTTCTTCGGTGCGTTCAATAGCAGTAATAGGTTCTGGTTTTACCGTTCGTTTTTCTCCTGTTGAGAATCCCCGTTTTGGGGCCGATGAATCTGATTCAATTTCTTCAACGAGTGTATTCCAATTTTGGCAGCCAGGGCATTTCCCCATCCATCGGGTGGATTCGTAACCACAATCTTGACACACGAATTTAGTTTTTCTCTTCGCCATTCGTTGACCGACTCCTTTAAAAAATAAACTATGTGGGTATCATTTTAGCACGTAAAAATGGTTTATAGGGCCGTTAGTTTAATCCGGGTTTTATCATTATGTACGATTTATAATAATTATGAAGTAAAAAGGAGAAGTTTCTTAATTTAAGAACTTCCCCCTTTCCGTCTTTATAACACTAACGTAAAATCTATATGTCAGAAGTCTTTAATCGGGTGGCAGAATCTCACTTTTCCTTTTCATAAATTATGATTTAGCTTTAGATTTCCTCGGCTTTTTTGAGACGACAACATACTCATCATCTTTAACGTCAATGGCTACCGATTGACCTTTGGCTAACTTACCTCTAAGAAGTTCCTCGGACAATCGATCTTCAACTTGCTTTTGTAAAGCACGGCGCAATGGGCGAGCACCGTATTCAGGATCAAATCCTTCATCGGCAATTTTCGCTTTTGCTTTTTCTGTTAATTCAAAGTTAATATCCTGGTCTGCTAAGCGTTTTTGCAGTTCATTGGCCATAAGGGTCACAATTTCTTTGATGTGCTCTTTCTCAAGAGAGTGGAACACAATAATTTCGTCTATACGGTTTAGGAACTCTGGGCGGAAGCTTTTCTTCAATTCGCCCATAACCTTACCTTTCATGTCTTTATAATCTTCTCCAAAGCGGTGTGCAGTAAATCCTAGACTTTTTTCTTGTCTCAGTACACTTGCGCCTACGTTTGATGTCATAATTATGGCTGTGTTGCGGAAATCAACCCGACGCCCTTTAGAGTCTGTTAAGAAGCCGTCTTCTAGTACTTGAAGTAATATATTAAATACTTCTGGATGCGCCTTTTCAACTTCGTCCAGTAATATTACTGAGTAAGGTTTGCGACGGACCTTTTCAGTCAACTGTCCACCTTCTTCATGACCTACATACCCAGGAGGTGAACCGACTAAGCGGCTTGTCGTATGTTTTTCCATAAATTCGGACATGTCAATACGAATAATCGCGTCTTCATCACCGAACAACGATTCAGCAACAGCCCTTGCCAATTCTGTCTTACCTACACCTGTTGGTCCAAGGAAAATAAATGAGCCGATCGGACGTTTTGGATCTTTGAGACCGGCACGAGCACGACGAATGGCTTTTGAAACAGCTTCAACTGCCTCGTTCTGTCCAATAACTCGATTATGAAGGATCTCTTCCATTCGAAGAAGACGGTCTGTTTCTTCTTCGGCTAGTTTACTTACTGGCACCCCCGTCCACGTAGAGACAACAGATGCGATATCTTCCGTCGTCACTTCTGAATCTTCTTGTCCTTGCTTTTCTTTCCATTCATTTTTTAAGGAATCTAGTTCTTCGCGTAGCTTTTGTTCCTTATCTCTTAAAGAGGCTGCTTTCTCAAATTCTTGGCTTTGCACAGCTGCATCCTTTTCCTTACGAAGTTCTTCAAGATTGTGCTCTTTCTCCTTTAAGTTAGGCGGAGCTGTATAAGATCTAAGTCGCACTTTTGAGGCCGCTTCATCTATTAAATCAATGGCTTTATCCGGCAAAAATCTGTCTGATATATAGCGATCTGATAATTGTACAGCCGCTTCGATTGCATCATCCGTAATAGTGACACGATGGTGGGCTTCATAACGATCTCTTAACCCGCTTAAAATCTGAATAGATTCATCTGTTGTCGGCTCATCTACTTGAATCGGTTGGAAGCGTCGCTCAAGGGCAGAATCCTTTTCAATGTATTTTCTGTATTCATCAAGTGTTGTGGCACCGATACACTGTAACTCTCCTCGAGCAAGAGACGGCTTTAGAATGTTAGATGCATCAATGGCGCCCTCAGCTCCACCTGCACCAATTAACGTATGAAGTTCATCAATAAAGAGAATAACATTTCCCGCTTGCCGAATCTCTTCCATCACTTTTTTCAAGCGGTCTTCAAACTCTCCCCGATATTTGGTTCCTGCTACTACGGTCCCCATATCTAGCGTCATAACTCGTTTGTTTCTAAGAGTCTCTGGTACTTCATTATTAATAATTTGTTGCGCAAGCCCTTCAGCAATAGCTGTTTTACCAACACCAGGTTCCCCTATTAATACTGGATTATTTTTAGTACGTCGGCTAAGGATTTGAATAACGCGTTCAATTTCTTTTGATCTTCCAATCACCGGATCAATTTGATCTTCTTTAGCTATTGCCGTTAAATCCCTTGCAAGACTATCAAGTGTCGGTGTGCTAGCATTTGTAGCCCCCGTTCCTCCACCTGCTTGCTGCTGACTATTAGCTGATTCACTTGAACCTAAAAGCTGTAGCACCTGCTGCCGTGCTTTATTTAAGCTAACGCCTAAATTGTTAAGAACACGTGCTGCCACACCTTCTCCCTCACGAATCAACCCTAATAAAATATGCTCAGTCCCTACATAAGAATGTCCAAGTTTTCTCGCCTCATCCATCGATAATTCTATGACCTTCTTCGCTCTTGGCGTGTAGTGAATCTGTTTAGTTGTTTCTTCTCCTTTACCGATTAAATTCTCCACTTCAACTTGGATTTTTTCTGAACCCAACCCTAAAGCTGAAAGCGCCTTAGCAGCAATCCCTTCTCCTTCACTTACTAAACCAAGCAAAATATGCTCAGTTCCTATATTGCTATGACCTAATCGGCCAGCTTCTTCTTGAGCTAATGCTAAAACCTTTTGCGCGCGTTCTGTAAATCTTCCAAACATCATATATAGACACCTCCATAAATTAATTAAATATCTCCTTCAAGTTTTAATCGTTCTCTAATAATGGCCGCTCTGCGTTCGTCACGCTGAGAGGTCCCTAACTGTTCACCTGCATATTGCTGTAGAAAACCCGGTTGGGTCAATATCATTAATTCATTTAAAATCTTGCCATTTACATCTTTTATGACTCCTATATCAATACCTAGTCTTACATCGGACAATCGTTGCATGGCTTCTTTTGATTCCATACTTCTACTATATGACAAGATACCATATGACCGATAAATTCTATCTTCAAGCTGATTTTGCGATTCTTCACTTAATAACTCTCTAGCTGCCCGTTCATGTTGTATTAATTGTTTTACAACACTTCTTAAATCCTCAACAATATCTTGTTCAGATTTTCCAAGTGTTGTCTGGTTAGAGATTTGAAACAGGTTACCCAGTGCCTCACTACCTTCCCCATAAATCCCACGTACGACAAGACCTAATTGATTAATGGCTGGTAATATTCTGTTAAGATTTTTGGTAAGGACTAGAGCTGGCAGATGCATCATGACTGAAGACCTTAAACCAGTCCCTACATTAGTAGGACAGCTTGTAAGGTACCCTCTTCTTTCATCAAATCCAAAATCAAGTTTTTCCTCCATCCAGTCGTCCATACTATTTGCAAATTTTAAAACTTCATCTAGCTGGAAACCTGATAATAAGCACTGAATTCTAAAATGATCCTCTTCATTAATCATAACGCTTAAAGACTCATCTTCACTTAGAAGGACTGCCCCTTCTTTTGCACTGTTAGCAAGATTAGGACTAATTAAATGTTTCTCCATTAAAACTCTTTTTTCATTTTCTTTCAAATCATTCATTTTTAGAAGTTCTAATTGGCCAAACTGACGATGAGAATGGTTAGCAAATTTATGGTCCACTTGATGTTGAATACCTTGCAACTGCTCTTCAGTTGCTAATATTGGAAAAGGAACGTTTTGTAAGTTTCTAGCCAATCTAACACGGCTACTTATGACAATATCTGCATCTGGTCCTTCATTTTTCATCCAAGGACTAACCGCCTGACTAATAAATGATTCTAGGGACATGGTTATTCACCCCCCTTTTTATGCAGGGTTGTTTCTAGAGAGCGTATCCGATCTCTTGTTTCCGCCGCTTCTTCAAAAGCTTCATTTTCAATCAACTCTTTTAATCGTTCTTTTAATTCTTCTAATTCGCGATGAACATGTAAGTCTTTCCCTTTTCGTTTAGGTATTTTACCTTGGTGACTAGCATTCCCTCCATGAATACGTTTAAAAACAGGGTCTAGCTTTTCATCAAAGCTTTTATAGCACTCCGCACATCCAAACCTTCCTAATTCAGCGAACTTTTGATATGTCATACCGCAATGTGTACATTTTAACTCAGGACGTGGTGTATCAAATGATTGCTTTTTTGTTGAGGAAAATGGTTGATCCGCATCCAGAAGACCTGATAACAACTGGTGAATAGAAAAACTATTAGAACCAGGGATATACTCCCCTTTGTCTTTCGCGCACGTTTCGCAAATATGAAATTCTGTCTTTTCACCATTTATAATCTTTGTGAAATGCAGGCTTGCTGGACGCTGTTGGCATTCTTGACAAAGCATGTTAATCCCTCCCCAATTAAATTAATCATGTTCTTTATACTTTAAAGTAGTGAGCATTGCTTTCAAAATAGTTGCCCGTAATTCATCCCTGAACGGGAGTTGTATATGAAGGACCTCTCTATCTAAAGCACTTTGCATAATATTCGCTTCTCTTTTAGTAATAGCCCCTTCTTCAAATAGCCTCATAACAATATTAGTAGCAGCCGTTTGAGATACACCGTGACCAATCAACTCGATTAATTGGTCAAATAGGGCAAGCTGGTTGGCTGCCTTGACTTTAATTATTCGTATGTAGCCGCCGCCTCCACGCTTACTTTCAACCATATACCCCTTTTCCACAGTGAAACGTGTTCGAATGACATAGTTAATTTGAGAAGGCACACAATCAAATTGCTCTGCTAACTCACTGCGTTTAACTTCGATAACTTCTTGCTTCGTTTTTTCAATTGTATTTTTAAGATAGTGCTCGATAATATCCGATATATTTCTCATCTGGCCCCCTCCTCCACTAAAAGCTTTGATATCAACCTAAGGTTATTCATAAATAATCTATGTAATTCCTTTATCTATTGCACCATTCTGACTTTGACTATATTTGACTTTAATTATATTATAACGTTTTTTATAAATCACGCAACTTATTTGCTCTAATCATTAGTTATAATCGTCATTATTTTACTTTTTCATTCTATTCACATTTAATTGTAATGCGATGTATAAAGTCAAACTGATGTAATTCCTCTGTCATGTTGTTTAAGCTAGCCCCCTCTTTATATTCCACTAAAAACCGATATTCAATCAACGACTTTTCATATTCGCTACTTTTTTTCTTCTCCGATATTATCCCTTTTAATTTTATTTCATGTCCTTCTATTGTTCTCACTAATTCATTTAACTTCACATATTTTCCCTCTGTTAAAATTATAAGTTGATATTTTGGATCTTGTTCTCCTCCAAACCTAAAAGGGGCCTTACCTAAAAGAAATAAACTTAATATGACAAGACACGTTGTTATAATGGCAGGCTCATACATACCAGCGCCTACAGTCAATCCAATTGCCGCCACGACCCAAATAGAAGCAGCTGTCGTTAAGCCTCTCACCGTATAGCCTTGCACTAAAATTGTTCCTGCTCCTAAAAAGCCTATTCCCGAGACCACATAAGAAGCAAGACGAGATGGATCAAATGTAACCACATTTTTATTTTCAATAATATACTCTTCAAAACCGTAAAAGGCGAGGAGCATTATTAAACAAGAACCTACACTTACTAATAAATGTGTTCGAAATCCCGCCGGATGCTGATGAAACTCCCTTTCAACTCCAATTAACCCACCTAAAATAGCGGCGGTTATTAACCTTACTATCATAATAGTTAAATCATTTTCAAACATTTGCTGGTCCCCCTTTTACAATAACGTTCATTCCTGTGAGTCATTATTATTCAACTTAAACTTCATTACCCTTTACCTTTTTAAATAAATCGGATTTAATCTTAATCATAATTTATAAGAACCATCCTCTTTTCTGTTAAGGATCGTACTTAGCGTATCAATGTTATATAAAAAAAGAACATTCTCCTAAAAGAATGTCCTTAGTCGCTCAGCAACGTCCTACTTTCACAGGGGGACGCCTCCACCTTTCTTCGGCGCTCTGCGGGATTGGCTGAACGGCGCATCTCTTCGTCACCTACATTCGTCCAGTGCTCATGCCCATAGGGCACTCCGCGCTTCCCTCTCTTGCTTCCTCGACCTGCTTGTCCTTCCAATCCCTCGTATCAGCGCATCATTCTATACATACAAAAAAGACATCCTCATAAGAGAATGTCTTTAGTCGCTCAGCGACGTCCTACTTTCACAGGGGGAGAGCCCCCAACTATCATCGGCGCTGGAGAGCTTAACTACCGTGTTCGGCATGGGAACGGGTGTGACCTCTCCGCGATTGTCACTGAACATATCAAGGTCTTATCGACCTTTCAAAACTGGATAACGGGACTGATAGGACATCATGTCTTAGAGAAAAGACGACTTGCTTTTGGTTAAGCCCTCGATCGATTAGTATCTCTCAGCTCCACATGTTGCCATGCGTCCACCCGAGACCTATCAACCTCATCTTCTCTGAGGGATCTTACTCACATAAAGTGATGGGAAATCTCATCTTGAGGGGGGCTTCATGCTTAGATGCTTTCAGCACTTATCCCTGCCACACGTAGCTACCCAGCCATGCTCCTGGCGGAACAACTGGTACACCAGCGGTGTGTCCATCCCGGTCCTCTCGTACTAAGGACAGCTCCTCTCAAATTTCCTGCGCCCGCGACGGATAGGGACCGAACTGTCTCACGACGTTCTGAACCCAGCTCGCGTGCCGCTTTAATGGGCGAACAGCCCAACCCTTGGGACCTACTTCAGCCCCAGGATGCGACGAGCCGACATCGAGGTGCCAAACCTCCCCGTCGATGTGGACTCTTGGGGGAGATTAGCCTGTTATCCCCAGGGTAGCTTTTATCCGTTGAGCGACGGCCCTTCCATACGGTGCCGCCGGATCACTAAGCCCGACTTTCGTCCCTGCTCGACTTGTAGGTCTCGCAGTCAAGCTCCCTTATGCCTTTGCACTCTACGAATGATTTCCAACCATTCTGAGGGAACCTTTGGGCGCCTCCGTTACCTTTTAGGAGGCGACCGCCCCAGTCAAACTGCCCACCTGACACTGTCCCTGAACCGGATCACGGTTCGAGGTTAGAATTCCAGTACAGCCAGGGTAGTATCCCACCAATGCCTCCACCGAAGCTGGCGCTCCGGCTTCCAAGGCTCCTACCTATCCTGTACAAGCTGTACCAAAATCCAATATCAAGCTACAGTAAAGCTCCATGGGGTCTTTCCGTCCTGTCGCGGGTAACCTGCATCTTCACAGGTAATATAATTTCACCGGGTCTCTCGTTGAGACAGTGCCCAAATCGTTGCACCTTTCGTGCGGGTCGGAACTTACCCGACAAGGAATTTCGCTACCTTAGGACCGTTATAGTTACGGCCGCCGTTTACTGGGGCTTCAATTCAGAGCTTCTCCCGTAAGGGATAACCCCTCCTCTTAACCTTCCAGCACCGGGCAGGTGTCAGCCCCTATACTTCGCCTTGCGGCTTCGCAGAGACCTGTGTTTTTGATAAACAGTCGTTTGGGCCTGTTCACTGCGGCTCTCGCAGGCTATTCACCCGCAAGAGCACTCCTTCTCCCGAAGTTACGGAGTCATTTTGCCGAGTTCCTTAACGAGAGTTCTCCCGCGCGTCTTAGAATTCTCTTCCCGCCTACCTGTGTCGGTTTGCGGTACGGGCACCAGTTTCCTCGCTAGAGGCTTTTCTTGGCAGTGTAGGATCGGGAACTTCGCTACTTTAGTTCACTCGCGGTCACAGCTCAACCTTACGACAAGCGGATTTGCCTACTTGTCAGTCTCACTGCTTCGACGCACACATCCAACGGTGCGCTTACCCTACCTTCCTGCGTCCCCCCTTCACTCAAATGGAAACGTGGTGGTACAGGAATATCAACCTGTTTGCCATCGCCTACGCCTTTCGGCCTCGGCTTAGGTCCCGACTGACCCTGAGCGGACGAGCCTTCCTCAGGAAACCTTAGGCTTTCGACGGAGGGGATTCTCACCCCTCTTTTCGCTACTCATACCGGCATTCTCACTTCCAAGCGCTCCACATGTCCTTACGATCATGCTTCTACGCCCTTGGAACGCTCCCCTACCACAGCCACCTGACGGTGGCCATCCATAGCTTCGGTGATACGTTTAGCCCCGGTACATTTTCGGCGCAGAGTCACTCGACCAGTGAGCTATTACGCACTCTTTAAATGGTGGCTGCTTCTAAGCCAACATCCTGGTTGTCTAAGCAACTCCACATCCTTTTCCACTTAACGTATACTTGGGGACCTTAGCTGATGGTCTGGGCTGTTTCCCTCTTGACTACGGATCTTAGCACTCGCAGTCTGACTCCCGAGGATAAGTGATTGGCATTCGGAGTTTGACTGAATTCGGTAATCCTGTGGGGACCCCTAGTCCAATCAGTGCTCTACCTCCAACACTCTTCCCTCGAGGCTAGCCCTAAAGCTATTTCGGGGAGAACCAGCTATTTCCGAGTTCGATTGGCATTTCACCCCTACCCACACCTCATCCCCGCACTTTTCAACGTGCGTGGGTTCGGGCCTCCATCCAGTGTTACCTGGACTTCACCCTGGACATGGGTAGATCACCCGGTTTCGGGTCTACAACCACGTACTTTGGCGCCCTATTCAGACTCGCTTTCGCTGCGGCTCCGTCTCTTCAACTTAACCTTGCACGGGATCGTAACTCGCCGGTTCATTCTACAAAAGGCACGCTGTCACCCATTAACGGGCTCCAACTACTTGTAGGCACACGGTTTCAAGATCTATTTCACTCCCCTCCCGGGGTGCTTTTCACCTTTCCCTCACGGTACTGGTTCACTATCGGTCACTAGGAAGTATTTAGCCTTGGGAGATGGTCCTCCCTGCTTCCGACGGGGTTTCACGTGTCCCGCCGTACTCAGGATACACTCCGGAGGAGTGACCGTTTCGGCTACAGGGCTTTTACCTTGTCCCGCGGACCTTTCCAGGTCGCTTCACCTACGATCACTCTTTGTAACTCCGTATGGAGTGTCCTACAACCCCAGAAGGCAAGCCTTCTGGTTTGGGCTGATTCCGTTTCGCTCGCCGCTACTCAGGAAATCGCATTTGCTTTCTCTTCCTCTGGGTACTAAGATGTTTCAGTTCCCCAGGTCTGCCTTCTCACACCCTATGGATTCAGGTGTGGATACCGCCTCATTACAGGCGGTGGGTTCCCCCATTCGGATATCTCCGGATCAACGCTTACTTACAGCTCCCCGAAGCATTTCGGTGTTCGTCCCGTCCTTCATCGGCTCCTAGTGCCAAGGCATTCACCGTGCGCCCTTTCTAGCTTAACCTCTTAAACCGCAGATCATCGACAGAGCGCGTCGTCAGCTGCGTTCGCTCACCATCCTCACGTACCTCAGTACGTTCCGGTGTTGCGCTCACTTGCTTCCTCGATCTCTTTGATGCTCTTTGTTTAAGCACACTTCTGGCTTATCACCAGGTGGCTTAAACCCTTTCCTTTATTAAAAAGGCGGTTTTAGGCGTCTTAATGGCCTTTTTCTAAGACACTCGGTTCTCTCATCGTTTGATTAAATCAAGCGATTGTGAACCGGTGATGTCATTTATCAGTCTTTCGTTATCCAGTTTTCAAAGGTCGATTCTTACCCAACGGGTAAGTTTTTCTATCTGAGAGTTTAACCTCTCAAAACTAAACAAAATAGCCAAAGCAAAGTTTTAATAAGCTGAGCTTAATAGCTCCTTAGAAAGGAGGTGATCCATCCCCACCTTCCGGTAGGGATACCTTGTTACGACTTCACCCCAATCATCTGTCCCACCTTCGGCGGCTGGCTCCAAAAGGTTACCGCACCGACTTCGGGTGTTACAAACTCTCGTGGTGTGACGGGCGGTGTGTACAAGGCCCGGGAACGTATTCACCGCGGCATGCTGATCCGCGATTACTAGCAATTCCGGCTTCATGCAGGCGAGTTGCAGCCTGCAATCCGAACTGAGAATGGCTTTATGGGATTCGCTTAACCTCGCGGTCTCGCTGCCCTTTGTACCATCCATTGTAGCACGTGTGTAGCCCAGGTCATAAGGGGCATGATGATTTGACGTCATCCCCACCTTCCTCCGGTTTATCACCGGCAGTCACCTTAGAGTGCCCAACTGAATGCTGGCAACTAAGATCAAGGGTTGCGCTCGTTGCGGGACTTAACCCAACATCTCACGACACGAGCTGACGACAACCATGCACCACCTGTCACTCTGTCCCCCGAAGGGGAACGCTCTGTCTCCAGAGGTGTCAGAGGATGTCAAGACCTGGTAAGGTTCTTCGCGTTGCTTCGAATTAAACCACATGCTCCACTGCTTGTGCGGGCCCCCGTCAATTCCTTTGAGTTTCAGCCTTGCGGCCGTACTCCCCAGGCGGAGTGCTTAATGTGTTAACTTCGGCACTAAGGGTATCGAAACCCCTAACACCTAGCACTCATCGTTTACGGCGTGGACTACCAGGGTATCTAATCCTGTTTGCTCCCCACGCTTTCGCGCCTCAGCGTCAGTTGTAGGCCAGAAAGTCGCCTTCGCCACTGGTGTTCCTCCACATATCTACGCATTTCACCGCTACACGTGGAATTCCACTTTCCTCTCCTACACTCAAGTCCCCCAGTTTCCAATGACCCTCCACGGTTGAGCCGTGGGCTTTCACATCAGACTTAAGAGACCGCCTGCGCGCGCTTTACGCCCAATAATTCCGGACAACGCTTGCCCCCTACGTATTACCGCGGCTGCTGGCACGTAGTTAGCCGGGGCTTTCTCGTGAGGTACCGTCAAGGTGCCGACCTATTCGAACGGCACTTGTTCTTCCCTCATAACAGAACTTTACGATCCGAAAACCTTCATCGTTCACGCGGCGTTGCACCGTCAGGCTTTCGCCCATTGCGGATGATTCCCTACTGCTGCCTCCCGTAGGAGTCTGGACCGTGTCTCAGTTCCAGTGTGGCCGATCACCCTCTCAGGTCGGCTACGCATCGTCGCCTTGGTAAGCCATTACCTTACCAACTAGCTAATGCGCCGCGGGCCCATCTTGCAGTGTGAGGATAAATCCCCACTTTTACATTCGGATCATGCGATCCAAATGATCATCCGGTATTAGCCCCGGTTTCCCGGAGTTATCCCAGTCTACAAGGTAGGTTGCCCACGTGTTACTCACCCGTCCGCCGCTCATTCCACCGGCTTCACCCCGAAGGGATCCGCCGGCTTCCTGCGCTCGACTTGCATGTATTAGGCACGCCGCCAGCGTTCGTCCTGAGCCAGGATCAAACTCTCCGATAGAGTTCGATGTCTCTGACATCATGTCCAAACTTTCGTCTGGCGTTGTTGAATGTTTCCACTCAACGCTTTGTTTCTTTGACGGGATATTTTCATATCCCACTTTGCTTGGCTTTTTGTTTAGTTTTCAAAGGTCAAAATATGGTGGAGCCTAGCGGGATCGAACCGCTGACCTCCTGCGTGCAAAGCAGGCGCTCTCCCAGCTGAGCTAAGGCCCCTTATAAATTCTGGTCGGGAAGACAGGATTTGAACCTGCGACCCCTTGGTCCCAAACCAAGTGCTCTGCCAAGCTGAGCTACTTCCCGATCAATTAAAATTATGGCGCGCCCGAGAGGAGTCGAACCCCTAACCTTCTGATCCGTAGTCAGACACTCTATCCAATTGAGCTACGGGCGCAAATTATGGTGCCGAGGGCCGGACTTGAACCGGCACGGTAATCACTTACCGCAGGATTTTAAGTCCTGTGTGTCTGCCAATTCCACCACCCCGGCAGGACTTCTAACTATTTCATTTTATAATATATCTGGAGCGGAAGACGAGATTCGAACTCGCGACCCCCACCTTGGCAAGGTGATGTTCTACCACTGAACTACTCCCGCAATATGGTGCGGGTGAAGGGAGTCGAACCCCCACGCCCGAAGGCACTAGATCCTAAGTCTAGCGTGTCTGCCAGTTCCACCACACCCGCAAAAAAAAATGGTGAGCCATGGAGGATTCGAACCTCCGACCCTCTGATTAAAAGTCAGATGCTCTACCAACTGAGCTAATGGCTCATATTTCAATTTAAAAAATTATAAATGGTGCTGGCCAGAGGACTTGAACCCCCAACCTACTGATTACAAGTCAGTTGCTCTACCAATTGAGCTAGGCCAGCATGAAAATGGTGGAGGATGACGGGCTCGAACCGCCGACCCTCTGCTTGTAAGGCAGATGCTCTCCCAACTGAGCTAATCCTCCAAATATAATGCTCAGCGACGTCCTACTTTCACAGGGGGAGAGCCCCCAACTATCATCGGCGCTGGAGAGCTTAACTACCGTGTTCGGCATGGGAACGGGTGTGACCTCTCCGCGATTGTCACTGAACATATCAAGGTCTTATCGACCTTTCAAAACTGGATAACGGGACTGATAGGACATCATGTCTTAGAGAAAAGACGACTTGCTTTTGGTTAAGCCCTCGATCGATTAGTATCTCTCAGCTCCACATGTTGCCATGCGTCCACCCGAGACCTATCAACCTCATCTTCTCTGAGGGATCTTACTCACATAAAGTGATGGGAAATCTCATCTTGAGGGGGGCTTCATGCTTAGATGCTTTCAGCACTTATCCCTGCCACACGTAGCTACCCAGCCATGCTCCTGGCGGAACAACTGGTACACCAGCGGTGTGTCCATCCCGGTCCTCTCGTACTAAGGACAGCTCCTCTCAAATTTCCTGCGCCCGCGACGGATAGGGACCGAACTGTCTCACGACGTTCTGAACCCAGCTCGCGTGCCGCTTTAATGGGCGAACAGCCCAACCCTTGGGACCTACTTCAGCCCCAGGATGCGACGAGCCGACATCGAGGTGCCAAACCTCCCCGTCGATGTGGACTCTTGGGGGAGATTAGCCTGTTATCCCCAGGGTAGCTTTTATCCGTTGAGCGACGGCCCTTCCATACGGTGCCGCCGGATCACTAAGCCCGACTTTCGTCCCTGCTCGACTTGTAGGTCTCGCAGTCAAGCTCCCTTATGCCTTTGCACTCTACGAATGATTTCCAACCATTCTGAGGGAACCTTTGGGCGCCTCCGTTACCTTTTAGGAGGCGACCGCCCCAGTCAAACTGCCCACCTGACACTGTCCCTGAACCGGATCACGGTTCGA
This sequence comes from Salipaludibacillus agaradhaerens, assembly GCF_002019735.1. NCBI lineage: Bacteria > Bacillati > Bacillota > Bacilli > Caryophanales > Bacillaceae > Salipaludibacillus > Salipaludibacillus agaradhaerens. The sequence goes on from NZ_KV917378.1 coordinate 2,752,089, forward strand.
GGTTAGAATTCCAGTACAGCCAGGGTAGTATCCCACCAATGCCTCCACCGAAGCTGGCGCTCCGGCTTCCAAGGCTCCTACCTATCCTGTACAAGCTGTACCAAAATCCAATATCAAGCTACAGTAAAGCTCCATGGGGTCTTTCCGTCCTGTCGCGGGTAACCTGCATCTTCACAGGTAATATAATTTCACCGGGTCTCTCGTTGAGACAGTGCCCAAATCGTTGCACCTTTCGTGCGGGTCGGAACTTACCCGACAAGGAATTTCGCTACCTTAGGACCGTTATAGTTACGGCCGCCGTTTACTGGGGCTTCAATTCAGAGCTTCTCCCGTAAGGGATAACCCCTCCTCTTAACCTTCCAGCACCGGGCAGGTGTCAGCCCCTATACTTCGCCTTGCGGCTTCGCAGAGACCTGTGTTTTTGATAAACAGTCGTTTGGGCCTGTTCACTGCGGCTCTCGCAGGCTATTCACCCGCAAGAGCACTCCTTCTCCCGAAGTTACGGAGTCATTTTGCCGAGTTCCTTAACGAGAGTTCTCCCGCGCGTCTTAGAATTCTCTTCCCGCCTACCTGTGTCGGTTTGCGGTACGGGCACCAGTTTCCTCGCTAGAGGCTTTTCTTGGCAGTGTAGGATCGGGAACTTCGCTACTTTAGTTCACTCGCGGTCACAGCTCAACCTTACGACAAGCGGATTTGCCTACTTGTCAGTCTCACTGCTTCGACGCACACATCCAACGGTGCGCTTACCCTACCTTCCTGCGTCCCCCCTTCACTCAAATGGAAACGTGGTGGTACAGGAATATCAACCTGTTTGCCATCGCCTACGCCTTTCGGCCTCGGCTTAGGTCCCGACTGACCCTGAGCGGACGAGCCTTCCTCAGGAAACCTTAGGCTTTCGACGGAGGGGATTCTCACCCCTCTTTTCGCTACTCATACCGGCATTCTCACTTCCAAGCGCTCCACATGTCCTTACGATCATGCTTCTACGCCCTTGGAACGCTCCCCTACCACAGCCACCTGACGGTGGCCATCCATAGCTTCGGTGATACGTTTAGCCCCGGTACATTTTCGGCGCAGAGTCACTCGACCAGTGAGCTATTACGCACTCTTTAAATGGTGGCTGCTTCTAAGCCAACATCCTGGTTGTCTAAGCAACTCCACATCCTTTTCCACTTAACGTATACTTGGGGACCTTAGCTGATGGTCTGGGCTGTTTCCCTCTTGACTACGGATCTTAGCACTCGCAGTCTGACTCCCGAGGATAAGTGATTGGCATTCGGAGTTTGACTGAATTCGGTAATCCTGTGGGGACCCCTAGTCCAATCAGTGCTCTACCTCCAACACTCTTCCCTCGAGGCTAGCCCTAAAGCTATTTCGGGGAGAACCAGCTATTTCCGAGTTCGATTGGCATTTCACCCCTACCCACACCTCATCCCCGCACTTTTCAACGTGCGTGGGTTCGGGCCTCCATCCAGTGTTACCTGGACTTCACCCTGGACATGGGTAGATCACCCGGTTTCGGGTCTACAACCACGTACTTTGGCGCCCTATTCAGACTCGCTTTCGCTGCGGCTCCGTCTCTTCAACTTAACCTTGCACGGGATCGTAACTCGCCGGTTCATTCTACAAAAGGCACGCTGTCACCCATTAACGGGCTCCAACTACTTGTAGGCACACGGTTTCAAGATCTATTTCACTCCCCTCCCGGGGTGCTTTTCACCTTTCCCTCACGGTACTGGTTCACTATCGGTCACTAGGAAGTATTTAGCCTTGGGAGATGGTCCTCCCTGCTTCCGACGGGGTTTCACGTGTCCCGCCGTACTCAGGATACACTCCGGAGGAGTGACCGTTTCGGCTACAGGGCTTTTACCTTGTCCCGCGGACCTTTCCAGGTCGCTTCACCTACGATCACTCTTTGTAACTCCGTATGGAGTGTCCTACAACCCCAGAAGGCAAGCCTTCTGGTTTGGGCTGATTCCGTTTCGCTCGCCGCTACTCAGGAAATCGCATTTGCTTTCTCTTCCTCTGGGTACTAAGATGTTTCAGTTCCCCAGGTCTGCCTTCTCACACCCTATGGATTCAGGTGTGGATACCGCCTCATTACAGGCGGTGGGTTCCCCCATTCGGATATCTCCGGATCAACGCTTACTTACAGCTCCCCGAAGCATTTCGGTGTTCGTCCCGTCCTTCATCGGCTCCTAGTGCCAAGGCATTCACCGTGCGCCCTTTCTAGCTTAACCTCTTAAACCGCAGATCATCGACAGAGCGCGTCGTCAGCTGCGTTCGCTCACCATCCTCACGTACCTCAGTACGTTCCGGTGTTGCGCTCACTTGCTTCCTCGATCTCTTTGATGCTCTTTGTTTAAGCACACTTCTGGCTTATCACCAGGTGGCTTAAACCCTTTCCTTTATTAAAAAGGCGGTTTTAGGCGTCTTAATGGCCTTTTTCTAAGACACTCGGTTCTCTCATCGTTTGATTAAATCAAGCGATTGTGAACCGGTGATGTCATTTATCAGTCTTTCGTTATCCAGTTTTCAAAGGTCGATTCTTACCCAACGGGTAAGTTTTTCTATCTGAGAGTTTAACCTCTCAAAACTAAACAAAATAGCCAAAGCAAAGTTTTAATAAGCTGAGCTTAATAGCTCCTTAGAAAGGAGGTGATCCATCCCCACCTTCCGGTAGGGATACCTTGTTACGACTTCACCCCAATCATCTGTCCCACCTTCGGCGGCTGGCTCCAAAAGGTTACCGCACCGACTTCGGGTGTTACAAACTCTCGTGGTGTGACGGGCGGTGTGTACAAGGCCCGGGAACGTATTCACCGCGGCATGCTGATCCGCGATTACTAGCAATTCCGGCTTCATGCAGGCGAGTTGCAGCCTGCAATCCGAACTGAGAATGGCTTTATGGGATTCGCTTAACCTCGCGGTCTCGCTGCCCTTTGTACCATCCATTGTAGCACGTGTGTAGCCCAGGTCATAAGGGGCATGATGATTTGACGTCATCCCCACCTTCCTCCGGTTTATCACCGGCAGTCACCTTAGAGTGCCCAACTGAATGCTGGCAACTAAGATCAAGGGTTGCGCTCGTTGCGGGACTTAACCCAACATCTCACGACACGAGCTGACGACAACCATGCACCACCTGTCACTCTGTCCCCCGAAGGGGAACGCTCTGTCTCCAGAGGTGTCAGAGGATGTCAAGACCTGGTAAGGTTCTTCGCGTTGCTTCGAATTAAACCACATGCTCCACTGCTTGTGCGGGCCCCCGTCAATTCCTTTGAGTTTCAGCCTTGCGGCCGTACTCCCCAGGCGGAGTGCTTAATGTGTTAACTTCGGCACTAAGGGTATCGAAACCCCTAACACCTAGCACTCATCGTTTACGGCGTGGACTACCAGGGTATCTAATCCTGTTTGCTCCCCACGCTTTCGCGCCTCAGCGTCAGTTGTAGGCCAGAAAGTCGCCTTCGCCACTGGTGTTCCTCCACATATCTACGCATTTCACCGCTACACGTGGAATTCCACTTTCCTCTCCTACACTCAAGTCCCCCAGTTTCCAATGACCCTCCACGGTTGAGCCGTGGGCTTTCACATCAGACTTAAGAGACCGCCTGCGCGCGCTTTACGCCCAATAATTCCGGACAACGCTTGCCCCCTACGTATTACCGCGGCTGCTGGCACGTAGTTAGCCGGGGCTTTCTCGTGAGGTACCGTCAAGGTGCCGACCTATTCGAACGGCACTTGTTCTTCCCTCATAACAGAACTTTACGATCCGAAAACCTTCATCGTTCACGCGGCGTTGCACCGTCAGGCTTTCGCCCATTGCGGATGATTCCCTACTGCTGCCTCCCGTAGGAGTCTGGACCGTGTCTCAGTTCCAGTGTGGCCGATCACCCTCTCAGGTCGGCTACGCATCGTCGCCTTGGTAAGCCATTACCTTACCAACTAGCTAATGCGCCGCGGGCCCATCTTGCAGTGTGAGGATAAATCCCCACTTTTACATTCGGATCATGCGATCCAAATGATCATCCGGTATTAGCCCCGGTTTCCCGGAGTTATCCCAGTCTACAAGGTAGGTTGCCCACGTGTTACTCACCCGTCCGCCGCTCATTCCACCGGCTTCACCCCGAAGGGATCCGCCGGCTTCCTGCGCTCGACTTGCATGTATTAGGCACGCCGCCAGCGTTCGTCCTGAGCCAGGATCAAACTCTCCGATAGAGTTCGATGTCTCTGACATCATGTCCAAACTTTCGTCTGGCGTTGTTGAATGTTTCCACTCAACGCTTTGTTTCTTTGACGGGATATTTTCATATCCCACTTTGCTTGGCTTTTTGTTTAGTTTTCAAAGGTCAAAATCATACAAACATTAGAGAGTAAAAATTACCTCTCTGTTTTTACAATCGCTGTTTTTGGCGACTCAATTAATATAACATCTTTAACCTTAACAGTCAACAACTTTTTCAAAAAGTGTTTTTGCAAGTTTGTCGCCTTGGCTTGCAGCGACGAATAATAATATACCATGTTTTAAAAACTAAATGCAACATTTTTTTAAAAAAAATTTAACTTTCTACTTCCCTGCATTGATGCTATCATTTTTCAACACTTTTTCCTATTCCCATAAACAACTAAACATACACTACCTCTTCAAGAGAGTTCCCCTAGGTTACTTCCTCAAATACACCTTTTAAAAATTCCCGCCAATTGAGACTGCTTTCAAATTCTAGTTGTAATATAATCATTATCTTTATTCTCCATGACACTAAATTGTAATTTTAGCTAACCGTTAAAGATCTCCTGCACACAGGGGTGTGTGCAGGAGATCGAAATTAGGAATTATTTTCAGGCCCCTCATCTTTATGCCTCATTTGTGGGAAGAGAAGAACATCTCGGATAGATTGTGAGTTAGTCAAAAGCATCACTAGTCTGTCTATTCCAATACCTAATCCCCCTGTTGGAGGCAATCCGTACTCTAAAGACTCTACAAAGTCGTCATCCATCATATGAGCTTCGTCGTCCCCTTGCTCTCTTTCTATAAGCTGAGCTTCAAATCGTTGTCTTTGATCAATAGGATCATTTAATTCAGAAAAAGCATTGGCGTGTTCACGCCCAACAATAAACAATTCAAAACGATCTGTAAATCGAGGGTCAGTCTCATTCTTCTTTGCTAGTGGAGAAATAGCAAGTGGGTGCCCGTATACAAAAGTCGGTTGAATTAATTTCTCTTCAACAAACATTTCAAAAAACTCATTTACAACGTGCCCGAAGCTCATCGTATCTTTCACAGGGACATTATGTTTCTTAGCTAATTGACGAGCTTCTTCATCAGTCATGTCTGACCAGAAGTCAACGCCAGTATGATCCTTAATAGCATCAACCATATGAACCCTGCGCCATGCGGGCTCAAGATCTACTGTTTCATCACCATATTTAATTTGAGTTGTCCCAATGACTTCTTTAGCAATATGGGAAACTAGATTTTCTGTCAATGCCATAATATCTTCATAATCAGCATATGCTTCATATAATTCAATCATTGTGAACTCTGGATTATGTCTCGTTGACACACCTTCATTACGAAAAACACGCCCAATTTCGTATACTTTTTCTAGTCCGCCGACAATTAGGCGTTTCAAATGAAGCTCAATGGCAATTCTCATATATAACGTCATATCCAACGCATTATGATGGGTTACAAATGGTTTTGCTGCCGCCCCACCAGGAATACTATGCATCATTGGTGTTTCTACCTCAAGATAACCATGATCATCAAGGTATCTACGCATTGATTGTAATATTTTGCTGCGTAGAACAAATGTATCTCTTACTTCAGGATTAACAATTAAATCTAAATAACGTTGACGATAACGTTGCTCTACATCTTTTAGCCCGTGATATTTATCAGGAAGGGGACGTAAGGATTTCGTAAGAATTTGCAAACTTTTAGCTTTAACCGATAATTCTCCCACTTTCGTTTTAAAGACAATGCCACTTAAACCGATGATATCTCCAATGTCAGCTCGGGTGAATAAATCATACTGTTCTTCCCCCACTTGGTCTTGGCGTACATAAATTTGAATTTGTCCTGAAAGGTCTTGAATATGAGCAAAGCCTGCTTTTCCTTTCCCTCTCTTTGTCATCATACGACCAGCCAGTGTAACAGTTATACTTTTTTCTTCTAGCTCCTCTTTTTCATATGAGTTATAGCTCTTTTGAATATCAAAAGCATTATGAGAACGTTCAAAACGGGAACCAAATGGGTCAATTCCTAAATCAAGCATATTTTTTAACTTTTCAATCCGTACCTGCTGTTGATCTGTGGCATCAAATTCTTGTGTCATCGCTACCCTCTCCTAATTGATTCAAATTTTAAAACGTGTGGTATTCTTTAATCATTTATTTATGAACACAGTGAACAGTTGCATGTATCTCGTTAAGTAAGTCATGAACATATGTATGTTTCATATTAATTTTTCACAATTATAAGCAAATAATGACGTTCTTAAACGTAAGAAGAAAACTGCCAGTACACGACTGGCAGTCCGGTTAATCTCAGAGGTATTATAGGAAAGTTCGTTCCTCTTGTCAACTTATTATACTTTTGCAGGTGTCTTTTTCGGCTTCTCTTCTAATATTCCCGAAAGGTTCGTCAAAACTTCCGCCATCGCTTCCCGTGTCGTCAACTGGTTAATTTCATCCCGAATACGCGCAGCCCCACGAAGACCTTTTATATACCAAGAAGCATGTTTACGCATTTCACGCACTGCTACTTCTTCACCTTTAAGCTTAATAAGTCTGTCCATATGAAGAATACATACTTCCATTTTTTCTTGTGGAGTAGGCTCAGGAATATTTTCACCAGTCTCCAAATAATGAATTGTTCTGTATAGCATCCACGGGTTCCCAAGTGCAGCTCTACCAATCATAACACCATCTACACCGGCTTCATCCATCATACGTTTAGCATCTTCTGGTGTTTCGATATCACCGTTACCTATAACAGGAATATTAACAGCTTCTTTTACTTGGCGAATAATATCCCAGTCTGCTTTTCCCTCATACATTTGATAACGAGTCCGACCATGCACTGCTACAGCTTTACCACCTGCTGCTTCTACCGCTTTAGCATTTTCAACGGCATAAATGTGGTCGTCATCCCAGCCTGTTCTCATTTTTACTGTGACAGGCTTATCAGCAGCCTTAACAGCAACCTCTACCATTTCATAAATTTTATCTGGGTTCAAGAGCCATTTGGCCCCTGCATCACAAGACGTTATTTTCGGAACAGGACAACCCATATTTATATCTATAATATCTGCATTTGTTTGTTTATCTACAATTTTAACTGCTTCAACGAGTGTTTCTTTTGTCCCTCCAAAAATCTGTAGACTAAGTGGTTTCTCTCTTTCATCTACGTAAAGCATTTTAAGAGACCGTTCATTTTTATGAAGGATGGCTTTGTCACTTACCATTTCCGCACAGACAAGCCCCGTTCCAAATTCTTTAGCTATCAAGCGGAATGCTGGATTGCACACGCCAGCCATGGGAGCTAGAACGACGGGGTTTTTCATAGTAATATCCCCTATTTTCAACATCATTTTCACCTCTTACTTACTTTATAGATGTCAGTTCGTCATACGTGACATTCAACACGGTGATGACACGTATCAATAGCTCTTCTCCCGGTTCACGAGTTCCCCTCTCAACTTCCCCAAGGACTGACACAGAAATACCGAGCATTTTCGCAAACTCTTCCTGGGTAAAGCCTTTCAGTTTACGAAAGGCCCGTATTCTTCTCCCCCAAATGAGCTCTTCCATTTACGAACACCCTCTTTATCGGTTAATTGATTTACATATTCATCAATCGTCCGTTCCTCTTTTAAACGCAGGCAAGGCTCAATTTCTTGCAAAGGTATTAATACGAACCCCCGTTCAAACATTCGGGGATGCGGAATCTGTAATGATTCTAATTTTATATTTTCTTCGTTATAGAGTAAAATGTCAAGGTCAATTGTCCGTTGCCCCCATCTTTCTTGACGCACTCTACCGCCTGTCTCTTCAATTTTCTGAGTTATTTTCAGTAATTCAAGTGGCGATAATGAGGTTTGGATTTTAATAACCATATTTAAAAAAGAGGGCTGGTCTGTGACCCCTACTGGTTCAGTTTCAAAGATAGAAGAGCATTTAATAACGTGAATAGATGGACACTCATTTAACCTTGAAACAGCTTTTTTCAAATGCACTTCTCGATCACCGTCGTTAGAACCTAATGCAATATAAACTTTTTTATTCCCCAACACGCGGTCAGACACCTTCCCGTTCTCTACGAATTTCAACAGCCACTGCTTCGTAATGTCCTGGAATAGGAGGATCGGGCTTTATGACTTTTACCGTGCAAGCATCAATAATTGGAAATTTCTCTAACAGTGAGTTAGCCAGCCGTTCAGTTAATGTTTCTACTAACTGGACAGATTCTCCTTCTATAATGTCTTTTGCTGTTTCATATACTAAAGCATAGTTGACGGTTTGATTTAAGTCATCACTTTTCCCAGCAGGTCTCGTGTCCATTTCAAGGGTAACATCTGCATAAAAGCGTTGTCCTAGCTTATTTTCTTCCGTAAATACGCCATGGTAACCATAAAAAGCCATACCTTGTACTAATATTTTGTCCATTCCAATTCACTCCTTTTAAGTCGTGTGACTCATAGGCTCCTCAGATTTCCCAACCATCACGTCCATCATTTTAGCCATACGGCTTATTTCAAGTACATCGTGTACACGAACAATATCACAGCCTTTTTCAATCCCTAAGCATACTGTTGCTCCTGTTCCCTCCATACGTTCATGAACTGGAAGGTTTAAGGTTTGTGCAATGAGAGATTTTCTAGAGGTTCCTAACAATAATGGATATCCTAAATCCGCAAATTCATCAAGTTTCCGCATGACTTGAAGGTTGTCATGATAAGATTTTGCAAATCCAATTCCCGGATCAAGTATTATTCGTGAATCTTTTACGCCAGCTTTATGACAAATATGGATACTTTCTGATAGATCGCTAATCATGTCCTTAATTAAATCATGATAATGGGCTTTTTCCCGATTATGCATGAGAATAATCGGAACATCATATTCGGCAGCTACATAGGCCATATCAGGATCAGCCTTACATCCCCAAACATCATTAATGATATTAGCACCTGCTTGAAGAGCCGCTTCTGCCACCTTCGCCTTATACGTATCAATTGATAAAGGCACTTCAACAGCTCGTCTAATCGCTCTCAAAGGCTCGAGGACACGCCTCAACTCTTCATCTTCCTCAACTTTTTCGGCTCCCGGGCGCGTTGACTCTCCTCCGAGATCAATCATATGAGCACCTTGGGCCACCATGTTTTTCGCACGTTCTCCAGCTAAGTCAGCACCATTAAACTTCCCTCCATCAGAGAAAGAATCGGGTGTTAAATTAAGAATCCCCATTACATAGGTTTTTGCAGAAAAATCTAGACGATAACCATCCCAAGCTATTACAGATTTTGTAGTCATTCTTATCACCTACTCCTTTTATATATCGACTATTTATAGGTTTAGAAGTAAGTCCTTCTTGGACCACAACCGCCTCTTCCAATATGAATAATCGTTCTGCAACAAACGGACCATCTCTCCATTATTTCCCGGGAAACGACACTGTTCCCAAAAATGAATTGGGACGATTTCTTGAATAGCGTTTGTGACAAAAATCTCATCAGCTTCTAATGCAGCTTGAAGACGAAACTTCCCTTCTTCTACACGTACTTCTTTCTTTTTTAAGTTAGCCATGACAAACTGCCTTGTAATGCCGTTAAGACAGCCACATGAAAGGTCTGGTGTGTAGACAATGCCATTCTGCACCCAAAATAAGTTGGATACAACGCCTTCTGAAAGATACCCGTCTTCAGTAAGAAATATTCCCTCCACATCTGTTCGGTTACCTATTTCTCTTCGACCTAGTACATTATTTAAATAGTGGTGTGATTTTAAGCGGTAATCAGCTTCAGGAGAATTGCGTCTAATAGTTAATGTTTTTGCTACTTTACTTTTTGACAGTTTTTGAGGTAAGGGCTTCATAAAAACGATTGTTTGCGGCGTTGTATATAACTCAGTAGATAAGCCAATTTCACCAGGGCCTGCCGATACATTCCAACGAATATACGCATCGTTTAAATTGTTAAGCCGCAGTAGTTCCTTAATTATTGCTGCCACTTCTTCACGATGATAATGGTTTAAAACAATTCCCATTTTTTCTGCACTTTTAGCTAGACGGTGAAAATGGTCATCCAATAAGAATGGATGACCATTATAGGTACGAAAGGTTTCAAAAAGCCCTAGGCCATATAAGTATCCGTGATCCAAAGGGGAAATGACTGCTTCTTTCTCGTCCACATACTGGCCATCTAGATAGAGGTACATACCATTTGAAACTCCTTATACGTATCTAGGAAGTTACGCAACAGCTGTTTCCCTGCACCTGTCATGATAGATTCTGGATGGAACTGAACCCCTTCAAGTGGGTATTCTTTATGACGAATAGCCATAATTTCCCCTTCGGCAGTCTGCGCAGAAACCTCAAAGCAATGTGGCAATGTATCAGGTTTAACAATAAGGGAGTGATACCTAGTAGCTATAAACGGTGTTTCTACATTGGCAAAGATAGTTTTACCGTCGTGAGTTACTTCTGATGTTTTACCATGCATTAAACGTTCCGCTCTTATAACATCACCACCAAATACTTGAGCCATCGATTGATGCCCTAAACAGACACCAAGAATAGGTATTTTCCCAGCAAAATGCTTAATCGCTTCCATACTAATACCTGCTTCATTAGGTGTACATGGTCCAGGCGAAATCATTAAGTAATCTGGTTTAAGTGTCTCAATATCTTCAATAGTCAACTGGTCATTCCGCTTAACGATAAGTTCTTCTCCCATTTCACCTAAATATTGAACAAGGTTATACGTAAATGAATCATAATTATCAATCATTAAAATCATTATTTATTCCTCCTCAGCTCAATCTCTTCCTCACTCATCTCTTTCGCTTGCCATAAAGCTTTTGCCTTCTTTAATGCCTCTTTATATTCTGCAGCAGGCTGTGAATCAATAACGATACCGGCCCCTGCCTGTACATGAACCAAACCATCCTTTACAATCATCGTCCTGATCGTAATATTTAATTCCATATCACCATTAAATCCTATCCAGCCAAATGCTCCAGTATATGCTCCACGTCGAACAGGCTCTAATTCTTCAATGATTTCCATCGTCCGAACTTTCGGAGCACCGGTAATCGTCCCTCCTGGGAATGTGGCTGCCACGACATCCAAAGCATCATGTTCAGGAGATTTAATCCCTCGAACGTTAGACACAATATGCATCACGTGAGAATACTTTTCAATTACCATTAACTCGTTCACTTCCACAGAACCATAGTTGCAAACTCGTCCTAAATCATTTCTTTCTAGATCCACAAGCATAATATGTTCGGCCCGTTCTTTTTCATTTTGCAATAGCGTGTTCGCTAATGCTTGATCTTCCTGATCATTTGCTCCTCGTGAACGAGTTCCAGCAATTGGCCTAGTGGAAACGGTGCTCCCTTTTACTTTTACAAGCAATTCCGGTGAGGCACTTACATATTGGACATGCTCGGTGGACATAAACCCCATGTAAGGCGATGGATTCACCTGTCTGAGACAATGATACATATGGAGAGGTTCACTTAACGCCCGCTTTGATTCACGTACTGATAAGTTTACTTGGAAAACATCACCTTCACGAATATACTGTTTTGTTTTTTCTACAGCTTCAATAAATTCAGATTCTTGAAAAGACCGTTCAGGTATAGGACAAGACACTTCAGATACCGTAAAAGTATAAGGCTCCCGCCCAAACAAGTGGGCATCCTCACTTTCCTCCGCTGCAGCTAGCCAGCGCTCGCGCATAGTTCGCAATTTCCCCTCGGCTGCTTCTTCACTTTCACAAGGTACAGTAACGATTAACCAAAGCTCTTCGGTTTGGTGATCAATCACGTAAACCTCGTCAAATGCTAATAAATATAAATCGTCAGTAGCTAAATCATCTTTGGCCAGATTAGAGAGCTTTTCTATTTGTCTTACAAGATCATAGCTGAGTTGGCCAATCAGTCCTCCTTGAAAATCAGGAAGGGTATCATCAGTATTCAGTTTATAAGAGCTTAGCCATTCACGTAACGACGATAAAAGAGGTCCCTGTTTCTCGCTAATACCTTCCTTAGTCTCAATCGTAAGAAGGTAGTCTTTCCCTTTAATAATCGCCCAAGGTGAGACCCCTATAATAGAATATCGTCCCCCTCTGCCACTTTCGAGCAAGACATGATTTTTTTCACCATGTACAAGCTTCATGTATGTGTTAAACCAATCACCGGCTACAGTTGACAGTCGCACTGTGTCGCCAATGGCTTTATAACTAATTGCGCTCATAGTTTGTCCACCTCACGCTAATAAAACGTTCCATCCCTTTGTTATTTAAAAAGCGATATTGTCTTTCAACCATTATACGGGGCTTTTCATCAAGGCGCAATCATCATAGCCTTATGACAGATCAGCTCGTGCTTTAATTACCTTCGCTTTTTTAAAACCTGCTCAATCTATCTTCATATTAAGTGATTTTACAGGGCAAAAAAGAAAAGGCATCAGCTCATTGAAGTGCTCTTCGTTGCTTACACATCCGAAGCCAACGAAGTTCTTCAAAGCTGACGCCCTTTTTTCAATCACTTAACTCTCTTCTTCAAACTGATAAAGTGGTGTGCTTAAATAGCGCTCTCCATTACTTGGAATTACCGCTACAACTTTCTTCCCTTTTCCGAGCCGTTTAGCAACTTCTAAAGCGGCATAAATAGCTGCACCAGAAGAGATACCACTTAAAATCCCTTCCTCTCTAGCAGCTCTCCTTGCGTATTCGAATGACTGCTCAGTTGTGACTGTCATGACTTCATCATATAAGTCCGTATTTAAGATTTCCGGAACGAAACCGGCCCCGATTCCTTGAATTTTATGCGGTCCTTTTTGACCTCCTGATAAAATTGGTGAATCAGCTGGTTCTAGTGCAATAAGTTGCATATTTGGAAATTTCTCTTTTAAGACTTCCCCTGCTCCTGTTATTGTTCCCCCAGTACCAATTCCTGAAACAAAGGCGTCAAGCTGTCCGCCTACTTGCTCTAATAATTCTTTCCCCGTCGTTTCACGATGAACTTTTGGGTTAGCTGTATTTTCGAATTGCTGAGGCATAAAATACCCATGCTCTTGTTGCAATTCTGTGGCCTTTTTAATCGCCCCACCCATCCCATCAGGACCAGGCGTTAATACGAGTTCCGCTCCGTAAGCACGCAGAAGATTTCGTCTTTCCATACTCATCGTTTCAGGCATGACTAGCACCGCTCGATAACCTTTTGCAGCAGCTACCATGGCTAAACCGATTCCTGTATTTCCACTGGTCGGTTCTACAATTGTATCTCCCGCTTTAAGAGCGCCTTTTTCTTCAGCATCCTCAATCATGGCTAAAGCAATTCGGTCTTTGACACTGCTACCTGGGTTCATAAATTCTAACTTCAGGTAAACATCTGCATGGTCGTCACTTACAAGTCGTTGCAGTTTAACTAAAGGTGTATCACCGATCAGTTCAGTGATGGAATTTGCTACTTTTGCCATTGATTCTCCTCCTTAAATCCAAGTAAGTTCATTGGTTTAATCTTAGATTGAGTTTAACAAAACTTAACAACAAGGTCAAGGCAAATATTATGAATCTTCAGAACGTTTTTCCTCAAGAAGTTTTTGAAGTTCTTCACGAGAAAATGTATATATTTCATTACAAAAATGGCATGTTGTTTCTGCACCGCCATCTTCCTCAATCATGTCTGTTATATCTTGTTCTCCCAAACCAACAATCGCATTAGCGATACGTTCTTTAGAGCAATGACATTCAAATAAAGTCGTCATCTTTTCCATAATGCGGTGATTATTTTCCTCAGTTAGTAAACCTATGATTTGTTCTGGCGTCTTACCTTGTTGTATGAGCGATGAAATAGGTGGCATTTGACTTAGTTTTTGTTCTAATAGATCCACTGTTTCACTTTTCACCCCTGGCATCATTTGAATGATAAATCCCCCTGCTGCCTCTACCTCTTCTCCTTGACCAATAATAACACCTAATGCGACAGAAGATGGGGTTTGTTCAGATGTTGCAAAATAATACGTGAAATCCTCTCCTAATTCTCCGGAAACGAGTGGCACACTCCCTGTGAAGTGTTCTTTCATACCGAGGTCTTTTACAACTGAGAGCGACCCTTCTGTGCCTACAACAGCTGAAACATCCAATTTCCCATTTGACTTCCTCTCTGGATCAAGATGAGGCTGAGTTACGTAACCCCTTGCGGTACCGTTAGCTTTCGCATCCACGATAATAGGGCATGCAGCTCCGTTACCTTCTATCTTTATTGTTAGTTTTTCGTCCCCTTTCAGCATTGCTCCCATCATCGTGCCTGCTGTAAGTGCTCTACCTAATGCTGCCGTGACAGTGCGCCATGTTTTTTGACGCCTAGCCGCTTCTTTCACCATTTCAGTTGATTGTATGGCATAAATTCTCACAGTATCTTCAAACGCTAATGCTTTAACTAAGTAATCTTTCATTGTTATCAATACTCCTTTTAAACACACATCGTGTTACGTATTTCGGTTTTTTCTATATATTAGCTGAAGTCCCTTTAACGTCAGCCATTCATCCACAATCGTAATAGCAGTTGTCTCTTTTTTTACTAAGGCAGCCAACTCACCTGTAGCAATTACTTTTAAATCAGCACCCATTTCTTCTTTTATACGACTAACCATCCCCTCAACTTGCCCCACCATCCCATAAAGAAAGCCTGATTGCATAGCATGAACGGTGTTTTTCGCAATGACATTTGGTGCTTTAAAAGTATCAATGTCAGGTAGTTTCGCCGCATGTTGAGAAAGGGCGTTCATAGAAATAGACATACCTGGCGCAATAGCCCCTCCTGCATATTGATTGTTTTTCGTAATGTAGCAAAATGTCGTAGCCGTGCCAAAGTCAATGATGATCAACGGGGCACCATAATACGCTATACCTGCTACAGCATTAGCAATACGATCGGATCCAACTTCTTTAGGGTTATCATAGAGTATGTTAAGGCCCGTTTTAATTCCGGGCCCAACGAACATTGGTGTCAAGTTGAAATAAGACTGACATACCAGGATTAAACGCTGATCAAGCTGGGGCACAACTGATGAAATAAGGATATCGTGTACCTCACTAGCATCTATTCCCCTTAATTGAAAAAGCTGATGAAAAAGAGCGATATATTCATCTGTCGTTTTACCTACATTCGTTTCAACTGTCCAATGTGATAAGAGCTCTTCCTCTTCATATACCCCTAAAGCAATTTTTGTATTCCCAACATCCATCACAAGATTCATACTACATCCCCCCATTTCTCGTAAAAAATACAAAAAAGTGCCCCGAATGACCATGTTCCATCTTTCGTTAAACCTTCGAAGCCACTCTTATGAAGGATTGGTTTAACCTACTTTGATGGATGACACGGCGTTGAGGGACACTTTCAGTCATTTATTCATCTTATTTTTTATCGTCGTCTTCATTTTTACCTTCATCATCGGACTCTGTTGAAGTGGATTCATCACTGTCATAGCGAGAACCAAGGAAATCTTCCATGGCATCTTTCTCTTCTTCTTTGCCTTGGATATTCACTGTTACATCATCAGTATGGTCAGATTCACCATTTAATTTCTTTGTTACATGGTGATCATCTGGAAGCTTTCCTTCCTCGATGAGTGAGCGGATTTGTTCAGCATCCAACGTTTCGTGCTCTAATAACGTTTTTGCTACAATCTCTAAGCTTGCCTTATTTTCAAGGAGGATTTGTTTACATCGTTCATAAGACTCCTTCAATATACGTTGGACTTCCATATCAATTTCATGAGCAATCGCTTCACTATAGTTCTGTTCATTATTAATATCTCGTCCAAGGAAAACTTCCCCTTGAGAGCTACCGAATTGAACTGGTCCTAGTTTATCACTCATTCCGTATTCCATCACCATTTTTCTGGCAATGCCTGTAGCACGCTGGAAATCATTATGAGCGCCTGTAGACACTTCATTAAACATGACTTCTTCTGCCACACGTCCCCCAAGTAAGCCGACAATTTTATCAAGGAGCTCCGGTTTTGTCATGAAGTATCGGTCTTCCTTAGGCAACATCATCGCATATCCGCCTGCTTGGCCACGAGGTACAATGGTCACTTTGTGAACCATATCTGCACTCTCTAATTTAACCCCAACGACGGTATGACCTGCTTCGTGATAAGCGACAATATTTTTCTCTTTTTCAGAGATGACACGGCTTTTTTTCGATGGACCGGCAATCGTTCTATCGATCGCTTCTTCCACCGCCTCCATATCAATCTTCTTCTTATTAGCACGAGCAGAAACAAGCGCTGCTTCATTTAATAAGTTTTCTAAGTCAGCACCAGAAAAACCTGGCGTTCGCTGAGCAATTGTCTTTAAGTTAACATCATCTTGGAGCGGCTTGTTTTTAGCATGAACTTCTAGGACCGCTTCACGCCCTTTAACATCAGGACGACCAACCATGATTTGACGATCAAAACGTCCTGGACGCAATAAAGCAGGGTCAAGAATATCTGCACGGTTTGTGGCTGCAATGAGAATAATCCCTTCATTGACGCCAAAACCGTCCATTTCAACTAGTAATTGGTTCAAAGTTTGTTCTCTTTCATCATGTCCACCGCCCAGGCCTGCACCACGTCGGCGTCCAACCGCATCAATTTCATCAATAAATATAATACACG
This sequence comes from Salipaludibacillus agaradhaerens, assembly GCF_002019735.1. Classification (NCBI taxonomy): domain Bacteria; kingdom Bacillati; phylum Bacillota; class Bacilli; order Caryophanales; family Bacillaceae; genus Salipaludibacillus; species Salipaludibacillus agaradhaerens. The sequence continues at coordinate 2,768,992 of NZ_KV917378.1, forward strand.
GTGCATTCTTCTTCGCATTTTCAAATAAATCTCTAACACGAGACGCACCTACACCAACGAACATTTCAACGAAGTCAGACCCACTAATTGAGAAGAATGGTACACCTGCTTCTCCAGCGACCGCCCGCGCAATCAATGTTTTACCTGTCCCTGGAGGCCCTACAAGAAGTACCCCTTTAGGAATGCGAGCCCCTATATCTGCAAATTTCCGCGGCTCTTTTAAGAAATCAACGACTTCAACTAACTCTTGTTTTTCTTCATCAGCCCCTGCCACATCTTTGAAACGGGCTTTTTTCTTATCTTCACTCACGAGCTTGGCTTTACTCTTACCGAAGTTCATGACTCGGCTACCGCCACCCTGAGCTTGGCTTAACAAGAAGAAGAAGAGAATGAATATAATGACGAATGGGATAATCGCCGTAAAGAAATTCACCCATCCGCTAGGCTCCTCAGCCTGTTCAAACACTAGCTCGTCTAATCCTTGTTCCCCAGTTGAGGCAATAACTTCTTCTAAAAAGGCTTGAAGATCTGGTACATTCACTGTAAAGTACTCATCATCTTCTGCACCTCTTAGTTGACCTCTAGCTGCATATACATCTAAACGGGGCTGAATCGACAACGATTCAATATTGTCATTTTCCAGCTCCTGTCGAAATTCGTTAAATGTCATTTCTGTTGTTTCATCAGGGTCCCCTTGGAACACACTGACTACTCCGACAATAATTAAGAAAATCAATACATAAAAGATCGTATTTCTAAAAATCCGATTCATCCTGAACCTCCTCCCACGTCAAATACACTTAGGTAATAGTATCATACAAATGTCATCATTCACAACGAATTAACTTTGATAAATCTCAGGCTTCAACACACCGATATAAGGGAGATTTCGGTAGCGCTCAATGTAATCAAGACCATAGCCTACAACAAACTTGTCAGGAACAGTAAAGCCTGCAATATCAGGGTGAATTTCTTGAGTACGCCCTTCTGGTTTATCAAGCAAGGTAACGATTTTAACTGATTTAGCCTGGCGATAGTGAAACAACTTTACTAAATAACTAAGTGTGTTACCACTATCTATAATATCTTCAAGGATGAGGACATCTCTTCCTTCTACTGAAGTATTAAGGTCTTTTACAATTTTGACCTCACCTGAAGATACTGTTTCGGTTCCATAGCTTGACACATCCATTAAGTCAAATTCAATATGTGTATCAATTTTTTGAATTAAATCTCCCATAAAAGGTAAAGATCCTTTTAGAATCCCAACGACCAACGGAAACTTCCCTTCATATTCTTCCGTTAATTTTGCACCTAATTCACTAATTTTTTTCTGAATATCTTCTTCAGAAATTAATATCTCTTCAATGTCTTCTCGCATAGTCTTTACACGTACCTCCTATAATGTGCATGATCATTTTTACCAGTTACATACAATCTCATTATGTATTAGCGCGATAAGTCAATTGCACAATATTCTCTGACTTATCATCTACAACTCCTTCATTTGAGCGCTTCAATGAAGGCACCCATAATATTGTACCATGACTATCGGTAACAATGGGCCAAAGATCACGATCTCCTTTAGCAACTTTCGCCTCAATAAAAACATCCTTTAATTTTTTCGTTCCTTTCCCTCCAAAGAAAGACATACGGTCACCGGCACGACGCGTCCTGACAATGAACGGCAAAGATACTTTATTTAAATCAATAAAGATGTCATGGGGGTCATTTTTTAACGGCATTTTTCCATTCAAAGTATCAGCAGATATTGTCCCAGTTGCCCACGCCAGTTCGCCAGGGAGAGGTAAAACTAATTCCTTATTCTGATCCCCTGATTCCTCTTTTAAAAAGGGTGTTTTTATTGAGAAAATTAAGCTTTCATATGACTTTTCTACTGTTATATTTTTAGGCAAATGGACTTCCCCAGACGGATGTTCTTGCCTTATTAAATCAAGAATAGCCTCGATATGAGAGCGATCAAATTGTAACTGATGACTTATTAAAAGATAGTTTAATATTAGATGAATGGCCCGTCTTTGTAAAGCTTTAGCCACTTCATCAAAAGCTTCAAGTGAGACAACTATTTTATGAGATCCTTTAAAAGCCATTACTTTATCAACGACCCGCTTTGTCTCGTGATGAAGCCATTCTTCTTCATCTGCCAAAACTTCGGACTGCCACTGAAATACGTGATGGGCCTTTGGATTCTCTTCTTTTATAAAAGGAAGTACATGGTGTCGAATACGATTTCTTAAATACTTATCTTCATCATTTGATTGATCTTTGCGATATGGGATGTTATAAGTAGCACAATACTCTAGAAGTTTGTTTTTTTCCACTGCTAACAAGGGGCGGATAATATACCCTCCGGCAAACATCCTTTTTACTGGAATCCCCTTCCTTCCGGACAAACTCCCACGCAATTGCCTCATTAACATCGTCTCAATTTGATCATCGCCATGATGTGCGGTGACAAGCTTAGTTGTACCTAACTTATGCATTAAGTGTTCAAACCATTCATAACGGCATAGCCTCGCTGCCTCTTGTGTCGACATGGCTTGTTGACGTTTCTTTTTCTTGACATCTGCTTCGTATAGATAAAAAGGTAACGAATATTTCTGACAAAAAGATGCTACCAATGCCGCATCTTTTTTGGATTCCTCACTTCTTAGACCATGGTCCACATGTGAAACACTTAATAGAATCTTTTTTATGTTACTTAGTTCCATTAAGTAGTGAATTAACGCCATACTATCTGGTCCACCAGATACCGCAACGAGTAAATGGTCTCCCTCCTCAATTAAACCATGCTTAGTAATGAATGAGTTAATGGCCTGCTTCATAACGGTTCCCTATCCCTTTCCCAAATGAGAAGATCGATAATGCGAGTACGAGTCCCCCTGCAATTGCGCCAGCTTGTAGCATTGTTTCTACTCCGTACTCGAGCCCTTGTATATAATCCCCTTCCACAAATGATAACATTGTAAAATATGCTCTACTTCCTGGGACAAGAGGAAGTATCCCAGGAATAGACAGTGTTGTCACTGGGATGCGAATTTTCTTTGCTAGAAGATGGGCTATAGTCGCAGCAGACAATGAGGCAAGTAAGGTAGAGAAAACACTTGAGGCACCAAACGCTATTCCTGTCTGGAGGACAAACCATGTAATAACACCGATGCCACCACCGAGGAGAAGAGCCCGTTTTGGCACACTGAAAATGATGCCGAATCCGATAACGGCAGCAAAAGTAATAACTAATTCTAATAATAACTCCATATGTGCCTCCCCCTTACAAAAATAGAGAAATTGTGAGTGCGATACCACTGGCTATTGACAATGATGTAAGTAACGCTTCTACCCCCCGGCTCATTCCTGCAAGCAAATCCCCTGACAATAAATCACGCACCGCGTTTGTCAATTGAACGCCAGGCACAAGAGGCATGAGAGAGCCGATAATAATTTGGTCAACACTACTACCTACCCCTGCATAGACTAAAAAAATGGCAACCGAGCCACCAATAAAAGCAGCCGCCATTTCAGCTGCAAAACGCACTTTTAGATAACGCTCAAATTCTACTAAAGTGACACTAGCCAGCACAGCTGCAATATAGGCTGGTAATAAATCCACGAGCCTCCCCCCAAACAGGTAGGAAAAGCCACTTCCTGCTACTCCTGCAGCTAGATGAATAAGCCAAATCGGATAATGGATGGGTGTCTTATGTATCTGTAATAAACGCTCATGAGCCGCACCGACCGTCAATTCACCCGCTGTGAATTCTCGGGAAACTTGATTCACTTCCGTCACTTTATTTAAATCTTGCATCCGGTCATCAATACGGACCATTTGCATGAGATCTTCCTTACCCTTTCGCTCTTCAAAAGATAGAAATATACCCGTTGTCGTTGTAAAGCAGTGAACATTCGTAAACCCCGAAGCTCTAGCCATTCTCTCTAGTGTTTCTTCTACACGATATGTTTCTGCCCCATATTTCAACATGATTTCCCCTGCCAACAAGCACATATCCATCACTTCATCAGCGGCTTGCATACGTTACACCCCCGATTCTATCCAAACCCCATACTGTTATGAATATCATTTATCCCGTCAAGTATAGAATATATAGGATAAGAAGAAAAGAGGCAAAAATAGCTGTTTCCTTAAACCCGCTTCTTTTTTTACTACTACGAGCGTGTGAAGAATTAATGGCAGACGCACTTTTTTGTTTCACCAGAGAGGATATTCGTTTCTTTTTTCTGGGGGGAGGCACATTAGCCTGCTGTGTTCGTAACACTTCCATCACGTCCTTTTTCATCTCAAGTGCATGCTCATATCGCTGGGTGATTCCTTTTTCAATAATGGGTGCATAAGGAATTAGGCTAGCTTGTCTAGATGTTTTTTCTAAAATGACACGTGTTCCTTTAACACCTTCTTTATAAAAGCGAGAAGGGTAACTACGATTTACCATTAGCATCGCCACGGAAAACAAATCATATGCGGGATCTGCTTTACGATCACCAGCCCCCCAATAGCCTCGATCAAAGAATTCTGTGTATTCTTTAATAGAGCGTCCCCTTTTGGTCACACCACCTGGGTCAATCCACCTCAATTGATATGGATTAGATGTTATAAGTAAATTTTCAGGCTTTATATCACCAAAAACCCAACCTTTATCATGCATTTTCTGTAAATCACCTAATAATTGCATAACAAAAATGCCAAGCCATTCAATGCCTTTATTCCTTACAAAGGGTAAAAAAGGCTCGCCATGAATATACTCCATGGCATAAAACGTAATATTACCCTGGGGTGTTGCAACATCATCCATATCAAGGAAAGAAGGTCCGAGCGATAACCCTTGGACCTTCGATATTTGCCTAAGTACATGGACTTCGGAGGAAACGGACATGGCATTATGTGCAACCTTAAGTGCCATCAGCTGCTGGCCACGTCTTGCTAAATAAACTTTACCAATAGCTCCTTCCCCCAAAATTCTGAGAATGACGTATTTTTTTCCATGCCATCTTCCTGTAATGATTTGTCCAGGATAAAAGTTATTGTCCAGACTCTTCGATGAAGGCTGTTTCATCATTTGTAACGCCTTTCTTCATTCGCTTACTATAAAGTTTCACCGCTTCCATAATAGCTGGCCCCGTTGGCGTCACTCCTGATGTAGACAGCTTTTTAAAAGCACCTTTAAGCGAATCCAATTGTGGTGTCCATGATAAAAGTTTCTCTACCGGACTCCTTTTCCCGGGAAATGAATACAGGCAGAAATAGTTCTCTCCTTCTCGAGACTTGAGGCTTAGCGACAAATCTAACAATGCCTCTTGGACACGAGGCAGCTTATTTCTCATACTAGCACTTGTATCCACTAAAATAACCATATCAAGCTGAGAAGTCTCTCCTAGTTCATCGACTACTTCCATTAATTCTTCTCGCTTTTCAGGTGCTAAATCTTCCATCTCTTGATCTTTACCAAGGATCTGTGAAATTTCTCGGTTTACAACCCCATGAATGGTTTGTGTCATCCCTTTCTTCGTAACCATCTGGACGGTTTGTGAAAGTGCCTTTGCATATACAACATCACTCATACCACCTCCAGCTGCAGCAATATCATTTACCTCCGACATACCTCTTTCATTTTCATCATCGTCATCTAATATACCAATGACATTGACGCATAGCCCCTCTTCTTTGGCAATCGCAGCCATTGCCACTGGATCTTCCCCAGCATTAGAGCAACCATCAGTGATTAACAAAATTTGTCTAATTGTACCACGGCTCATAAGCCCACTCCTATCTTGTTTTTTAATTAGTTTTTACAAGATTCAGAGATTTTATACTCTGTTTTAAGCCCATTCCTTTTCAGGGGCTGAAAACGTGGCCCACTCGGGTAAATAATGATCGACTTTTGCTACTAAAACGGTCATATCATCATGTATTTCCCCATCAGCATCACGAATCATTTTTTCCATAAGTAAATCCGCCACTTCTTGAGGGTCTTTCGTCATCATTTCTCTGATCATTCGCTTCATTCTAACATCCTTATTTTCTACATGTTTGGAGGCCTCATACACACCATCACTCATCATAATTAACAGGTCACCTGCCTTAAGCTGTTCAGATACAACATCCACGTCCATCTCTCTAATCATGCCAATTGGCAAATTTCCTGCCTCTAGAGACATCACGTGATCTCCACGCTTGATGTAACTAGGTGTTGAGCCAACTTTAAGAAATTTTGCCTTTCCAGTTTGTAAATCAAGCATAGCAAGATCAAGCGTGGAGAAAACTTCTTCGTTTGATCTGAGAGATAGGACAGAGTTAATCGACTTTATAGCGACTGTCTCATCAATCCCAGAAAGCAAAATTCTCCTCAATAAATCAATGGTTTCTTGACTTTCGATGTGTGCACGTCGCCCGTTGCCCATGCCATCACTAATGGCCATCGCATACGTGCCTTCTCCAATTTCCATCGTCGAATAACTGTCCCCTGATACCCATTTACCTCCTTTCGCAGTATGGGCGACTCCTTGATTAATAACAAACGTTTTTGTTGAGGCGAATACAACCTTTGTTTCTGGGCCTGTGGAACGTGCAGCTTCGGTGTGCTTCACGATGACACATTCACGTAAAATATCTGACAAAAGTGGCGCAATCACTTTTTCAGCTTCATTGTAAGTATTAGATGGAATGATCATTTCCACATCTACATTTCCAGGTTCAAGGCTATAAATATCCACTAAGTCTACATCCACACCCGCTTCTGACAAACTGTTTTTAATATCTATCTCTTGCTGTTCATGAACTTTTTTCTCCCTTTGAATATCTTTCGCAAAATCTTCCATTACTTGTGATACCCCAATCAATTGCTCTGCTACTAATTGCCGGCTCTCTAAAAGTTGATTCCTCAAACGCATTTCGCCATCTCGTTCTTTTAATTTTCCATTAATTGTATCAACTACTTTTGTGTCAATAATACAATGCTTCTTCCACACTGCTGCCAAAGCTCTGTCCTTTATGTCACCATCCTTCTCACACGCTCCCATTATCTGCTCCATTAATCCGTATGTTTTATCAAAGTCCCTTGCCCAACACTGCTGTTTTTTCATGCACGTTTGACATGTAGCTTCTGTCACACTGCTTAAAAACAAATCTACCTTGCACTCCGTTTCTTCACCTTCCTCCGGTTTTCCATGAAAGGAAAAAGTCCGCGACAAGCTGAGAAACAAATCAGAAAACTGTTCTACCTTCCCAGCAGTGACATCTCTAATTTTCCTTAAATACTTTTGTTGCTCCTGGGTATATTCCACAGTGCCCGGTATATAGCCAGCAAGACTGCTTGTCCATTTTTTTGGTGTCAAATAAAAGAAGGCAACCGCTGTAAGGCTCTCAAACAACGTCACATTTAATGACGATTGGCTATCGGCATACATCGCCATTAATAAACTTGCAATGACTAGCCCTATTGCTGTCCCCACCTTCCCTCCTTCCTTCAACAATCCACCGAGCAGACCTGCAAAAGCCAGTAAACTCATTGATATAAGTTGAGAGACACTTGCTAATGATAAAATCAATCCCATGATAACGCCCACGGTAGCCCCAATCGTTGCCCCACCAGAAAAAGCAAAGATAAGTACTACATATCTCGCCACAATATGTTCCACAGACATTTGATAAATAAGCCATCCTACAGTTCCAGTCAGAAGTGATCCGAGCAGTATAACAAGACACACGACTTCTTCATGTCTTAAGTTCATTTGTTTTTTTCTTTCAAAAACTAGAGGGATGCTCTGAAAAAAGATAAGTGTCACGACTAGAGCTAGTCCACCTTCAACTGAGGCAGTAAACAGGTGATACATAGATGTTCCTTCTTGAATAACAAGGCTCAAATACCTCGTTCCCGCTACGGCTAAAAATACGGTTAACGGTAAAAAATTCTTACTTTTATTTACCTTTTCTATGACTGCTTGTAAAAAGAAATATAATAAAATCGCAACTGTCGTATGACCGGCATATCCAAACGACAGACTTGTAGAACCAGCAATAAGAGCAAAAGCAGCTGGTAATGTTAAATTTCGCCTCCATTTAAATACGACAGCCAAAAATGGAATTGCAAATGGAAGTAGCTGTAGCAAAATGACTGACCGACCTAATAAGAAGCCAACTCCCATAATAAGAAGAAGCCGTTTTAGCGCTTGAATTTTTACTTTATCTATCTTTTTTTCCATTAAAGATAGCGCCTTCCTTGCCACAAATTCCTTTAAACCTTCAACCACTGAAACAGCTTGTCCATTCAATTTAGTCACACTCTGTACACCACTTCTAACAAACATTCTTCCACCACCCTGTTTTAAGTTCGTTCTCTAATTAAAACATGGTAGACACACAAATTTTGTCAAACAAATGGTGGCAACTATAAAAACTCTTCGACCTTTATCTACGCCATACGTCTAGCAATCATAAGGTGAGACATATTGATGACTTACTCAACATAATGTCTGTCTTCCTGCAAAATATTAGGTCAATTTGTTTATTGCCGTCATTCTCGTAAATTGCCCTGCCTTTTTGTCGCACTTTTTGAGTGTCATTTAACGAGCTAATCAGCATAACGTTAACGAGACTCTCTCTGAGAAACTTTTTAGGAAAGCTTGATACGCAAAAAAAGCCAGTAACAACATACAGGCAATTGTTAGTGGCTTTAAGTTATTGAGTTGGATTGGTACATCACTCTATTATATCAATCAGCAGTAAGTTTTATTATCCGCGTTTGGTATTTCGCCCCCCGCGTTTAGATTCAGTATTTCGTTTCAATGAAGAAAGTCTCTCTTCGCTATCTTTTAAAAATCGATTCATCTTATCTTCAAAGGACAGTGACGGCTGCTCTTTACGTCGTGGCTTAACTGGCTGTCGAGCGGTCCGTTCCGCTTTTTTTGCTCCTTCTTCAGACGCCTTTGCTTTACGAATGGAAAGTCCAATTTTACCGTCCTTTTCTACATTCATAACTTTAACTGTCACTTCATCGCCAACGGTTAAGAACTCATTAATGTCTTTCACATAACTATCAGCCACTTCACTGATATGCACGAGGCCTGTACTCCCACTGGGCAATTCAACAAAAGCACCGAAATTAGTAATTCCAGTGACTTTCCCTTGACACTTACTGCCTACTTCGATGGACATGTAAAAAATGCTCCTCCTTCATGGAACTAATATATCATTTACTATATTATACAAATGTGAAGAGATCGGTGTCAATTGTCCTCCGTTGACTGGCGCGGAAGCTGGAATAATATCTCACCATCTTGTGTTAAGAAATAATCCCGTCTCGCTAGTTCAGCGATGTACTCTGGATCATTTAGCCATTTTATTTCTTGTTCTAGTTGTGAGGCTTCCTTTTCCCTAACAACAAGTTCCTCTTCCAAACTCTCATTTGTCTCCTGTTGCTTTTGAATCGACACATGCTGCTGATACAGTACTGATCCCCCGGCCCCCAAAATAATAAGGAATACAACAGCAAACACGGACAATCGCCGGACTAAGCCTTTTTGACGTCGTAACCGTTGCTCTTCCATTTGTACTTGCTTTTCCATATACTCAGATGTTAATCTCCGGATTTTTTTCTGATTATCCTGTTGCATGTTTTCACCCCTTTAATTCCTTTATTTCTTTTTTATGTGAAATAAAATCAATAGTCGTTTTATAAGTAACAGTACCGCTTTACGTTGTTTTAAAAAAGGGTGTGCTAGTTTATTATCTATAAATTGCCCCAGAAAAATAATAGGCCTTAAGGTCCATTTAAAAACAAAAGAAACTAGTCCCCATATTGTTATTAACACTATCATACCTAAGCGAAGAAGGAGTTTCAACAGACCTTTTATTGGATTTATAAAAATTACATAGGTCAAATGAACTAAAAACGTGTACACAGCGTGTATGACTTTTAACACTCTTTCTAGCACTCGCCTATATACCCCTTCAAATATAGCACGGTAGACAGCATATCCGAGTATGATTGACAGCAACAAATAGACACGTACTTCTCCATTGTTAATGTTCAATAATAGAATAAAGTACAAGAGAGCTTGGGCAACCCAAAACAAAAAATCGTTCATTATCCTTGTCCACTTAAACATGTGACGCTTTCCTGAAATTCTTTCGTAAGTATCAAAGGAGGCCCCGAGCCAAATACCTGTGGCAACACTAGACACCATAGATACCATTTGTATATCTAAAGTCACTTAAATAACTTCCCAAATAAGCCCTTTGTTTTTTCACCGTGAAGCTGATTTAAGTAGACGAGGTCCTCTATCGTCCCTTTAATTGAGACATTCCCCTCTTCCACATCGAGGTTTTTCATTTGTAGATCATGCCCACGAATAGAGAGAAACCCCATATCCGTCTCAAGCAAAAACTCTTCACTGTCAAAGCTCTCTACCTGCTTAACACCTGTTATATCTAATAACCTTCTTGATTTTAAAATTAACTGGTGGTCGCGGCCATTACGCCCTCCTCCAGATGGGATATGATGATATGATTGTTCCATTTCCATCCTCCTCTATACATTCTTTACTGCTAATGTATGTAGAAGCTGATATAAATAGAACAAGCCCTTTTAGTTATTATCTACCCGCTCTTCTTTTAAGATACTGTAGAAAGTAGCTGCGTCCTCTTTCTTAGCTGATTCTTCTACACGATCAATTCTAATTGTCATATGCTTTTGACCGAATAACACCTCTAATTCATCCCCTGGCTTTACTTCTGTCCCTGGCTTTGCCGCCTGCCCATTTACTTTGACCCTGCCTTGACTAGCCACTTCTTTAGCCATAGTTCTCCGTTTAATCAGGCGTGACACTTTTAAATATTTATCTAACCTCATGTCATTACTCTCCTTTACGTTCCTCTTGTTTTGCTTTTTCCCAAAGTTCATCTAATTTTTGTAACGTGACGTCATCAGCTCGTAAGCTATCTTTCGCTAATTGATCCTCTATATAGTTAAAACGCCGGCGAAATTTATTATTCGTTTTAGTGAGTGCTTCTTCTGGATCTATCTCATGATATCTTGCCAAGTTAACAAGGACAAATAAGACATCCCCTAATTCTTCGACAGCGTCATCGTTAGCTCCTTCTTTTAGTGCTTGAAGCCATTCAGATATTTCCTCTTGGAGCTTCATCCACATAGGTGCTTCATCCGCCCAATCAAATCCCACTTTAGCTGCTTTCTTTTGTAACTTGAAAGCTTTAAGAAGGGCCGGTAAAGCTGAGGGAATATCGTCCAGTAAAGACATGTTCCGTTTGTGTCCCTTCGCTATTTTTTCCTGTTGTTTAATCTCTTCCCAATTCGCTACAACTTCTTCTGCATTATCTGCGTTCTTGTCACCAAAGACGTGAGGGTGCCGTCTTATCATTTTTTCAGTTAATATACTGATGATATCCTTTATATTAAAATACCCTTCATCTTCACCTATTTGTGCATGAAGCAATACTTGTAGTAACACATCACCGAGCTCTTCTGCTAAATGGTCGTCATCGTTTTCATCTATAGCATCCAATACTTCATACGTTTCTTCTAGCAAGTATTTTTTTAATGATTGGTGCGTTTGTTTTTTGTCCCATGGACAACCATTCGGTCCCCGCAATGTTTTTATGACGTGCTGCAACGTTGAAAATTCCCCATATAACAAGGTGTCATCTTTAACTGGCGCAAGATAAACAGCTGTTAAATTACTGAGTGTCGTTACTCTATCTAATTCATACAACGGAACAGTCCGCACACTCTCTTGAGCCGTTCCAGCCGCTGTCACAACATGTACTATGTAATCGTCTGGAAATCGTTCCATTAATGTTAGCTTCACATGAGAAGCACTCATCTGATCATATACTTGCGCCACAATTGTATGGCTCGATAAGTCAAGGCTTGACGGGTCCATCGTCATCCCATCCACTAGCTGAAAACCATCGATGGGATCGATTTTTAAGCTCGTAAACATAGCATCAAGAAAACTGTGACCACCTTCAATGACCACGTTTATATTTTCACCGTGCGCCAATAACCGCTGCACAGTTGCTTCTGCTACTAACGGATGACCAGGTACAGCATAAACAATCTCACCTTTAATCTTGACCGCTTCTACTAACTCTTTCACTATGTGTTCATACACCTCTTCAAATTGGTCATAGGTTTTATATATGGTATCAAAACTTTTAAACGTCACACCTTCCCTTTTTAGTTCGGCAACAACTGGATGATCTTCTGTTCTTAAAAAAACTAGTTCTTGTTTTATAAGTTTTTTATAAATTCCAACAGGTAACTGATCTAAATCTCCTGCACCTAATCCGAGTATTCTAATCGTGGAACTCATTTATATTCACCCTTCCTATGACTTACTACCTTTAACTTTATAAGGGATTTTCCGCCCTATTTTAGGTAGGGCTTCCCATTCATCTTGTGTGAGAATACTAAACTGTTTGATTAAAAAGAGAAAGATAACGCCTCCGAAAACGGAAGCTGTTACGGCTTTAATGGCTTCATTCAGCCTTCCTTCGATAGTCAACGCACTAAATCCCCATAAGTATAAGTTTACCACTAGTGTCATGATCGCTAAACTGACAACCCACTTCATCCAAAAACTCAGTGGAAATGGCCGCCATAACCGATAGTTTGATAAGATATATACAGAGAGTAGCACCATGCCTGTCATGGCAATTACTGAGCTTACAGCTGCCCCTAAAATACCTATTTCACCAATAAGCCACCAATTAAGTATCAGCTTAACTGCACAGCCTACAAGTAAAACGAGGGCGGAATGGCCTGATTTACCCACAGCATGTAAGAGGGCGGCAATCGTCATAAAAAGGGCCCCGAAAAAGACAAGCCACGCAAATACTTGTAAAACAACTGTCCCTTCTTGATCCATAAACATCATCTTATTAAGTGATGGCATGATAACAGACATGCCAGTTGCTGCCGCTCCACCAAAAACAATGCAGACTTTAATAGACCTAGTAATGTCACTTTTTACTTCAGTGAAATCTTTCTGTTCATAGGCTTTTGCAATAACAGGAACAGCAGCATATGAGAAAACAGTCGTCACCACTGCCCCAAACTGAACAAGCGGCCACCCTCTATCATAGATCCCCTTATGAATAGCAGCATCACTATGAGACAAGCCAGAAGTAATAAGCTGACGAAAAACAGTGAACGTATCAGTTAACTGAAAAATAACGAGCACCATGGCGCTGATGGAGACAAAGATGCCTGACAGTAATAAGTCCTTTAAATCAGGCCTCCAAACCCTAGACCATTCTCTTTTCATCTTTAGTGGCGACAGTGATAATGGTAAGGACTGTCGATACTTCAATGCTAATAGGAGGAAAAGAGCCACACCTGCTAACCCTCCAGCTACAGCTCCTATCCCTGCTGAAGTCCCTGCTAAATAAGGATCACCTTGTCTCATAGCTATGATAGCAATGAGGAGGATGACCGTTACTCTCACAGCTTGTTCTAATACTTGGGAAATAGCTGATGGTGTAGCAGCACCTATTCCTTGATAAACACCTCTTCCTAAAGCTAAAAAAGGGATAAGGAAAAAAGACGGGCCAATCCAACGAATCGCTGCTGTCAAATTCGGATCTCCCATCACTATCGCGAGTGGTTTCGCCATTACCATAATGATTCCACCTATGAGCGTGTGTAAAAAAAGTAAGCAAATAAATACAAACATTAATCGGTCCGTATTGAGTGTCTGCTCGTTTAATGATCGCCCTGTATGTTCCTTAGCAACCATCCGTGAGATGACTAGAGGAAATCCATATGTCCCCAAAACAAAGGCTATCCCATAAATAGGATAAACTTGTTGGTAAACATAAAACCCCTGATCCCCTGTTATATTTTGATATGGTATTTTATAAAGTGCACTTAGCCCTTTAGCGATAAATGCAGCTAATGATAAATAGACGGCCCCCTTCACCCATGTAAGTTGGTTAGTACCATGATGACGTTGCCCTTCCATAAAGCAGCCCTCTCTAAACGTAAATAATTATATGCTATTATAGCATACGAAAAAGGCTATAATATGGCTTCAAAGTATCATAATTTTCCTATCAACAGTCCCTCAGTAAGTTTTATTAGTCAGTTGACTACTCTTAAAAACAGTCCAGTTTAGTTATTCAATAAACAAAGGGTTTGAAAAAAATGAAAAGACTGCCCTTATGAGTTATGGACAGTCGTCTAATTGCATATGAGATTATGCTATTGCTCCATTTGTCTTGCTAAAAATCCTGCTGCAGTTTCCGCTAATTTTTGCTCAACTTCTCCTATCGATCCACTCCCTTTACTAATGAGCGATACTGCCCCAATAGGATCCCCATTAGCAATTATCGGTGAAATGCAATAGCCATCCATCGGTTCACTCGTGTCTCCCGCAATGACATATTCCCCCTTCTCTGACTTGACATTGGACTTTCTTTCTTCCATCGCCTGTTCAACTAAGTCACCAATGGCTTTATTGTGATAATCTTTTTTCGAGCCCCCTGCAACAGTAATAAATGAATCTCTGTCAGCTATAAGTACGATATGATTCAAACTGTCATAAAGCGCTTCTGCATATTCTTTAGCAAAATCGCCGAGCTCTGAAATTGGTGAATATTTCTTTAAAATCACTTCCCCTTCCCTGTCGACAAAAATCTCTAGTGGATCCCCTTCACGTATACGAAGAGTCCGCCTGATTTCTTTCGGAATAACGACACGGCCAAGATCATCGATACGACGCACTATACCCGTTGCTTTCATCAATGCATTGCCTCGCTTTCTTTGTTGTAATGACTGGATGTCTATTCAAGCTCTTATGGTTCAGAAGCTAGTCCTTATTATCTGAAAAATAAAAAGAACTATTCACCAATTGAAGAATAAAGTTGTTTATTTACCTATGGAAGAACTAGCCATTAACGTTTGCTATGGCGTCACCGTCTCTTTACCCTTAAAGTCCCCACTATTTAAATATTTAAAAGGCCCACCTCTTAAGTTAATAAGTAATCAACTTAAAAGAAGAGCCTTCCCTTTATAACATTATGTCATTAAGCATTTGCCACTTCATCTTTTCGTACTTCGTCTAACTTTCCAAGCACTTGTTCAAGAATCTCCATATATTCACCATCTGTCAAAGACTTTGTTTTCAGGTGTATAACAATTTGACTCCCCGCCATGGATAAATGTAATTTTGAAGATAGCTTGTTAACGAGAGTGAAGAGCTTTGCTCCATCGATCCTTGCTGTTGCTTCTTCACTAAGAACCACTTTACATTGCTGATTTTTCTCCGAAATAGATTCAATCCCTTCCTGTTTAGCGAGTAGCTTAACTTTAGACACTGCCATGAGGTAACTTACTTCAGGCGGGTAATCACCGAAACGGTCAATCATTTCATTTTGTAAGTCTAACAGGTCTCGTTGAGAGTTGATGGATCTAAACCGCTTATACATATCAATCTTCTGTTTAGAATCGGCAATATATGATTCAGGAATGTACGCATCTACTTTTACATCCAGCTCGATGTCTGGCTCCCTCACAGACTGAGATTTTTCTCCGCCATTCCCTTGATCCTTTCGCTCGTCTATAGCATCCTTCAACATTTGAGAATAAAGGTCAAATCCTACCGAGGCAATAAAACCGTGTTGTTCCGCACCTAGTAAATTACCCGCTCCTCGAATTGACAAATCTCGCATGGCGATCTTAAAGCCGGAACCGAGCTCCGTAAATTCTTTGATTGATTGTAGGCGTTTTTCAGCGACTTCCGTCAACACTTTGTCCCGTTGATGAGTAAAGTAAGCGTAAGCAACACGGTTGGAACGTCCTACTCGTCCACGAAGTTGATAAAGCTGAGAAAGGCCCATTCGATCAGCGTTATGGATGATGAGAGTATTAACATTAGGAATATCCACCCCTGTTTCAATAATGGTGGTCGTGACAAGCACATCTGTATTTCCTTCCAAAAAGTCCAACATAACCGTCTCTAATTCATTTTCTGTCATGCGCCCATGGGCAAACTGAATATTCGCTTCCGGCACAAGCATAGAGATTTTATCGGCCATCGATTCTATATCCTCTACACGATTGTATAAAAAGTACACTTGCCCGCCTCGCGCAAGTTCCCGTTCAATGGCTTCTCTAACCAGTGACTCATTATAATCCACCACGTACGTCTGGACGGGAAACCGATTTTCTGGGGGCGTTTCTATAACAGATAAATCTCTGACTCCAAGCATGGACATGTGCAAGGTTCGTGGAATAGGAGTAGCTGTTAGCGTTAGGACGTCGACGTTCGCTTTCAGTTGCTTAATTTTCTCTTTATGCGTCACTCCAAATCGCTGTTCTTCATCGACAATAAGCAAACCTAGTTTTGCAAAATTTATATCTTTAGAGAGAAGGCGATGTGTACCAACGACGATATCACACGTGCCATTTTTTACTGCATCGGCTGTTAATTTTAACTCTTTTCTTGTACGAAAGCGGCTTAACAAGCCGATATTAACAGCAAAGTCTTGAAAACGCTCACGAATCGTTTCATAATGCTGTTGGGCCAAGATAGTTGTCGGTACAAGAAGGGCCACTTGTTTTCCATCCATGATGGCTTTAAATGCTGCACGAAGTGCCACTTCTGTCTTTCCATAACCGACATCCCCGCACAACAATCGATCCATTGGACGTTCGCGTTCCATGTCAGCCTTTATTTCTTCAATTGCTTGGATTTGATCTTCCGTTTCCTGATATGGAAACGATGATTCAAATTCTTGTTGTTCAGGTCCGTCTTTAGAGAAAGCATGCCCTTTTGTCCGTTCACGTTCTGCATATAGTTTAATTAAATCATCAGCAATATCTTGTACAGAGGATTTCACTTTCTTCTTAACTTTCTTCCAATCACTTCCACCAAGAGCATAAAGTTTCGGATCTTTTTCTTCAGAACCAACGTACTTTTGGACTTGATCGATTTGATCAACGGGAACATATAGCTTATCGTTTCCCGCATAAGAAATATGCATATAATCTTTATGAATATCTCCTACTTTAAGCGTCTCAATCCCTAAATATTTCCCAATACCATGGTTAACATGAACGACCCAATCGCCAACTTTTAATTCTGAGTAACTTTTTATCCTTTCAGCATTAGAAAGTTTTTGTCGGCGTTTCGGTTTACGCGTTTGTTTCGTAAAAACTTCTTCTTCAGTAATCACGATTATCCGTTGCATAGACAATTCAAATCCTGCCATTAGATGGCCTGGACTAATTTGTGCCTGTCCTCTAGCCGGCTCTTGCTCTTTAGACACAATGGCTGCTTCAATCTCGTAATCTTCTAAAACGCTTTTCATTCTTTCTGCTCGTTCCTCTCCAGAACAGAGAAACACAATGGAATAGTCCGCATCCTTCCACCGATCAACTTCATTTTTTAATAAATGAAGTTGACCGTGGAAATTTTGCATTGATTTACTTTGAATATTAACAATATTTTGTGGCTGTGTAGCTGGTACATGACGCAAGAAAAGACTCAAATACAACTTTGGCGCATCACTTTGTTGAATAATAGCATCCCAAGAACGAGACATATCAAGGCCTGATACCATTGCTCCTTGAGATAGCATGGTCGTCTGCCATTCAGCTTCTTCTTTTTCTAGACTCTGGACCATTTCCTGTACACGACTTACCTCATCGACAAAGACTGCCCCCCCTGAAGGTAAATAATCCATAAGGGTCCACTCTTTCTCGTAATATAGAGACATATATTTATACATCGCATCGAACATCGTATGCTGCTTAAGCCAATCAATTTCCATGCTTACTTGCTCTGCTAAATTCTCTTTGACACTTGCATCTTTCACCTTTTTTAACGTAGAAGCTAATTCAATTTCTAGTTTTTCAGCCCCACGTTGAAAATGGTCGTCATCCATTAAAATCTCTCTAGCAGGCCCAATTGTGACTCCTGTCACTTGCGTTTTGGAGCGCTGAGTTTCCACATCAAAAAATCGTATGGAGTCAATCTCTGTATCAAATAATTCAATTCTCACAGGATGCTCTTCAGATAAAGGATAAATATCGATAATACCACCTCGAACACTTAAATGACCGGGTGCAGACACCATATCTACTCTTTGAAAACCCATGGATACACATTGAGTAATTATCTTGTTTAACTGAATATCTTCTCCAGTTGTTAATGATAGCTGACGTTCCTGCCACATAGCAGGTGGGGGCAACAGACGTCTTACACCTGCCACCGGGGCGATGACTATGGCTTCTCGATTAGAAGACCACTGATTAAGTGCGTCCATTCTTTGCCCCCTCATTTCTGGACTAGCTACAGCGATTTCTGATGAAATGAGTTCATTTACGGGATAGAGATAAACATGCTCCTCCTCAATGACGGACGTTAGGTCTTCATATAACTTTTGTGCTTGAAATAGGTTATGAGTAATGATTAACTGAGATTTCCCTGTTCGTTTAAATATGGCTGCAAGCATAAGTGAGCGCGCCGACCCTGTAACTCCTGATATCATTTGCTCAGACAGGTTCGCTTCCAACCCTTCTGTGATGCTTACTAACTCATCACTGTTATAAATTGATTTAATAAGCCCTTCCAAGATTTCTCCCACCTTTATCTCGTCCATTGTACTATCATACTTTATTCCTTCTGAATTATTTCACGTATGCGCCACTCTGACAATGAGTCTACTATGATACATTCACACAACTTCTTACTAGAACTATTCATATAACTACTTACTATTTATAAAGACATAAGCGTTTAAATATCAAAACGCTCTCTCTTTGAAAAGACCCATTCATCTTCACATGACACCACACCATTCAAAAGACGTGTGTTAGTTAAATGCTATGTTACCTTCACTTTTTTAACGCTGCCTCTTTACAGGAGGGGCAACGTCATCTTATCAACTACTATTGCTGATCGATTTAAAGATAGTTATTATATGAGAAAAATGCTTTGGCGTATAAGCCAAAGCTTGTATAGACCTCTCTTGTATCAATTAAGAAAGGATTCCTGCTCATGATATGCAGGGTATTTTTCAAGTGTTCGTTCACACTCTTCACAAATAATTTTAATATGAACATGTCCTTGTTGATCATAATCAATCATTTCCTGTTTGTCTTGATCACTTAATTGCTCTATTCCAAGTTGGCGCCCATCTACATCAGCATCAATTGTGCCCATTTTGTGCCCGCAGTGGCGACAGTAATAATGAATAGCCATGATGATCCCCCTTATAGCATGTCGAATCATCACTAGTATGGACACAAGAACATAAGACTATTCAGCTTCCTTAGGTTACTCAAACATGTAGATTACGATTGATTATAGTCGTTCATGACTTTTAGAAAATCTGTTTCAGTCCACTTCTGTACGGCTTGGGCTGCCCGATCAACCGCATCATCGATATCTTCTCGTTCTTGTGGGGGAAAATTCCCCAAAACATAATCTGGTACCGATACCCCTGGGTCAGGGCGACCGACGCCAACTCTTATTCGCTTAAATTGATCAGTTCCTATATGTTGAATAATGGATTTCATGCCATTGTGCCCTCCATGGCCACCCTTTTGGCGCAGTCGGATTGTCCCCGGTGGTAAATCTAAATCGTCGTAAATGACGAGTAAGTCTTCAGGCGTCATTTTGAAATAATTCATAAGTGGCCCAACTGATTCACCGGACAGGTTCATATATGTAAGTGGTTTTAATAAGTATATTTTCTCTGTACCTATTCGTGTAACCCCATATGCGCCTTTAAACTTTGCCTGATTAAGTTCTACATTGACCAGTTGTTGACACTTATCAATAACTTCAAAGCCGACATTATGCCGTGTCCGCTCATATTCTTTCCCCGGATTACCCAACCCTACGACGAGTTTCATTATTCCATTCTCTCCTTCATTCTCTCCAGCCCTTCCTTTGAAAAGCTTCTTTAAAAACATAATAGGTCTCTCCTTACGAGATGCGGCTTCTTTCATTATACTGGATTACGGAAGGAAAGTTAACTAGGTTACAGAAAAGAATAAAGAATGAAAAGGGTATAACCTGAGTGGTTATACCCTCCCCATCATCATTTAATCTTGCTTCTCCTCATCTGAACCGCTCTTTTCAGCCTCAGCATTAGGGTCCCCATCCACCAATTCAGGCTCTCTTCCTTCATCGACTGCTGGTTCTTCAGGTTCTTCATCTGGAGGGAGAATAGAGACGACAACTTCTTCTGGTTCACTATTAAATTCAAAGTTTGCTCCACTCTTTAAGTCTTTAACTAATAAAGCGTCATTTACATCCAGATCGGTTACATCTACTTCTATACCATCTGGTAAATCAGCCGGCAAAGCACGTACAGAAAGCTCATAAACAGCTTGTTGTAGTACGCCACCGTCTTTTACCCCTTTAGATTCGCCTATCACATGAACAGGGACGTCAGCATCCATTTCAGATGTCATGTCAGCTGCATAAAAATCAATGTGAAGATACTCATTTTTTATAGAATCATATTGCATGTCATAGATCATCACATCTGTTTGTGTCCCATCTATATCGAGCTTAAAAACACCCGTTTTCCCTTGAGAGCGAAGGGTTTTAATAAATGCCACTTCTTCAACGGCAACGGCTTTATTTCCAAATGCTTTACCGTAAACAACTGCAGGAATGTTACCTGCCTGCCTTATTTTTGATAATCGCGATCCTCGAAAATCTTCTCTGACTGCTGCTTGTAAAACTGTAGCCATATTGAATCACCTCGTCATTTTTTAGGTCTTTCTATGGTTTTCCCATCCTTCATTCAATTAAAACCTCTTTTTATCGAATTATCGCTGGACACCAGTATAAAACCACTTACGATGATGCTTCTATAGTTGCTACACACGTCAATATTTAGTCAAATAAACGACTGACAGAGCGTTGTTCATGACAGTAAATAATCGCTTTAGCTAAAAGAGGTGCCACTGACAATTGGGTAATTTTCCCTGTTTTTTTCTCTTCTGGTAAAGGTATCGTATTGGTGACCACCAATTCTTTAATTTTAGAGTTTTCAATACGCTCAATCGCTGGGCCTGATAATACCGGGTGAGTACTACATGCGTACACCTCTTTTGCACCGTTCTCAATCATGGCATTAGCTGCTAACGCCATAGTACCAGCAGTATCAATGATATCGTCAATAATAATCGCTGTTTTCCCTTCAATATGTCCAACGATATTCATCACTTCAGCCATGTTTGGCTTCGGTCTTCGCTTATCAATAATCGCAATAGGTGATTTTAGCCGGTCTGCCATTTTTCTTGCACGTACAACACCACCGTGATCAGGGGAAACAACGACAATATCTTCTAGATTTTTTTCCTCAAAATAGTTGGCCAGTATAGGAACACCAACGAGTTGATCCACAGGAATATCGAAAAATCCTTGAATTTGAGAGGCGTGGAGGTCTAATGAAATAACTCTTGTAGCACCAGCAGTTTCAAGTAGGTTAGCTACAAGTTTAGCTGTAATCGGTTCACGGGAACGCGCTTTTCTATCTTGACGGGCGTAACCATAGTAAGGTAGCACGACATTAATATTATTAGCTGATGCTCGTTTTAAGGCATCGATCATAATAAGCAGTTCCATAATATTTTCGTTAGCTGGAGAGCTTGTAGATTGAATGACGAAAATATCACATCCGCGAATACTTTCTTCAATATTAATTTGAATCTCACCATCGCTAAACCGAGTAACTGAACTCTCTCCCATTTCAATACCGATTTCTTTCGTTATTTCATGCGCCAACTCTGGGTTAGAGTTCAACGTAAATACCTTCAAATTGTCGTCTTTATACTGAGCCATCTTTAGTAAAACCTCCATCATTTTTTAACTAACTTTGATCGCGTTATTTATTTATATAGCCCTCTTTGGTCGTTTGACGCTCTCGGGCAATTGCTAAAGATTTTTGTGGTACATCGTCTGT
The DNA here is from genome assembly GCF_002019735.1 of Salipaludibacillus agaradhaerens. NCBI lineage: Bacteria > Bacillati > Bacillota > Bacilli > Caryophanales > Bacillaceae > Salipaludibacillus > Salipaludibacillus agaradhaerens. Next base: position 2,790,974 of record NZ_KV917378.1, read on the forward strand.
AATTGTTGAGCCTGCTGCTATATATGCGCCTTTTCCGACAGTGACAGGCGCAATTAAGTTTGAGTTACACCCGATAAATGCCCCGTCTTCTACCGTTGTTAAAAATTTATTTTCACCATCATAATTAACGGTAATGGCGCCACAACCTACATTAACACCTTCACCAATTTTTGCATCACCTAAATAGCTTAAGTGGGAGGCTTTACTCCCTTCTCCCATGGACATTTTTTTCAACTCAACAAAATTCCCTACTCTTACCTTGTCAGCTAATTCTGTTTGGGGACGGAGATGTGAAAATGGTCCAATTGAAACGTGACTCCCTACATCACTGTTATGCACCACTGATTGTTTGACAACAGTACCATGGCCAATTCGACTATCTTTTATTTCAGTGTGAGGACCAAGCTCACAATTGTCACCGATAGTCGCAGTTCCTGATATAATCGTGCCCGGTGAAATAATCGTATCCTGACCGATGACAGCGTCAGCAGAAATATACGTCTGCTCAGGGTCTATTAACGTGACTCCTTCTCGCATCCATTTCTCATTAATTCGCTTTTTCATCCATTTTTCAGCTTCACTGAGAGCTACACGGTCATTGACACCCATCGTCTCATAGAAATTATTAGTTTGATAGGCTGACACTTTTTCATTGTCCTTTTGCAAGATTTCAATAACATCTGGTAAGTAGTACTCGCCTTGAGAGTTATCGTTTCCAACACGCTTTAGGGCTTTAAAAAGAGCTTTGTTATCAAAACAATACGTCCCTGTATTTATTTCTTTTACTTGTTTTTCCTCACTGGACGCATCTTTATGTTCTACAATTTTCTTCACTGCTTGTGTGCTGTCCCTTATTACTCTTCCGTAGCCTGTTGGATCTTCTGCTAATGCTGTTAAGATCGTCGCTTTTGCCCCTTGTTCCTCATGATGTGTAAAAAGAGCTTCCATCGTTTCAGCTGTCAGTAGCGGAGTGTCTCCACAAACAACAATCGTGGTACCTTGTTCATCTCCTATAGTCTCTTCGGCCTGCATAACAGCATGTCCTGTTCCAAGCTGCTCCTTTTGCAAAGCATATGCCACTTTATCACCGAGAAGCTCTTTAACCTTTTCAGCTCCATGGCCGACGATTGTGACTGTTTGATCAATTCGACATACGTTTAATTCGTCTAAAATATGTTGAACCATTGGTTTACCACATACTGGATGAAGCACTTTATATAACTGTGATTTCATCCGTGTTCCTTTTCCTGCTGCTAATACAACGGCAAATCTTTTTGTCATGTCTTAACCTCCAGGGCCTGATTTTCCCTTATGAATATATCTTAAAATGTCCATCATTTCAAGGCTTTGCTTCTGTTTAATTACGCCTTTTACTGTTGCTATGTTTGTTTTTAATTCAAGATTAGTAGGAGATACACGTACTTGCGGCAATGTCATTTCCCTTAATAATAAATGTTTTTTTATGAATAATAATGACTGATTGGGCTCAAAATGCTTTTTTACAATGCCCCTCACTTAAACTTTTCAAAAGATAATGTGTGACTTATAAATGTTAGAGCATAAAAATAAACCCGGGCCAAATGTCTTGAACTGACCTAGAAAAATGAGATTTAAAAAAACACCTAGGCTGCCATACTCCTGAATTCTACTGGGGTATGGCAGTTTAACTTTTTAAATGGTCGTATATAATTGTAATAATACATGTACGTTTCTACTTTTTCTAGTACAATAGAATTTGTAAGGTGCACTCGTTGCTGAGTGCTGAATTCTTCCGACTTTAGTGAGGAATGGAAGGATTCAATGACGGCATTATCAAAGCAGTTGCCTTTCCGAGACATGCTTGTGGTAATGCCTTTTTCTTTTGCTTTTTCTTGAAATTTATAGGATGTATACTGAGCTCCTTGGTCACTGTGTAATAGGACGCCATAAGTCTCCCTACCTCTACAAGCATCTTCTAAAGTGTTTATCACGAGCGAGAGATCTTGTTTATCACTGATTCGATAGGCAATAATTTCGTTGTTATACAAGTCCATTATGGTTGATAAATATAGCATCTTTTCACCATAAGGTAAGTATGTAATGTCAGTCACCCACTTTTGATTCGAACTCTCTGCGGAGAAATGTTGTTCTAACAGGTTCCCAACCACAAGTTTACTTTCCCCAGCTATATAGGATTGTCGCTTTGGCTTTACGCGACATTGGATATTAAACTTCTGCATGATCTTCTGAACGGTGTTTCGATTGACGTTAATATGATGTTCCTTTTTAAGAAGATCCCTCACCATTCGATGCCCGACTCTATATTTAAATTCTTTACAAATAGTTAATACCAATTGTTCTAAAGGTTTAGGTTTCCAAGATGTCTTTCTCCAACGATAATAAGTTGACTGGGAACATTCAAACAATCACAAATCGACGTAATCGTGTATTTAGACTTCAATATTTCAACCAATTCTACGAATGCTTCTGGCACCACTTCCTTTCGATTTCCTGGTACTTTCCCAACAGTTCTTCTCTCATTTCATAATAGGACAATTTTCTTTTTAACAGGTCAATTTCGCTCATATCCTCTGATCCTTTTCCATACTTATACTGCTTTCCAGCAGGTTGAGCTAATCGTTGTTCTTCTCCTTTTCTATACCATCTCATCCAAGTCTTAATCTGTGTTTTATTTTTAATGCCAAAGCGTGCCATCAATTCTTTATTCGTATACTCTCCTGTTAACTTTAATCGAATAACCTCTTTTTTTATTTCTTCTGGATAAACATTATTTTTTCGGCCCATAAGAAAAACACCTCCAAATTTGTCGTTAAGTTTATATACGACTATGGGGGTGTTTTTTCCTTGTCTCATTTAATTAGGTCACTCTATCTTACTTGGACCAGGTTTAAACGTTTTATAACTATTTTTATGAAGCACCTGCCTCTTCATATGCTTCTTCATCTTCTCCGGCTCGTTCATATTCCCCTAATACAGCCGATTGAATTTTTTCCCGTGTTTTAGACGAAATAGGATGAGCAATGTCCCTGAATTCCCCATCTGGCGTCCGTTTACTCGGCATTGCCACAAACATGCCATTGTTGCCATCAATTACCCGAATATCATGAACGACGAATTCATCGTCAATTGTAATAGATGCAATCGCAAGCATTCGGCCTTCCGTATTAACTCGGCGCAGTCTCACATCAGTCACTTCCATAAGTTTGCCACCACCTTTTCCCTATGAAAATAGATTCCTATTGTAACCGTTTCGATACAAAATGGAATTATCCTTCTTTTTTGATCAAAAAATCCTAAAAAAAGGGTAGGTGATAAACTGGTCAGTAAAAAATAGATGAAGGGTCATAGTTAAATTGCTTTATGTTTTCAATTATAGGCCTTAAAACATCGTTAATTAAAAATAGTACCACGCTCAACTTGAATCTGTTGGTTCTTTTCATCTACTCGTGAGAGCTTTGTTAATGAAGTATAAGTACTCACAAGCTTCTCCTCTTCATGAACAGCTTCAGTTAGCACACCCACTCCTGCCACCGTGGATTGAAATTCTTTCACAAGATCCATCATCCCACGGATCGTCCCGCCTGCTTTCATAAAATCATCCACAATGAGAACGTTGGAGTTCGGAGCAAGGCTTCTTCTGGCAAGCGACATTGTCTGGATTCTTTTAGTTGATCCAGATACATAGTTTATACTTACAATCGAGCCTTCCGTAATTCTTTGTTCATGTCGGACAATGCAAACAGGAACATGGAGATGCGTAGCCACAGCGTATGCAATCGGAATTCCCTTCGTTGCCATTGTCATGACGGCATTTACATTACTATGCCGGTAATAAGACGCGAATATCCTTCCTAATTCTTGCATCAACGCGGGATCTCCAATAATATCCATCATATATAAATACCCGCCGGGTAATAACCTCTCTGGATCTTGAAGTTTGTCGCACAGCTGATCGATAAGTTGTGCTGCTTCTTCCAAATTAACTGTCGGGATAAATGTTACGCCACCAGATGCCCCAGCTGATGTAGCAACTGTTCCTAAATGTTTCTTTTCCAAAATATCTTTAACGATACCGATGTCCTCACTAATGGATGATTTTGCTGATTGGTATCGACTAGAAAAAAATGTTAATGGTATAAGCTGATGTGGATGCGCTAATAAATAATGTGTCATATCCACTAAGCGCCCGCTTCGTCTGTATTTCATTCATGCACCTCCGCTAAATCCGAATAATTTATCAGTAATATATCATTTTTATCCGGAATTAACAAGAGTCACTTCTTGAAATCCTCGTAACGTTCACCTAAAATACGAACTACAAACACTTCTTCCATAAATCCTTTTAAACCATTGTATAACCTCTCTGCTTTTGCATCACTGCGAGTTAAAGAAAAGACAGTAGGGCCACTTCCACTCATCACCGTTCCATCTGCACCGAACTGAATAAGCTTCTCTTTAATCATGTTGACTTCTGGAGCAAGCTTGAAGGTTGCTGGTTCCATGACGTTTTCTAACCGCTGACACATCCCATTAAAGTCCTGTTGTTCAATTGCTTGAATCATTCCTGCAGTATCTGGATGAGACATATTATCTAGTTGTAAGCTACCGTAAATATCCTTTGTGGATACACCAGCTTGCGTTTTGGCAAGGACTACCCAACACGAGGGGGGTGGCGTCGATATAAAACTGAGCTTCTCCCCTCTTCCTCTGGCGACAGCTGTACCACCGTAGACACAAAACGGAACATCTGAGCCAATTTGGAGGCCTATACTAGCTAATTCCTCTAATGAAAGCCCGAGATTCCACATCTCATTAAGGCCACGTAACACAGCAGCAGCATCTGTACTTCCTCCAGCTAGTCCTGCTGAGACGGGGATTTTTTTATCGATAAAAATAGCGACACCCGTTTGAATATTAAATGCTTTTTTTAATAAATATGCTGCTTGATAAGCATGATTATGTTTATTAGCTGGCACATGGCCTTTATTAACTTCTATTCGAATATCATTACTGTTCAATAATTTTAGATGGATTCTGTCAGCCAAATCCACTGTTGTCATAACCATTTCCACTTCATGGTAACCATCTTCTCGTTTTCCGAGAACATCCAAGGTTAAGTTTATTTTCGCTGGAGCTTTAAAGACTCTTTCCATGTTATCACCTGCTTCTTCTGTTGCAATCTTTCGTTATTTTACCATTAGTTATCGACCCATACTACCTTTTCTCTCCACGAGCAGGATCTAAAGCCATTTTCAACGGCTTTCTTTCTTTTCATATAAGCGTTTGGATTGTCCTGAGAGCAACAAAAAAAGGCCAGTGCTTAAGCCCTGGCCTTTGTGCCGCTACTGGTTTTCTGGCTACTTTTTAGCATGCTCCTGAGCGATTTCAATCGCTCGCTTTACCATGTTACCAGCATCTCTCGAACGAATTCCGCCCCATCCTTCTTTCTTGACGGTATCATAAAATCCCAGTTCTTTTGCAAGTTCTTCTTTAAACTGATCTGACATGACACCACGGCGTCTACTCATTGGCAACCTCTCCCCTTTACCAGTGCGACATCCTTAGTTTGCCCAGAGAATGTTATTTGACGTTAGTAATTTTTAGTTAAATTAAATAGCCCCCCATCGTTCATGGGGAGCTACTTTTGCCAGCGATTTCTTTTCGATAGCACAAAAAAAAAGCTAAGACGTCATTTAGATTATTTTTTGCGCTATCGTGTTCACAACTTAAGCTTCGTCTGCCAGCTCTTCAGGCATCGTTAACTTAACTGTTTCCGTGAGTACGTCAGTATAACTATAAGAGAGTCTTTCTACAGAATGTTCACTACGATCCAGTTTGACCGTAAACACTGCAGGATAAATACCTTCCAATAAACCTGAGCGTTCAATCATTTTTTTACGCCCACCATTTGCTTGAATCGTAATCTTCTTCCCTACATTTGCTTCTAAAACCTGTTTAATCTCCAATAATGTTTTCGCCATCCACCACACCTCACTTAGAGAAAAGTATAACACGAAGGTGGACAACTGTCAAGCAAAACTAAAATTATAACAATGCGTACCATCAGTGTCAATACATTTCTCATTATTTTTCATATTTATTAGGATGACCTATATTTTTTATATTATGTGCCGACCTGAACGACGCTCATTATCATCATGTTTATCTGCAAAGAAAGGGGCTCCTCTTCTCATAGCGCCTACGGACTCAAGACCGCCTAATCCTTTTTCTCCAGAAAGGGTGGTTTTTAAAATGTCCCATACACTAATTCGGTCTGTAAATGGGGTTAAGCTAACTTTCGATACAACATATACAGGGTCCAAGGCGTGAATATTCACTCTTTTAGGTGAGCTTGCAAAATTTGCCCCTGCTTTCAAAATAGATTGAAAATGGGACTGACAAGCTCCTGCAAAGATCATAAGATGGTCCATATAAGGCACCATTTTTCGTGCCTCCCGAACGGATTCTGCGAAATACTTAGAATTACGATAAGCTTTAATATCCGCTTTATCTCCCCGTGATTGAATGTACGCATCATGGCCTGTTATGACAAGCAAGTCAGGTCTGACCATATCGATTAAAGCAGCAATTTGCTCGGGCATTTCCTTTTCGGGTAAGTAGACACCATACACAGGGACACCGAGTCGGTCATAAACATCCGTACATTTTTTCAAATATAATTGATCACCGTCTAGGTGAAGAACTTTTCCTGGCATTTCGAAATAAGAGTTTTTTTTTGTGTAGCCCGATGTCATTTCATAGTCATTTTGTTCTCTAACCAGCTTGCGCTCCTGGCGAAATAAGTGATAGCAGCTGTCTTCTTTGACCTTTTGTTTCTTTTTTCTCTCTTTACGTTCCTCTTCTTGAATAAAGACAAGGTCATCAATTGGAGCATCAGCCACAAGACGCACTTCTTCCCCATGTAATTCGGCTATGTCTCCATTTAATTTATGAATTCGGAATAAGACATCACAATCATAAGATGAACGGCCTACAATTTGACCCACTTTGAACTCTGCCATCAAAAACGCCTCCTTCTAAGCTAATATATGCAAGGAGACTATAAGGTGCCACGGGAGGCTTATATCGTTACGATTCATTCTATTCATTTTCACTCATATTATTTTCAATACGGGCGAATTCCTCCATTGAAAGAGATTCTCCACGTCTTTTTGGATCAATATTTAAATCCTGTAGTTTCTCTGCTACTACCTGTTTACTTAACGTATCTTTAAAATAGGCAGAAAGATTATTTAATAATGTTTTTCTTCGTTGAGCAAACGAGGCTTGTACGATTTGAAAAAAGCGTTCTTCATTATTCACTCTAACAGGCGGCTTGTCTCTAATTGTAAGTCTTAAAATAGCTGAGTCCACATTAGGCTGGGGAATAAACACGGTTTTAGGCACAGTAAAAACGGTCTCTGCCTCTGCATAATATTGAGCTGCAATTGAAAGAGACCCGTAATCTTTTGATCCCGGAGCAGCAGCAATTCGCTCTGCTACCTCTTTTTGAAGCATCACAACAATCACTCTCACCGGTAGCTTATCCTCAAGTAATTTCATTAATATTGGCGTCGTAATGTAATAAGGTAAATTCGCTACAACTGCCACATCCTGACCTTCATAAAAGAACTTGGCCATCTCTTCTCTCACGTTTGCTTTCAATACATCTTTATGAATCACATTCACGTGTGGGAAGGGGGCTAACGTCTCCTTTAATATGGGCATAAGCCGTTGATCGATTTCAAAAGCTAACACACGTTCCGCCACTTTAGCCGACTGTTCAGTCAAGGCACCAATGCCTGGTCCAATTTCTATCACTCCTGAGGAATCCGATAAACTGGCTGCCTCAACAATGTTCCTTAAAATATTCGTGTCAATGAGAAAGTTCTGCCCTAAGCTTTTTTTGAATGAAAAGCCATGTTTCTTTAAAATTTCCTGTGTTCTCGCTGGTGTGGCAATATCCTTAACCATGTCTATACAGCTCCTTCTCAACATTGGCCAGCGCTCTTTCAAAATCCTCTTGCGTGACTCTAAATTGTTTTAGTCTTTTATATAACTGTTTGCCATTAGTATAACCGATCCCCAGCTCTTTACCGAGTAGCTCACGGCGGCGTTTAGCTGAACCACCGGCAATTAAACCTGCCCTCTGTAAAGAAGCTTGAGTGACATCATTTGTTTGTGCCTCGTCATGTTCCTCACTAAACGATGGTTTGGATGCTTCGAGAGCTGACCAGAGATTTTCCTTCGAAGCATGCTCAATACCAATTTTTTGTCGCCTCAAATCCCTTGCAACCTCTTTTGCTAAAAAAGCATGCTTACAACCAGGAACTTGCTGATCAATCGTTTTTCTTATCTTTTCGCCAGGGTAGTCGGGATCTGTCATTATAATGACACCCCGCTTTTGTAATGCGAGGCGAATTTTTTCAATTGTTTCTAGGGAGATTGCCGAGCCGTTTGTTTCAATCGTATCGCAATCAAACCAATTTTTAAGCGTGTTCGTATCGTTTTTACCTTCAACTACAATCATTTCCTTAATTTTTTTTGCCATGCTATATCCCTTCTTTTCTTGCTGTCTCTCTTGTTTTTCTATTTGAATCGATTTCATAAACCATCGTTTTATCGTTATTTCCGAACGTTAAGACTCATCCTCACTACAGATGAATTCTTTTCCGAGGGCTTGTCTTCAGCTAACTTTATATTATCTATCCGCATATAAATAATATTCAATAGATATTAGTCGTTTTATTGCTTATAAAACGGCCTTTAATTAGGGGCGTTTTACGGACGATTGATATATTGTCATTATGGAATTCACTCAAGTAAAATCCAAGATGATGGGCATCAATCAGTATTTTCTCTAAAAAATTTAATTTTTTTTCTTTTTTTCGAAACTTTATGATGATCTCTTTCGTCTTTATATATAGAAGCGGTTATTCACCGAGTATGAGAATTGTTATTGAAAAAAGAAAAACACAGAGGGTAAGCCTCTGTGCCATTATCATATCATATTAGTCCAATACACGTAATTCAACTGTTCGTCTTCCAAATGCCCTGACTTGGTCACGATTAGGGATGAATATATCAATTTTATTACCTTGAATAGCACCACCCGTATCTCCAGCAATATACGTTCCGTGTCCCTTTACTTCCACACGAGATCCAAGTGGAATAACATTTGGGTCTACAGCAATAACGTTAGCATCAGGATTGGCATTTAAATCTATTCCTGTTGACGTCACGCCAGAACATCCATTGCAATTTGCCGTATACGCAGTGGCAGTGAACGTTTTCCATTCGTTACTGGAAGAACTGTCACTTGATGAAGAGCCAGAATTTGAAGAGGAATTAGACCCACGTGAGACCGTTTCAGGCGGTTGCTGAGTACCGACAGCTACTATACGATCTTCACTCTCTTCAACGACATTTTCCTTTACAAGTTCACGAGAAACTTCCTCACCGTTCTCAAAAACAACTTCATAATGCTTTTCTACTTTTCCTTGCTGTCCCTGTTGCTTCACTTTCTCTGATCCTTTTTCTAATGAAGAATCATTTTCTGTGACAGTCGCAAAGTCTACAGCTTCTTCCACAACATCGGTGACCTTTTCTACCCGGATAACATTTATATCCGTCTCTTCTACGAGTCTCTCGTCTTCAGACGGTTCAACGCGGTCCAGTTCTTCTAAGGTGATGCTTTCTTTTTCTAAAAAGTCAGCGACCGTTGTCGAAGTAGTCCAAAGTGTTTCTTCTTCACCATCAGAAAATAGTGTAACTTGAAATGCCGAATCATAATGGATATTTAATCCTTCAACGATTGGCTCTTCCACTGATGGTTTAACATCATCGTATTGCCCCACCTCAATATCCAGTTCATCCATCAATTCGCCAACCGTCTCACTCGTTGTAAATACGGTATCCTCTTTCTCATCAAGATGGACATAAACTTCTTGGGCGTTTTTATATATGATCGTCATTGTGTCATCTATTGCTGTATCTGTAGCTGGTTTGATAAGATCATGTTCGCCTATTTCAATGTTTTGTTCATCCAGCACTTCCCCTACCGTTGATGCATGTGTATAGACAGATAGTAATTCGCCATTTGTTTCAACCATCACTTCTGTCTTTGTAATTTCATAAATAGCTAAGACAAGAACAGTCATCAACGTTAGGACGCCAACACTGGATACGGCAATCTTCCGCCATGCAAAACGCACAGGAAGCTGCTTTGTCCATTGAATCATAGTTGAACCCCTCCTTCACGAAAACGAATTATACGCTGCCCCCTTTTTCTTGTCAACTTTCTCTTTAATAATTCTTTTGATGAGAGACTATCCTGATATCCAGGTAAAAATAACTAAATTCACTCGTATCAATACCTACTTCACTTCCATTCCCTAATTTTTGTCTGTTTTATTAAATTCATATGTCATCACATATTATCACCCACTATATTGAATTTTTAGTCCTTCAACAAGAGAATCTTATCGACACTCCAAGAGTATGTCAGCGATGGACATTGTAGAACCCCGAATAAAAAAAACGAATAGGGACAAGTTTGTCACCATTCGCCATAATTTCATGTCAAGATATCCCGAAAAGTCTTTTAGCATTTTCGGTAGTGATTTGTGCCACTTCCTCATAGGAAAGCTCTTTTAATTCGGCTATTTTTTCGGCTACTAACGTCACATGGGCTGGTTCATTCCGTTTTCCTCTATAAGGATGCGGGGCGAGGTATGGGGCATCGGTTTCAATAAGCAAGCGGTCCATCGGGATGTTCTTAGCTACTTCTTTCGGCAGTTTGGCATTCTTAAATGTCACTGGCCCTCCAAATGAAATATAGAAATTCATCTCTAGACATTGTTGCGCAATCTCGCTGTCACCTGCAAAACAATGCATAATACCCCCTACCTCTTCCGCTTTCTCTTCTTTTAACACTTGCACAATATCTTCGTGTGCCTCCCTATCATGAATGATGAGCGGAAGTTTTAATTTCTTTGCTAATTGAATCTGTTTTCTAAATGCCTCTTTTTGGACGTCAACAGGTGATTTATCCCAATGATAATCTAAGCCCGTTTCGCCAATAGCCACTACTTTCGGGTGCTTAGCCAGCTCCTCTATCCATGTTAAGTACTCATCAGTGAGATCGATGGCGTCTACTGGATGCCAACCGATTGCTGCATACAAAAAATCATAGTGATCAACTAAGTCCATGGCTTTATTGATTGTTTTTTCGTCAAACCCTACTACAAGCATCATTTCGACACCTGCCTGTTTCGCGTTTTCGATGACGTGATCCACATCATCTGAAAATTGATCAGCATTTAAATGAACATGTGTATCAAAAAGCATGGTTTCCTCCTTTTTTAGGTAACAAACGCCCTCCAGATCAAAAATGATGCCGGAAAGGCGTTAAATCAGTGCTTTACCAATGTGCTAATTAGTGTGTAATATCGTCACTATCTCTTACTTAACTTGCGAGCCGTTTGGTAGGTTTTTAGCGACTGTGGCTAATGTTAAATCCTTATCATTAGAGCCAGCAAGAATCATACCTTGAGATAGTTCCCCTCGAAGCTTGACGGGCTTTAAGTTCGTTACACAAATAACTTTTTGGCCTACTAATTGTTCAGGCTCATAAAATTTTGCGATCCCTGAGACGACCTGTCTTTTCTCATAACCTAAATCAAGCTGTATTTTTAGTAGCTTATCTGCTTTCTTTACTTTTTCAGCTTGAATAACTTCTGCGACACGAAGGTCTACTTTAGAGAAATCCTCAATCGTGATTTCATCGACTTCAGGCACAGCCATATCTGTGTCTTCATCTTCAGTCTTCGATTCTTCTGAAATAGGCGTACCACCCATCATCTTTATAATTTCAGCCACTTCTTCTTGAACGTCAAGACGTGGGAAAAGTGGCTCCCCTTTTGTAATGACGGTCGTGCCAGATGGGATTTGACCAAATGTTCCTAATGTTTCCCAAGTAGTTAGTTCATGCGAAATGCCTAATTGCTCCCACACTTTTGGTGGGGTTTCCGTTAAAAATGGTTGAAGAAGGATCGATATCTGGCGTAAAGATTCTACTAGGTGGTGCATAACCGAACCTAATTGGCTTTTTGCTTGCTCATCTTTAGCAAGAATCCACGGTTGTGTTTCATCAATGTATTTATTTGTACGGCTAATAAGTTGGCCAATTGCCGTTAAAGCCACGGAGAATTCCATGTCTTCCATCGCTTTTTCCACTTTGTCAATGGTAGAAGAGACAAGATCAACAAGTGACTCATCAAAGGAGGTAGCATCCTTCACATAATCAGGTACTTGTCCATCAAAATATTTATTAATCATCGCTACAGTCCGATTAAGTAGATTTCCGAGATCGTTAGCCAAATCATAATTTACACGATCCACAAAACCTTCCGGTGTAAACACGCCATCAGCTCCAAATGGCACCTCTCGAAGTAAATAATAACGAAGGGCATCCAAACCATATCTGTTGATTAATGGGACAGGATCCACCACGTTTCCTTTTGATTTAGACATTTTACCGTCTTTCATTAGAAGCCATCCATGCCCAAACACTTTTTTCGGTAGAGGAAGGTCAAGAGCCATCAGCATGATTGGCCAATATATTGTATGGAATCTCACAATTTCCTTACCTACAAGATGGACATCCGCTGGCCAAAAAGTCCGATAGTCTTTATCATCCTCACTGCCATAACCTAATGCTGTAATATAGTTAGAAAGGGCATCAATCCACACATAAACAACATGCTTTGGATCTCTATTAACTTTCACTCCCCAATCAAATGATGTTCTTGACACAGCTAAATCTTCAAGACCAGGTTTAATAAAGTTGTTTATCATTTCGTTTTTACGTGACTCCGGCTGGATAAATTCCGGATTCTCTTCATAAAATTTTAGTAAACGATCGGAGTATTTACTCATTCTAAAAAAGTAAGATTGCTCCCTCACCCACTCTACGGGATGACCGCTGTCAGGACTTTTTCCACCAATAATCTTTCCGTCATGGTCATATTCTTTGTCATCGAGCTGTAAATCAGTATAAAATGTCTCGTCAGAAATAGAATACCATCCTTCATATTCACCAAGGTAAATATCCCCTTGCTCTAGTAACTGGTCAAATATTTTGGCGACGACTTTTTTGTGTCGTTCTTCCGTCGTACGAATAAAATCATCATACGAAATATCGAGTTTCTTCCATAGATCTTGAATACCAGCCACAATGTCGTCTACGAATTCTTGCGGTGTTACACCATGTTCCTTCGCTTTTTGTTCAATTTTTTGACCGTGTTCATCTGTTCCTGTTAAATATCTAACATTATAGCCACGAAGACGCTTATACCTTGCCATTGCATCCCCTGCAACCGTCGTGTAAGCATGGCCAATATGTAGTTTTGCACTTGGGTAATAAATTGGCGTCGTAATATAAAACGTTTTATCGTTCTCTGCCATTGTTTCATCCTCCTTAAATGTTTTAACATCATAAAACGAACCTTCACAGAGGAAGTTTTCGTACTTCTCCCACTGAGGGGTCGTTGAGTGAATCAAAGCATTAGCGTCTTTTATCTGTGATAAAAAACAAAAAAAACCCGTCCGCCATAGGGACGAGAGTTTACCTCACGTGGTACCACCCAGATTTATTGACAGCTGTGCCGTCAACCTCTTACTAGCTGTGATTCCTTTAAACAGGTCGCAGCTGGTTCTCTGTCTAACGTGCAGCACCGTGTTTATCTTACCTAGTTGATAACTCAGGCTCGAAAAACAGTTCCTCTCAAGACCATATTCAAAAGGGCTACTCATACCGGCTTTCAGCTTTCCCGGCTCTCTGTTATGAGCTTCCTTTTTACTCATCCCATCATCAGAAACTAATATATTTAACTTTTCCATTCACTTATGTCTCACTCAGAATATACCTAAGGGAGAATCAACTGTCAAGATTTCCGTAACTCTCCTTTATTTTAACCTACTTTGTTAAAAAATAACTCTTATTCTGTTAAATTGTTCTGTAAAGTGGGTATACCCAAATAGACATTCTTAATCACGGCATTTGACGATCATCAAATAATAGTTCGTTTTTTTACAATGAATGTTGTGTCAGTTATTAAAATGTGACAAATCAGATACATTACCGCTAAAACACACTCGATTTTTGTCGAAATAGCAAGTATAATGACAGATATACTTAAAAGTGATATAATGACGTTGTTGTATGAATTTGTATGCCAATAAAAAATAAAGGTGTCTGAATCGGTCTTTTGTACTAATTACTAAAAAATATAAAATTTTTATCATTTTTTAATTGACTTCTTCTGGAAGAGTTGGTATTCTGAGTTTACAAGAATTTTGTCGAATAATGACGCTGGTTTTATCTCCAGTGAAATAGACAAAAATAAAAATTGAGAGGAGATTTATATTATGAAATCTACCGGTATTGTACGTAAAGTTGACGAATTAGGACGCGTGGTTATTCCAATCGAATTACGCCGTACTTTGGATATTGCTGAGAAAGACGCTTTAGAAATCTACGTTGATGACGAGCGTATCGTTCTTAAAAAGTATAAGCCAAACATGACCTGTCAGATTACTGGGGAAGTTTCTGATGACAACCTTTCTTTAGCAAATGGAAAAATCATTCTAAGCCCAATCGGTGCTAAAGAAATTGTAAGAGAGCTTGAAAACTACATTGAAAAGCAAGAAAAATAAGTAGATTTTATAAAAGAGACCATCCTTTTAAAAGGAGGTCTCTTTATTTGTTTTCCATAAATTCAAATGCTAAGTTTTTAAGCTTATGCATAAGTCTAACTAAGTTGCCACGCCCTCACCCTCGCCTATAAATAACACCACTCGAATAATATGTTGCTCTTTATCTTGAGCTCATTAATAGTCAGTATGCCAAATCGTTTAGTAGAGGAGATCAATAAGTTTCCTAGAGGCCTCCTCACTAGCAACATATTCATCTGTACTTTCGCCTATATATTTTAAAACTATTCTATCTTCATCATTCTTGCCTAGATGAATGCCTTTTTCGGCATTATCATCATATACTAACCACACATCATAATCATAGATTAATTCTTCATCACGTTGTTGCCTTTTTTGAGTACTTTTGATAAGTTCTCTGAATATATCAAGCTCTTTCTCTTCCGAAAATAGATGTTCAAACTCTTCATTCAAGGAATCCAAGGATTTAAACTCAGATAATCGTACTTCTTTTAACTCATCCACTTGCCCTGCATCATACATCGCTTCACCGTTTGCCTGACATGCACTTAAAACAATTATCATCAAAAGGTAAGCATAAATGATTCTTTTCATTCTTAATCTCTCCTTAATAAAAATAAATAAAATACATTTATGTAAAAATTATCCTTAAATATAGTTCTAATTATACTATGGGTAGAAAGAATATAACATCTGGACTACGTAATGACAGCAAAGATAGCTTAGAAAAACTCTCATTACCTTTTGCGATTATGAGTTCTAACTACTATAAATCTCGCAAGAATTATAACCCGAGTAAAGAGCAGTCTGCTGTTTATACAAAAAATAAGGACATATTGTCCTCAATTAACTTTTAGGCTACTTTTACATTTTAAAAACCATCTCCCACATCACGAGATGAGTTCCCTTTTTTACTCGTATTACCCTAACCTAGTCTTCTATAGCAAACAACGTTATCATTCCTCTTCCTTTACATGATAAGCTTGATAAACTTCCCGCTTGGGCATTTGTCGGTCTTTGGCTACTTTTTTAATGGCCTCCTTAGAGGTGTCTCCATCTTTTTCAATATATGTTTCAATGTGACTCATAAGCGTCATATTTTGCCACCATGGTGTTTCTTCTGCCATCGCACGCTCTTCTTCAGAGGCCCCTTCAATAACGACGACACATTCTCCTTTGATTTCCGTATTATTAAGGTAGTCTCTTACTTGTTCCATGGTACCGCTTATGATCGTTTCATAGTGCTTCGTTAGTTCTCGGCATACGACGACTCGTCGATTCCCCATCACTTCATAAACTGCTGATAGCATCTCTTTTAAACGGTGAGGTGCTTCATAAAAAATTAATGTAGAAGGTGTGGTGACCCACTTTCCCAATTGGACTTTCCGCTGTTTTTTATGGCGGTCCACAAAGCCAATGAATGTAAAATTATCAGTAGGAAGTCCTGACGTCACAAGGGCCGTCACAGCTGCATTTGCTCCAGGAAGGGCGATAACCCGCAGTTGTTCCTGTCTAAAGCGATGGACGAGGTCTGCCCCAGGGTCGGAAATGGCTGGCATGCCAGCATCACTAACAAGTGCCACCATCTCACCATTTTTAACTCGCTGCACAAGTTCATCTTCTCTTTCCCGCTTATTATGTTCATGGTAACTAAGAAGCGGCGTATCAATCTCAAACTTATGGCATAATTTCTTTGAATGACGCGTATCTTCTGCCGCAATAATATGAGCTTCTTTTAATACCTCAATTGCTCTAAACGTCATATCCTGCAAGTTACCAATTGGTGTTGGTACAAGATAAAGGGCTCCTTCCTGTTGGTCGTTTTCTAGTATAAAACTTCGTTGCTCATTCATTCCGGATTAACCTCCTGCCAACTTTGTATAAGTTGTTCTTTTTCTTTTCGGGTCAACGCCTTTATTTGTCGTTCTCGCTTTAGTGCATCTGATTTAGTTGTGAGACATTGCTCATATACGAGAGAAAGTGGGCCTCGGCCACGTGTATACTTGGCTCCTTTTCCATTCTCATGTACTTTTATTCTCTTACAAATATCTGTTGTGTATCCTGTGTAATAAGTATCATCCTTACATTTTAAAACATAAACATAATGCTGATCACTCATAATGTCTCTTAAACTCCTTTGTATAAGTGTGATCTTCCCCATAAACAATCCACGGGGGAAGTACTTTAATACTAGGGCGTCCCTCTTTTACGGCTTCGATTAATACCATATTGGCTTCCTTATTTTTGTTCGGGTGCACATATTGTAGTCGCTTAGGCTCTAATTGATACTGTTTCATTATGGTCACGATTTCAACGAGGCGCTCGGGTCGATGAACGAGAGCCACTATTCCTTTCGCCATCAATAATTTTGATGCAGCTCTTATAACATCTTCCAGTGTACACATGACTTCATGCCTGGCAATTGAGAGATGCTCATTAAGATTTTTCCCCTTTTCGGCTGTAACAGGAAAATAAGGGGGATTACATGTCACTATATGATAACTTCCATATGTTACGGTTTCTTGAAGTTCTCGAATATCAGCTTCTATCACATTAACTTGGTTATGTATGTTGTTATGCCTCATGGATTTCATTGAAAGTTTTGCAAGTAACGGCTGAATTTCTACTGCATCAATAGATGATCTCGTTCTGAGACTCATTACAAGAGGCACAGCACCTGTTCCCGTACAAAGGTCAATAATACGGCTCTCCCCACGTTTAGGAAGCGTCACGAATTTAGCTAATAAAATCGCATCCATAGAATATGAAAAAATATCTGAACGTTGATAAATTTGGCGTTTCAACCCTGGAAGATAATCAAGCCTCTCGATCGGCATATCCTGTTTCATTATTTATTACTCCTTCACATACATGACTGTTATCGTCTTCTTTTTAATGGAGATAATAGAATTCCCTAGAATATTGATGCAGTTAAAAAGCCTTTCCTGTTTATGGAAAGACTTTTTAAGTTTATCACTCTTCATTTTTTGTTTAGAAATGACAGGCAGAAGAGACAATCTCCTTCTTTTCGAATGCTACCATAATGTAAATTACAGATATGGAAGCCTTCTTCATAAAGACGAGCCAGATTATCGTAACCTTCTCCGAATCCAGCTTGAATTCTGTCGTCCGCAATGCTATTTTCATCGGTGTGATTGCTCTGGTGTTCTTTAGTTGTTTCTCTCATCATTCGCTCTCGTAAATGATCGTTCTCCATCTGAAGATGGGTATTTTCCTCAAGAAGTAATGCTAACTGATCCTTCAGCTCCCCTAGTTCATGGTGAAGATCACCGATTCGCTCCTCCATTTGACTGACGCGGGCAAATATCTCATTTTTATTCACGTGTCCCACACCTCGTTATTTCGTGGTTTCCGTGGCTATTGCTCCTTCTTGCAGAAGCTCATCCAAAGTATATTCAACGACTTGTCCTGATTCAAACAATTCCACTTGCACAAGTCTCTCTAACATATTTAGTCCAGCAACTTTTCCTCTACCCATACTCGTTTCAATTTTCTCATTCAAGTCAGGCAATTCTTTTTTTGCGGATTCATACATGTCATTTTCATACTTGAGACAGCACATAAGCCGTCCACATAACCCTGAAATTTTTGTTGGATTTAAAGACAGGTTTTGATCTTTCGCCATTTTTATTGAGACTGGCTCAAAATCCCCTAAAAATGTTGAGCAACATAGCATCCGTCCACATGGACCTATACCACCTAACATCTTCGCTTCATCACGAACCCCAATTTGTCTTAATTCAATTCTCGTTCTGAAAACAGATGCAAGATCTTTAACGAGTTCGCGAAAATCGATGCGGCCATCAGCCGTAAAGTAAAACAACACCTTATTACGATCAAATGTGTATTCTACATCCACGAGCTTCATTTCTAAATCGTGTTCTGCAATTTTTTCCAGACACACGTTAAAAGCCTTCTGAGATTCTTGTTTGTTCTCAGTAACGGTGAGCTTGTCCTTTTCTGTCGCTAGACGAAGGACATTTTTCAAAGGCAGGACGACATCCTTTTCGTCCACTTCCTTCACCCCGATGACTACCTTACCAAACTCCACCCCGCGGGCGGTTTCTACAATGACATAATCATCGCGATTTATATTAAATTCGCCAGGGGAAAAGTAGTATATTTTCCCGGCTTTCTTAAATCGGACACCTACAACTTGATGCACGTTATCCCTCCTGTAACCGAAGAAGCAATTGCTCCATTAATAGCTGGGGAGCAGTATTTGCATCCAATCGACGCTTCGCATCCATGACTGCCTGGAGGTTATGTCCCAGCTTCATTTGTGACAGCTTTAGCGCTTGATCCTGAAGCTTGTCCTCTTGATCTATATAAACGATTTGATCCGTTTGTTCTACTTGTACCCGAATCACATCTCTATACCAAAGCATCAGTAAATCAATGCCTATCTGCACATCTGTTTTTTCCTTAAAAAAAGGAATCCATTCTTCCTGCAGCGTTATGAATACATACCTTGGACGCAAAGTAAGATCATCAATTAATTGTATCACTTTATTTCTTGCCTGTGCAATCCAATCATTTTGGCATAGTTGGAGAGCCTCTTCCATATCAGAAGTCAGTCTCGAAGCTGTAAGTGCATCTTTTTCATTAATAGTATGAATCGTTACTAATTGGTGAACCAATTTATCGACAGGTAGAGGCGCAAACGAAAGAACTTGAGCTCGGGAAAGAATGGTTTTTAATATCCTCTGGATATGGCTCGTTATCAATACAGCCACCGCTTCCCCATCGGGTTCTTCAAGTACCTTTAACAAGCTGTTCGCTGCTGCATCTGTCATTTTATCCGCTTCATTTACAATATAAAACTTTTTATGGGATTCCATACCTCGTAAACTAAACTCTTTTTTTAACTGCCGAATCTGTTCCACTTTAATCGTGGTACCGTCAGCAGAAATTTCATGAAGATCCGGGTGGTTACCAGAATCTATTCTCTGACATTCTTTACAAGATTGACAAGGTTCTGAACCTGTTTTCTGTTCACAGAAATAAGATTTTGCCAACAGAGAGGCTACCGCTTTTTTTCCTGTCCCTCGTCCCCCTGAAAAGAGATAGGCATGTGCAAGCCGCCCCTTTGTGACACTATTTGTTAACATTTTTACAATTGCCGGTTGGGTTTCGGCCATTTCCTTCCAATTTCTCATGGCAATAACTCCTCAACTAGTTAAAAGTATTGCTCGAAGACGACTCTTAGTAAGGCAACCTTGAACGATCACACTTCCGCCCCCTCAGAAATACCAGTTATGTCAGATCATGCTTTTAAAATTTTTCGAACTGTTCTACCGGTAAAATAAAGACAGTGGCTCC
This sequence comes from Salipaludibacillus agaradhaerens, assembly GCF_002019735.1. Taxonomy (NCBI): domain Bacteria; kingdom Bacillati; phylum Bacillota; class Bacilli; order Caryophanales; family Bacillaceae; genus Salipaludibacillus; species Salipaludibacillus agaradhaerens. The sequence goes on from NZ_KV917378.1 coordinate 2,811,053, forward strand.
CCCAACTTGAACTTCTACTGGATAAGGCACATAAGAATCAGCATTTCCACCCATTGGGGAGATAGGAGCTACAAGCTGTTCCCTTGCCTGGCAATTTTCCTTAATAATACTAAGTACCATGTCTACGTCTTTATCTTGAACCCCAATCATAAAGGTGGTGTTTCCAGCTTTAAGGAAACCTCCAGTACTGGCTAACTTTGTCGCTTGAAAATCATGTCCCACCAGTGCCTCTGACAGTCTATTACTATCTTTATCTTGAATAACCGCCATAATAAGTTTCATGCCTCTCACCCTCCTCAAGACCCTAGATTTATAAAAACATAATGCTATCCCTATGTTAGCTAAATAATACTGTTTCTTTTATTATACGCAAGTCACGGCATGAAGTTAATCTTTTGTTAATCCTGTTAACGAAGAATAACTAAAATAGAGCCTTCATCTTGCTTATTAGTCATCACTTTTAGCCCTCAATAAACTGCTTAATTTCTTCCCAAGTCTCCACCATCACCTTTTCTAATGGATGCGAGGCATCAACCATGCGAATTCTTTCCGGCTCTTGCTTATGAAGCTGATGATAAGCCCCCCTGACTTGTTCATGAAATTTTAGAGATTCACGATCAAGACGATTAAATTCTCGACCATCGTGGTTTGTAATTCTGGCTAGACCTATTTCAGGAACAACATCAAAAAATAATGTCAAGTCCGGTAATTTACCTTCCGTTGCAAATAAATTAATATTTCTAACATCATCTACCCCTATCCCTCTAGCAACACCTTGGTAAACAAGGCTACTATCCACGAAACGGTCACAAAGGACTAGTCCCCCCTTCTTTAAATGAGGCAGGACCGTCTCGACAAGGTGTTGTCTTCTTGCAGCCGCATATAGCAATGCTTCCGTCCGACTGTCCATTTCAGTGTGAACTGGATCTAAAATCACTTGCCTTATTTTTTCGGCAATGAGACTTCCACCAGGCTCACGTGTTGCCAGCACGTTATACCCTTCCTTTACAAGTCGTTCATTTATACGAGAAAGAACAGTTGATTTCCCTGCCCCTTCACCACCCTCAAACGTAATAAATAACCCTGACACTATGCATTCTCCTCTATATTGAAAATATCTTAATTCCTTCTTCTATCCAGTGCTTTCCTGTTTGGAAAGCTGCTTTCATTTCAATTAAGTCTGCTAGCTGTTCCAAATGATTATATGTGATTTGTTCCCCCTTTATAATGAGGGGAATTCCTGGAGGATAAGGTGTGATTGTTTCTGCCGCAATGGCTCCCTCACTTTTCTCCCACGGGCTAACATCTTGAGTTGCTGTAGTCATCTCTTCAAATGGCAGTCGTTGAGCTGAGACAGGTTTCTTCTGGGAATCATGTTGCAGAGGTTTCCATCGTTTAAAATGGCCTTTTTCCACTAAAGAATGTTGAAATATCCGTTGAAAAAATGGGACCCACTTCTCTGTCTTGTTGCTATCCCACGTAAGCGGTAATGTTAAAAGAAGATGATGTGGTGAAACAAGTTCGGGATACACATTCTCTTTTTCCATTCTTCGCTTCCATAAATAAGGTAGCCCTTGTAAAGGGGTAATAAAAACCACTTTTAAAGGGTCTTGTGTAAATTGATTGATTGTTTGAGACGCACAAAACCACTCGTGATCCGTTTTAAACGCTCTTTTAAATTCATTCATTTTAAGAGCTTTCTCTTTCCAATCAGCACTACTGATGGTAGCAACGTACGCTCTAGCAAGGTCAAGTGACGCCATTAATGGATATGACGGGCTGCTCGATTGTAATAATCGCAAGTAATAAGACAAATACTCCGCTGTTATGGAGGTGCTATTAATATGTAGCCAAGAGGCCATTGTCATAGCTGGTAATGTCTTATGCGCTGATTGGATGACGACGTCTGCCCCTGCAGCCACAGCACTTTCAGGCCAACTGTTTTTATTTGCTGTCAGAAGATGAGCCCCATGTGCTTCGTCTACACAAATAACCATATTTGCGCCATGGGCTGCTTTAACATGAGAAACTAACGATTGTGTATAACCTTCATAAGATGGCTGAGTAATAAAGACAGCTTTTGCCTCTGGATAACGCTTTATCGCTTCTTGTAATGTTTCAATAGACACGCCTAACACTAATTGAGATAGTGGGTCTCTTTCCGGTTCAATAAAAATGGGGTGGGCCCCTGCCAATTCTATTCCATGGAAAACTGACTGATGACTGTTCCGCTGAACGATCACCTTATCGTTTCGCTTAAGAAAAGTAAGGCTCATTGCTAAATTACCTACTGTTGAACCCCCCACTAGAAAGTGCGTTGACTGAACCCCGTAAAGTTCAGCAGTCAGTCTCTCCGCTTCCGCAATAACCCCTTCAGCATTATGTAAATCGTCCAAACCGGTAATTTCAGTTTGATCGATTGTAAGTATTGAGCTAAATAGTGACTTTTCCTTCCCAAATACATCACCATTTTTATGACCTGGCACATGGAACGAGTTCGGTGTTTTATTAGCATGTTTAATCAATTTATTAAATAATGGTTTATCACTTTGCTTCATAAAATGCCTACTTTCTCTTATGTTCCTTCTTACTATTATAACGAACTCCGTGACATATTGCCTTTAAAAATAATACAAGCCTTTTAACTCAATTTTTTATAACGTAAATAAAACAAATTGGGCGTTTCCGGCAATTTTATATTAAACTTATTTTATAAAAAAAGAAGCTAGGTTATTTAGTGACCTGCTTCTTTTTTCCATGTATAAACATCTCAGTTTCCAATCCTTTTAATCGTTCTACATATTCACTATAACAATCATCTGTGACATCTGCACGAACCATTTCTTTTTCACACTTATGACAAATAAATACTCCCAAAATGTGTATGCCGTCTTGCTTTTCTTTTTTACATATCAGACAATCTTTCACAGACGTCCTCCCTGTACGTAACAATTCTTCCAAAACAGGTTCACCCCCTTTTGATCAGTATCGGCCAACCTATCATCCTCTAAACCTATAAATTGTGCCATGAATTGCTACACTATATGCTTATAATCTTGTTCTAGTGCATTAACATCCTCATTTCCCATTATTAATAAGGCTTTTTTAAACCTAAAATCTAGTATTAATATTGATAGTTTCGTTCCTAAAGTGAGGTAATTTCTTGTTATTCTTTCATTTCGTTGTTAATTGATAGTTTTTTAACACTATCAAAAGCTATTATGTGTGAAAATATGGAACAAAAGGAGGTGACATATTTTATTATATTAAAATGTAAGCGCTTAAATTCTAACTATCCTCTTAGAGTATTCATTGCGTATGTCAATCTAATTTTGGAAAGGGAGTTGAACGTATGCGCAAAAAAAATTTTATGTTAGTCCTTATTTTTATGTTGACGTGGTCATTTATGTTACCATCCTTTGAGTCCCAATCTCACACCGCTTATGCTCATAAGGGTAAAGGTGTAAAAGGTCTTCAAATTACGAATGTGACAGCTGATTCCGTTACGTTAGATTGGAAATCTTATAAGAAGGCTGATAGTTACCATATTTATTGGGCTGATAAAGATACTGAAAACATGACATATAAGCATATAGATACCGTGAAGGATACCTCATATACATTTGAGCGCTCTACACACGTGGAGCACTATTTTAAAGTCACTGCAGTTCGTAATGGCAAAGAAGTGGCCACTTCTAAAACCGTTGTTTCCCATACTGGAAAAGAGTTCAACATTCAATTGGAAAACCTTGATAGAGGGTTGATCGCCTTACCAAACGACGATGGCATTTTCTTAAGTTGGCGTCTATTAGGCCATGAAGTGGATGGTTATTCTGATAATGGAATGACCGGTGCTCATTTTAACGTGTATCGAGATGGGGAAAAAATCGCCAACGTGAAAGACAGTACAAATTATACTGATAAAAAAGGGGAAAATACATCTGAGTATACCGTGAAAGCCGTCATAAATGGGGAAGAAATAGATGCCAGCCAATCAGTCATACCCTGGGAAGAGGACTATTATGATCTCCCATTACAAAAACCAGAAGATGGTGTCACACCAGTTGGTGAGGCCTACACGTACCATGCAAATGATATGAGTGTTGGGGATGTGACAGGAGACGGACAATACGAATTTGTTGTTAAATGGGATCCATCTAATTCTAAAGATGTTTCTCAAAAAGGATATACAGGTAATACGTATATTGATACGTATACCTTCGATGGACAACTGTTATACCGGATTGATTTAGGTGTCAATATTCGTTCAGGTGCCCATTATACACAATTTCTCGTGTATGATTTTGACGGGAATGGTCATGCAGAATTAATGTTTAAGACTGCTCCAGGGACAAAAATAATGCGGTTTGATGAAAATGGTAATATCGTTTCTGAAAATTATATCACTATGCCAAGTGAAGACATTGAAGCTGGGTACAGTCACGATGATGATTATCGTATGAGTAATGATGACTATATCGAACATCTCGTTCAACTGTTCATGAATTGGCATGAACATGAAGAAGTGGTTAACGAGCAATGGCCTAAAACCTTAGAAGAAAGCTTTGGCATTGAGAATCGTTATTCTTACCCTTTATCACGTGGAGATGCTGAAAGTCTCGTAGACTATTTTATTGACGAGTACGCACCTGGGAGAAGTGGTCGTAATGAGCTTCGAGACTTTGAAGGTTTTATACTTGAAGGCCCAGAATATTTAACTGTTTTTAATGGAGAAACCGGTGAAGAATTAGAGACCATCCACTATAAACCTGAACGTCATGATGACGGGCTTATGTGGGGAGATTATGCTATGGCTCGTATTGAACCTGGTAATCGCGTCGATCGCTTCCTCGCAGGGGTTGCATACTTAAATGGAGAAGAACCGTCAGCCATTTTCGCTCGTGGTTATTATACACGAACAACCCTTGTTTCCTATGACTGGGATGGTGAATCACTCCATGAAAAGTGGTACGTGGACAGTGGGTGGGCGCCAATGACTAATCCTTTTAATGACAGTCCCCATGGCGTAGATGGCACAGATGAGGAGTTTGGGACGATCACGACTCAAGGAGCCCATTCTTTAAGTGTAGCTGATGTGGATGGTGACGGGAAACAAGAAATTATCTATGGTGCCGCAACAATTGACCATGATGGTTCACTACTTTACAGTTCTAAAGATACACTTCCAGAGGATAGTGCTGATCCAGGCACCACTGTGCGCTTAGGTCATGGAGATGCCCTCCATGTAGCGAATATTAACCCAGATAGACCTGGCCAGGAAATTTATATGGTCTTCGAAGGAGGTCCTTGGGCGCCATATGGGTATGCGTTACGAGATGCAGAAACGGGCGAAGTCATTTACGGTGATTACACTGGTGAAGATACAGGACGTGGTATGGTAGGCGATATTGATCCTACTAAGCGAGGATTAGAAACATGGGCTGTCGGCCTCTGGACAGCAGATGGTGAGTACATTGGACCTGAAGCGCCGGGAACGAATATGAATATTAAATGGTCTCCCAACATGACCACTCAAATCATCAATGGCGCTATCGATGTAACACCAACCATCGATGATTGGCAAGAAGGCAGACTGCTCACGGCAGAAGGTACGTTAACGAATAATTATACGAAAGGAAATCCTTCGCTCGTGGCGGATATTTTTGGTGACTGGCGTGAAGAACTTCTCGTCCGTACAGAAGATAGCTCTGCCATTCGTATTTATATGAATAACGAGGAAACAGACAGAAAGCTCTACACATTAATGCATGACGCCCAATACCGCACTGGGACCGCATGGCAAAACGTTGGTTATAACCAGCCGTCATATCCAAGCTTTTATTTCGCCTCTGATATGGATTGGAAATACGTCCCTATTCCTATAGCTCATTATCCTGGCTTAGAGGACCAACCATCTCGTGATCCTTTTGAGGTGTTAGAAAGCGCAACAAACGATTATATCTCTGATGGCAGTATTAAAGGACCTCTCATTCGACAATTAGAAAACGCTCTTCGGCAAGCCTCCCAGCAAAGGGAACGAGGGAATGAAGGTCAAGCTGTCCACTTTATAAAAAAGTACACTGAGCATTTAAACAAAAAAAAGAATAACCGTTATGTGACGTCTGAGGCTAAGGAGATACTGACTAAGCTAGCTGAAAAAGTGATCGAAGAATGGTCATAATTCAAAAAAAGATTTACAGCACAGTCTCACCATGTTAGTCTATTAAAAATGTTTAAACATTTATAGGCAATGAAGAGAAGAGTAAATAATACGTTGTTCTATACAGAGAGCCCCAGTTGCTGAAAAGGGGAAAGAACTGCTTTATTGAACCAAGCCTCTGAGCCCCACATTGGAACGATTTTAGGGATAATGTGGCGGGTACTCCCGTTACAGAGTCAAGGTATAAGCAAGTTCATCTTGCCGTACCTGATAGGCTTATGGAAGTTTATAAGTAAAATCGAGGTGGCACCGCGCGGACGACCCACGCCCTCAAGACATTTGTCTTGAGGGCGTTTTTTTATTGAATAAATAATCACTTAGTGTTGTTGATTGGAGGGTATGTTTATGATGACTAATAAACACAACAAATGGGTTTATCCCGGTATTTTACTTATGGCTATAGGGGTTTCACATATTGGTGAATGGGTATTCCTTATCGCTATGAACCTTATCATATTCGATATGACAGGGTCCCCTTTTGCTATCACCATTTTATATGCTACAAAACCTTTAGCCGCAGTAATGACGATGGTATGGGCTGGTGGTCTCATTGACAGGTTAAATAAACGCCGGCTTATGATTATTTTAGATGCCAGCCGCGCATTTCTTATTTGCTTACTCCCTTTTACTTCTTCCCTGGCTATCATTTATATGATGATTTTTATAATTAATATGGGCAGTGCTATCTTCCAACCCGTTTCCCTTACTTATATAACTAAGTTAATTCCTAAAGAAAAAAGGAAACGGTTTAACTCATTATACAGCTTAATGACCTCTGGCGCTTTTCTAATCGGCCCAGCTTTGGCAGGAGTCATGTTTATCTTAGGAGACCCACACTTCGCTATTTTTATGAATGCTATTGCATTATTACTATCAGCTATTGTGACTTGCTTTCTCCCTGACCCTGAGAAAGGAACGCTAAACCCCCCAATATCCCCCTTTTCCTTTTATGAATTAAAAAAGGACTGGATATTGGTGATACATTTTAGTTTTTCGAATCGTTATATAATGAGCATCTATTTTTTATTTAGCTTAACAATGGTCATTATGACGTCGGCTATCGATTCACTTGAAGCAGCTTTTGCTAAAGATGTTCTCTTGTTAACTGATGAGAGATATGGTTTTCTCGTGAGTATAGCGGGCGGGGGAATCCTTTTAGGTGCCTTCATAACCACATTTGTTGTTTCCTATATTTCAACTCATTTTTTAATTGGCTTCGCCAGTCTTTTCGTAGCCTTTGGCTACCTTATTTACGCTACATCTTCCTCCCTTCCAATGGCAGGAGTCGGCTTTTTTATCATTGGCTTCTTTATCGCATTCGCAAATACTGGTTTTCTAACATTCTTTCAAAATAACATCCCTGTTAAAGCAATGGGACGCATTGGCAGTGCTTATAGCTTTATTGAAGCTACTCTAACAGTTGCCGCCACACTTATGATTGGTGTCTCAGCTTCTATTTTCTCGTTACAAACGGTTGTTATATACGGGAGTATCACAATGTTAACTTTCGCTTTATGTTTATGTGTGATAAACATACTTCCTATTAAACACATAAAAAAGACACTCTCATAAGAGAATGTCTTTAGTCGCTCAGCGACGTCCTACTTTCACAGGGGGAGAGCCCCCAACTATCATCGGCGCTGGAGAGCTTAACTACCGTGTTCGGCATGGGAACGGGTGTGACCTCTCCGCGATTGTCACTGAACATATCAAGGTCTTATCGACCTTTCAAAACTGGATAACGGGACTGATAGGACATCATGTCTTAGAGAAAAGACGACTTGCTTTGGTTAAGCCCTCGATCGATTAGTATCTCTCAGCTCCACATGTTGCCATGCGTCCACCCGAGACCTATCAACCTCATCTTCTCTGAGGGATCTTACTCACATAAAGTGATGGGAAATCTCATCTTGAGGGGGGCTTCATGCTTAGATGCTTTCAGCACTTATCCCTGCCACACGTAGCTACCCAGCCATGCTCCTGGCGGAACAACTGGTACACCAGCGGTGTGTCCATCCCGGTCCTCTCGTACTAAGGACAGCTCCTCTCAAATTTCCTGCGCCCGCGACGGATAGGGACCGAACTGTCTCACGACGTTCTGAACCCAGCTCGCGTGCCGCTTTAATGGGCGAACAGCCCAACCCTTGGGACCTACTTCAGCCCCAGGATGCGACGAGCCGACATCGAGGTGCCAAACCTCCCCGTCGATGTGGACTCTTGGGGGAGATTAGCCTGTTATCCCCAGGGTAGCTTTTATCCGTTGAGCGACGGCCCTTCCATACGGTGCCGCCGGATCACTAAGCCCGACTTTCGTCCCTGCTCGACTTGTAGGTCTCGCAGTCAAGCTCCCTTATGCCTTTGCACTCTACGAATGATTTCCAACCATTCTGAGGGAACCTTTGGGCGCCTCCGTTACCTTTTAGGAGGCGACCGCCCCAGTCAAACTGCCCACCTGACACTGTCCCTGAACCGGATCACGGTTCGAGGTTAGAATTCCAGTACAGCCAGGGTAGTATCCCACCAATGCCTCCACCGAAGCTGGCGCTCCGGCTTCCAAGGCTCCTACCTATCCTGTACAAGCTGTACCAAAATCCAATATCAAGCTACAGTAAAGCTCCATGGGGTCTTTCCGTCCTGTCGCGGGTAACCTGCATCTTCACAGGTAATATAATTTCACCGGGTCTCTCGTTGAGACAGTGCCCAAATCGTTGCACCTTTCGTGCGGGTCGGAACTTACCCGACAAGGAATTTCGCTACCTTAGGACCGTTATAGTTACGGCCGCCGTTTACTGGGGCTTCAATTCAGAGCTTCTCCCGTAAGGGATAACCCCTCCTCTTAACCTTCCAGCACCGGGCAGGTGTCAGCCCCTATACTTCGCCTTGCGGCTTCGCAGAGACCTGTGTTTTTGATAAACAGTCGTTTGGGCCTGTTCACTGCGGCTCTCGCAGGCTATTCACCCGCAAGAGCACTCCTTCTCCCGAAGTTACGGAGTCATTTTGCCGAGTTCCTTAACGAGAGTTCTCCCGCGCGTCTTAGAATTCTCTTCCCGCCTACCTGTGTCGGTTTGCGGTACGGGCACCAGTTTCCTCGCTAGAGGCTTTTCTTGGCAGTGTAGGATCGGGAACTTCGCTACTTTAGTTCACTCGCGGTCACAGCTCAACCTTACGACAAGCGGATTTGCCTACTTGTCAGTCTCACTGCTTCGACGCACACATCCAACGGTGCGCTTACCCTACCTTCCTGCGTCCCCCCTTCACTCAAATGGAAACGTGGTGGTACAGGAATATCAACCTGTTTGCCATCGCCTACGCCTTTCGGCCTCGGCTTAGGTCCCGACTGACCCTGAGCGGACGAGCCTTCCTCAGGAAACCTTAGGCTTTCGACGGAGGGGATTCTCACCCCTCTTTTCGCTACTCATACCGGCATTCTCACTTCCAAGCGCTCCACATGTCCTTACGATCATGCTTCTACGCCCTTGGAACGCTCCCCTACCACAGCCACCTGACGGTGGCCATCCATAGCTTCGGTGATACGTTTAGCCCCGGTACATTTTCGGCGCAGAGTCACTCGACCAGTGAGCTATTACGCACTCTTTAAATGGTGGCTGCTTCTAAGCCAACATCCTGGTTGTCTAAGCAACTCCACATCCTTTTCCACTTAACGTATACTTGGGGACCTTAGCTGATGGTCTGGGCTGTTTCCCTCTTGACTACGGATCTTAGCACTCGCAGTCTGACTCCCGAGGATAAGTGATTGGCATTCGGAGTTTGACTGAATTCGGTAATCCTGTGGGGACCCCTAGTCCAATCAGTGCTCTACCTCCAACACTCTTCCCTCGAGGCTAGCCCTAAAGCTATTTCGGGGAGAACCAGCTATTTCCGAGTTCGATTGGCATTTCACCCCTACCCACACCTCATCCCCGCACTTTTCAACGTGCGTGGGTTCGGGCCTCCATCCAGTGTTACCTGGACTTCACCCTGGACATGGGTAGATCACCCGGTTTCGGGTCTACAACCACGTACTTTGGCGCCCTATTCAGACTCGCTTTCGCTGCGGCTCCGTCTCTTCAACTTAACCTTGCACGGGATCGTAACTCGCCGGTTCATTCTACAAAAGGCACGCTGTCACCCATTAACGGGCTCCAACTACTTGTAGGCACACGGTTTCAAGATCTATTTCACTCCCCTCCCGGGGTGCTTTTCACCTTTCCCTCACGGTACTGGTTCACTATCGGTCACTAGGAAGTATTTAGCCTTGGGAGATGGTCCTCCCTGCTTCCGACGGGGTTTCACGTGTCCCGCCGTACTCAGGATACACTCCGGAGGAGTGACCGTTTCGGCTACAGGGCTTTTACCTTGTCCCGCGGACCTTTCCAGGTCGCTTCACCTACGATCACTCTTTGTAACTCCGTATGGAGTGTCCTACAACCCCAGAAGGCAAGCCTTCTGGTTTGGGCTGATTCCGTTTCGCTCGCCGCTACTCAGGAAATCGCATTTGCTTTCTCTTCCTCTGGGTACTAAGATGTTTCAGTTCCCCAGGTCTGCCTTCTCACACCCTATGGATTCAGGTGTGGATACCGCCTCATTACAGGCGGTGGGTTCCCCCATTCGGATATCTCCGGATCAACGCTTACTTACAGCTCCCCGAAGCATTTCGGTGTTCGTCCCGTCCTTCATCGGCTCCTAGTGCCAAGGCATTCACCGTGCGCCCTTTCTAGCTTAACCTCTTAAACCGCAGATCATCGACAGAGCGCGTCGTCAGCTGCGTTCGCTCACCATCCTCACGTACCTCAGTACGTTCCGGTGTTGCGCTCACTTGCTTCCTCGATCTCTTTGATGCTCTTTGTTTAAGCACACTTCTGGCTTATCACCAGGTGGCTTAAACCCTTTCCTTTATTAAAAAGGCGGTTTTAGGCGTCTTAATGGCCTTTTTCTAAGACACTCGGTTCTCTCATCGTTTGATTAAATCAAGCGATTGTGAACCGGTGATGTCATTTATCAGTCTTTCGTTATCCAGTTTTCAAAGGTCGATTCTTACCCAACGGGTAAGTTTTTCTATCTGAGAGTTTAACCTCTCAAAACTAAACAAAATAGCCAAAGCAAAGTTTTAATAAGCTGAGCTTAATAGCTCCTTAGAAAGGAGGTGATCCATCCCCACCTTCCGGTAGGGATACCTTGTTACGACTTCACCCCAATCATCTGTCCCACCTTCGGCGGCTGGCTCCAAAAGGTTACCGCACCGACTTCGGGTGTTACAAACTCTCGTGGTGTGACGGGCGGTGTGTACAAGGCCCGGGAACGTATTCACCGCGGCATGCTGATCCGCGATTACTAGCAATTCCGGCTTCATGCAGGCGAGTTGCAGCCTGCAATCCGAACTGAGAATGGCTTTATGGGATTCGCTTAACCTCGCGGTCTCGCTGCCCTTTGTACCATCCATTGTAGCACGTGTGTAGCCCAGGTCATAAGGGGCATGATGATTTGACGTCATCCCCACCTTCCTCCGGTTTATCACCGGCAGTCACCTTAGAGTGCCCAACTGAATGCTGGCAACTAAGATCAAGGGTTGCGCTCGTTGCGGGACTTAACCCAACATCTCACGACACGAGCTGACGACAACCATGCACCACCTGTCACTCTGTCCCCCGAAGGGGAACGCTCTGTCTCCAGAGGTGTCAGAGGATGTCAAGACCTGGTAAGGTTCTTCGCGTTGCTTCGAATTAAACCACATGCTCCACTGCTTGTGCGGGCCCCCGTCAATTCCTTTGAGTTTCAGCCTTGCGGCCGTACTCCCCAGGCGGAGTGCTTAATGTGTTAACTTCGGCACTAAGGGTATCGAAACCCCTAACACCTAGCACTCATCGTTTACGGCGTGGACTACCAGGGTATCTAATCCTGTTTGCTCCCCACGCTTTCGCGCCTCAGCGTCAGTTGTAGGCCAGAAAGTCGCCTTCGCCACTGGTGTTCCTCCACATATCTACGCATTTCACCGCTACACGTGGAATTCCACTTTCCTCTCCTACACTCAAGTCCCCCAGTTTCCAATGACCCTCCACGGTTGAGCCGTGGGCTTTCACATCAGACTTAAGAGACCGCCTGCGCGCGCTTTACGCCCAATAATTCCGGACAACGCTTGCCCCCTACGTATTACCGCGGCTGCTGGCACGTAGTTAGCCGGGGCTTTCTCGTGAGGTACCGTCAAGGTGCCGACCTATTCGAACGGCACTTGTTCTTCCCTCATAACAGAACTTTACGATCCGAAAACCTTCATCGTTCACGCGGCGTTGCACCGTCAGGCTTTCGCCCATTGCGGATGATTCCCTACTGCTGCCTCCCGTAGGAGTCTGGACCGTGTCTCAGTTCCAGTGTGGCCGATCACCCTCTCAGGTCGGCTACGCATCGTCGCCTTGGTAAGCCATTACCTTACCAACTAGCTAATGCGCCGCGGGCCCATCTTGCAGTGTGAGGATAAATCCCCACTTTTACATTCGGATCATGCGATCCAAATGATCATCCGGTATTAGCCCCGGTTTCCCGGAGTTATCCCAGTCTACAAGGTAGGTTGCCCACGTGTTACTCACCCGTCCGCCGCTCATTCCACCGGCTTCACCCCGAAGGGATCCGCCGGCTTCCTGCGCTCGACTTGCATGTATTAGGCACGCCGCCAGCGTTCGTCCTGAGCCAGGATCAAACTCTCCGATAGAGTTCGATGTCTCTGACATCATGTCCAAACTTTCGTCTGGCGTTGTTGAATGTTTCCACTCAACGCTTTGTTTCTTTGACGGGATATTTTCATATCCCACTTTGCTTGGCTTTTTGTTTAGTTTTCAAAGGTCAACTACAAGTAAGATATTATTTGAAAAGAACATCTTATTGTTTTAAAGCGACTAGATCATCATATCATTTATCACCATATGATGTCAACACTTTTTTTCGTTAGCCGCTTATTCGTTAAGTCTTTTTATAGCGACAAGAAATAATATACCATGAACACAAATAAACGTCAATGTTTTTCTAAAAAAACTTTTTTAGCTATTGAATAATTAATATATCCGTAAAAATTAAAGCAATGATTCCTGGCACACCAAGGAAACCAGAAACTGACGCTGTAAATAAGTTAATAGGTAAATGATAGTCGAATAGGCCTCCAAACGTATTTAAAAAGAATAATAATAAAGCCCCGACTAAAAGGCGAATCGCCCCCGTTCCAATCATTTTAAGAGATTTTACTGGCGCACCTATGAGAAGTAAAAGCAATATTAGACCAGATAACAAAGATAAAACAACAATCGGTTCCATGACAAAACTCCTTTTCATATCAAGATTTATACTTCCATAAGTTAAGAGAAGCTAATATGCTTACGCTCGTCCAATCTGAAAGGAAGCTAAAACTAATATATGCAAGGAAATCATATTTAGAATACTTTATTTATCTAGCTCTTTAATTGAATCAACCAATACACTTACACTTTTTATAAAAACAAATACGTTCAATTTAAATAGTGTCATTTTAAGACAAGAGTTGTTAATGCCACTGAAAGAGTCTCACGCCTTTCGTTAGCACTAACAATGCTCTGTACAAAACCAGTAATTAAACTATTACGGATTTGCCAGTTCATATAAGATTATTTTTGAGCAAATTTCATCTAGCTAACCTCAAGCCTTTATCTATATGAGCTCAAATTGATGTCATAAAACCAGAACCTTTAATTTAGTAAAAAGATGTCTTTCTTACCCTAGCTTCTTTTAATAAAAATAAATATTTCGCACGTTCCAATCGCGCTTTGCTGTCGATATGGCCATCTATATCTACCGAGCTTCTGACATATGATTCATACTCATCAGCTTTTATTTTAATACTGTCTAATAGCTGAATAAGTTCTGTATCTTTTTGTCGCCGAAGTTTTCGTTTCTTTTTTTTACCGAACATTATCCATCACTACTTTCAAGTTTTTGTTAGCTTTTCCTCTTCAAAAATTTAACACCATCGCTTAAAGCTCACGTCTTCCTTCAATAGCTTTAGACAATGTGACTTCATCTGCATATTCAAGGTCACCACCAACGGGAAGTCCGTGGGCGATCCTGGTAACTTTAATGCCTGTTGGTTTAACAAGGCGGGAGATATACATAGCTGTGGCTTCTCCCTCAATATTTGGGTTAGTCGCTATAATAAGTTCCTGTACCGTTTCGTCATGTAATCTTTTAAGCAGATCTGGGATATAAATATCTTCCGGACCAATGCCATCCACTGGAGATATGGCGCCGTGTAACACGTGATACAAACCACTGTATTCTTTCATTTTCTCCATAGCTATGACATCTTTTGATTCCTGAACAATACATATTATAGAACGATCCCTAGCTTGGTCTTCACAAATTCTACACGGATCCGTATCCGTAATATGATGGCAGATAGAGCAATATGTCAATTCACGTTTAGCATTTACTAATGCTTTTGCAAAATCAAGTACGTCATCCTCTTTCATATCTAACACATAAAAGGCTAATCGTGCTGCTGTTTTTGGCCCAATGCCCGGCAATCTCATAAATCCTTCAATTAGTTTTGAAATAGGTTGTGGGTATTGCATTTTGGGATGACCTCCTTTCAAGTTTAAAGCCTAATTGTCCCTTTTAGCTGCAAGCTCTCTTACATTAAACAGGGTGTAGGCCAATGTCGTTGTTGATCTGTCTTCTTTATTTTACTGCATAACAGGGTGTCTAACAGTGTCATTGTTATTTACACACGCCTCTTAATTTAACGGATTAAACCATTAATATCTGCTTAGGTAGCGTCCCGTGATGTTCGCGTATTTATTTTTCGTTAGAAAAGACTTGGTTTTTCACCAAGTCTTTTCTCTTTATTTATATAAGTATTGCAATACTACATGAGTCCTGGAATGTTCATACCTTTTGTGAATTTACCCATCTTTTCATTCACGAGGTCATCCACTTTAGTTAGGGCTTCGTTTGTAGCTGCTAAAACTAAATCTTCAAGCATTTCCACATCATCTGGATCTACCGCTTCTTCATTAATTTGGATATCTAAAATTCTTTTTTCACCACTTGCGATTACTTTTACCATGCCACCGCCTGCTGTTGCTTCCACTGTTTCTTCTTTTAATTGTTCCTGTGCTTTCGCCATATCTTTTTGCATTTTTTGCATTTGCTTCATCATGTTACCCATATTTTTCATGTTAACATCTCCCTTTTTAATGTGTTTTACTAATCCTTTATCTCCAGTAAATCTCGGCCGACTAATTTAACAGCTTCATCGATAACAGGGTTTGCTTCTTCCTTACTATTTTCAGATGACGAAGACGCCCCCTCCGTGGTGCCATCCACTTTCTGTTCTCTGACATAAGCAGCCTTCACTTCCTCCCAGTGAGGTTCAAGAATTGTAAGCATCGTCATATCGTGTTGTGTCACCACAGTCGCCGCTTCCTCAACTAGTTCACGAAATTTTTCATCCACCATATCACGGTGCATCTCATTTCGGAAAGCAAGCACAAATTGATTGTCAGAGCAAGCTACTGGTTTACAGTCGTTCAACCAAGCTGAAGCTGGAACACTTTTTTGTTTTACTTGTTCTATAACCTGCCCCCAGCTACTATGAATCGTCTGTAAGTGTTGTTTAGTGGCCTTATGTAGCATTCCTTTTACTTTTTTAGCATGCTCCCTACTTTTCGTACTGTTAGGCACAGATTTTGGTTTTGGCTTCGGCTTTGATTCTCCAGAAGTGCTTCCATTAGCAGAAATGGTAACACCACTCTTTTGAAGGTGTTTAATGCTAGCTTCCAGTTCGTCAATTTTAGACTGTAAAGTTTTAATCGCCTCGTTCTCATCGTTAGCATTGGCGCCAGTTGTTAATGTTCCTTTGTTTTTTTGAGCTGATTGGACGATAAGAATTTCTAAAAATACTTGAGGATGACTAGCCCATTTCATTTGCTGTTGGAAATGGTTAAGACTTTCGATCATCTGATAAATCCACTGTATATCAAGACTCTCAACCACTTGTTTAAACGCATCGTCCCCAGTAAGCCTATCCTTAGATTCATCCAAGTCCGGTGCAGCTTTGACCATTAAAACATCTCGCAAAAAGAAAATAAGGTCTTCAACAAAACGGTTAGGGTCTTTTCCTTCTTTCATTAACTCATCAACTGCTTGGAGACCATCTGCAACGTCACCACTGTAAATAGCTTCTATAACACGATATAGCAACTGCTGGGATACAGCACCGATAATTGATAAAACGTCTTCTTGTGTCACAGTCTCATCAGCATAGGAAATTGCCTGATCTAACAAACTCAAAGCATCCCTCATGCCTCCTTCAGATGCCCTAGCTATTAGAGCTAGTGCACCCTCATCAACCTGAACGTCAGAACTTTCTAGAATTTCTTCCATCCTCTTTAACATGGCATGGGCTGATATTCGCTTAAAATCAAAACGCTGGCACCTAGAGATAATCGTAAGCGGAATTTTATGCGGTTCTGTTGTAGCAAGAATAAAGATGACATGTGGTGGTGGCTCTTCTAACGTTTTCAATAATGCGTTAAAGGCACCTGTAGACAGCATATGCACTTCATCAATAATATAAACTTTGTAACGTGCCGCACTAGGGGCAAATTTCACTTTATCCCTAATATCTCGAATTTCATCGACGCCATTGTTACTTGCAGCGTCAATTTCCATGACGTCTACAATACTGCCGTCTTGGATACCTTTGCAAGTAGCACATTCATTACAAGGTTCATCAACAGGCGCTTTTTCACAATTGATTGATTTAGAAATTATTTTAGCTGCGCTTGTTTTCCCCGTTCCACGCGGCCCCGTAAACAGATAGGCGTGTGAGAGCTTTTCCTGAAGTAATGCATTTTTCAACGTTTTCGTGATATGTTCCTGACCAACGACATCTGTCAATTGTGTAGGGCGCCACACACGATATAATGCTTGATAGCTCATCACTCTTCAACCTTTCCTCTATTACCAGTGTTGTCAAAATTAACTCTCTAGAACTTCGTAGATATTTTTTCTTCTCTTTGAATGTTACATTATATCAGGAAGACAAAAAGACATACGATGGCAGTTAGCTTACTATATGAAATAACTATTTGACTTTCTCGTTCGTTTACAGCTCATTCCTATTATACCGATTCAAGCAGTTCATTTCAAAATGAATCTCTTTTATATTGAGTAATTTTATCTTGTTTTTTATGGAGAGGTCTTTGTCAATTATTTATTGAACCTCATGAACATTATCCTCTAACTATTTAGAGATTAACGTGAATTGAGTTACCACAAAGCCGCCTCCCCATTAATCGAAAGCAAAAAAGCCATCCGATCAGGATAGCTTTCTAATTATAATAATTTAAATGCCGTGCACCTTTCGTCGATCACAGCTTCTCAAGCGTTACCTGAGCAGTTTGCTCGATCCAGGCAACTCCGCGGCACACGGAACGACCCGCTTACTGCTGCTTCCTTCCGGACCTGACAGGGTTCACGGGATTCCGTTGCGCAGAACCCGGATGTCAACACCACTTACTCAGGGCAGACCATGAGAAACTGCAACCTCGGAAAGGGATTCAGCCTCGCTATAGCGGATTGCGAGTACAGGGCACCGCTACCTCCCCGCTTAGCACGACAAAATTGATAATGTTTTTAGGCATCACTATGAGCGACGCAAATATTAGTATAAAGGTTTTTTAATATAATTGCAATAGAGAAGCTACTCCCAACAACAGATAATGTCACCCATATAAGGTAAACAATAACACTATATCTATCGAACTACTCCTCCGGATCAGTTGACTCCTGTTGTTCCGTCTCGCTTAATTCCGCTCGCTTTAACTTTTCCATTAGAATATGGGGAGGCGTATGCATTACGTGTTCTAAAGGCATGTTTAACTTTTTGGAAATCATTTGAGCTGTTTCTAATGATATTTGGTTTGGTCTCACTTCCAATTCCTCCTTCTTTAAAGTATTTAATATCTGGCTAGCCATCACTCTAATCGTGGCACTTTTTCCTCTTCTTTTTCCTTAGGGCTTTGAAAAAGTTTGTTAACAATTCGCCCGTTTCTTCAGCTAATATGCCTCCCGTTACTGGACAATAATGATTAAAGCGCGGCTCATCCAAGAGGTTCATAATCGTACCGCAACAGCCTGCTTTTTCATCTGAAGCACCAAACACCACACGTGCAATCCGTGATTGAACAATAGCTCCTGCACACATTGGACAGGGTTCCAGTGTGACATACAACGTACAGTCTTCAAGCCGCCAGCTAGATTCTGATTGACATGCCTGTTCGATCACTATCATTTCAGCGTGTGCTGTCGCTTGCTGATTAGACTCCCTCTGATTAAAACCTCTTGCAATTACCTCCCCATCTTTTACTATAACAGCACCAATAGGCACTTCCTTCAACGCCTCCGCTTTTTTCGCCTCTCTGATGGCTTCCTTCATATAAAAAATATCTTCCTTTTGCTTTCTTGTTTCCATATTAGTGTTCACTCCTAAGTCTACACAGAAAAGTTTACGCAATTCTGATGAAGAAGGCAAATCTATCTCTGTTTAATTTTGAAAACTGGATGGAACAAATATCACAATGAATTCTCAAAACGAACAAACGAATAATGACACTTTCATGTTTTTAAAATCGGGCTCAGTGAAAGGGAGTGAGCCGGAAGAGCAACGTCGTCTGAAAAGCCCTTCGTCCGAAAGAGTTTATCACAGTAAACGGATCGTACGTAAAACGCCCGCTCAAAATAGTTTAGAGCTAATCGATATAGGCGAGAGATAACGGACGCTCATGTCCTGATCGACACAACTACTAATCAGTGGAAGATAAACGAAATCACCCACTAATTGTAAGTTCGTTTTATCACATCATTTAGCAGAATTCGAGCCCTCGAGAAAGTGTCCGTCTGTAACGGTAGGTCTATGTAGAATCTTTTTTACTAGTTTTTTTGTATGAGAAAAGTGCTTCAATCTCAAAATAAAACTCGCTTTCAGCGAGTTTTATACCGTATCTTTTATCTACTTATTAAATGGGCTTGGCCCCTTATTTGAATACTAGCATTACGAAGGTTTATTCTATCTCTTATTGCAAAGCGGTGATGTGTTCCACGATGTAGTCTTTTGTCACTGATCCGATTATATGGTCAGCTATAACGCCCTCTTTATCGATAATTATAGTTTCAGGCTGACCGGTTATTCCATAGTGTTCGGAGACACTTAAGTCAAAATCAAATAAATACAGTTTGTCCTCATAACCAGTACGATCGATAAATCTTTCCACAGCTCTTTTGGATTCCGTCTTGACGATAGTAAATACAAGTACGTCATCTGCATATTCCTTGCTAAGGGCAAGCATGTCAGGTGCTTGTGACTCACATGGTTGACACCATGTAGAGAAGAAATTTAATATGACAGTTTGTCCTTGAAAGTCAGACAGCTGATAAGATGTATTGTCATACCCTTCGAGAACAAAGTCATAAGCTTTATCACCAACTCCTACCGTCTCACCTTGAACTTTCAATCCGACAACAAATACAATAAGAATACCGATGACAAATAGACCAGCGATCCCCTGCCCCAACTTTACTTTTGCCATATGTCACCCCCCCTTAAACAGACTCCTCACTCATCATTTAACTCTCGCAAAAATGATATCTCTTTCATTGCTTTTTGCTGACGCTTACCAATCACCCACATATAACTTGCCATCAACAGCCACGTGATAGCATAGGCAGCAAATAAATAAGTCATCTTCACGACCTCCTTAGCTAATCATTTTCTCCCGTTTTTTAGCTTTCATCGATTGGACATATAGATTTAGTTTCTCCACATACAGTCCCTTTTGTAAAAGCACAATATAAACCAGCGTAAGTGTCATCACAGTAAATATGAGGGTCACGAGCATACCTGGATCTAAGCCTCCTCCCGTCTCTGTCCCTTCTGAAACAACAACTGGGTGCAAGTTAGACTCCCACCATCTAATAGACATGTAAACAATAGGAACATTGGCAAAGCCAATAATGCCAAATACAGCTGCCAACCTGGCGCGCTTTTGCCACGCCATATCCAAATTCCTCACCATAATATAAGCCACGTACATAAAAAACAAAATTAATGTGGTCGTCAATCGCGGCTCCCATGTCCACCAAGTATTCCACGCAGAACGAGCCCAAATCGGTCCAGTTGTTAATACAATGGCAGTAAAGACTACTCCGATCTCACCACTCACACCAGCAATCAAGTCAAAAGATCGTTTCTTTGTCACGATATAAAGCAAACTGAAAATAAAAACAATAAAAAAGGCAAAAAACGCATTCCAAGCTGAAGCTACATGAAAATAAAAGATTTTCTGCACCGGACCCATAACCCTTTCAACAGGTGACCATATGAACACGAGATATAACGATATGATTACCATTGGAATAGAAAGTAACAGTAGCACATTGTGTAGCTTGGATGGCGCTAGGTGAGATAGATCATGGTTTTTAACGGTCATTTTTACACCTCCAACACATAGTCGAACAATAAAAATCCTGCGGCAAAAAATATGACATCGTAAGCTGCTATCAACTGAAGCCAACTTAATACATCTTGAGTTCCTTCCTGTCCTATTAATACGATTCGAGTTGCTTGAACACCAGCTATCACAACCGGCATTACAAGTGGAAATAATAACACTGGTAACAGTATCTCACTGCTTGTTGCATGAGCTACGAGCGCAGCAAGTAACGTCCCCACAGCAATGAAACCAAAGGTCCCCAGAGAAATAATTATTAACAGATATCCTAGTCCCATGTAATCTACTACGTGAAAATCAAATAAAATGAATAACAGCGGAATAGAGATAAGTTGAACGATCAGAACAAATACAAAATTGGCAAGACACTTACCTAAATAAATACTAGCTGGGTCCACTGGAGCAGCCATTAACCCATGAATGTTATCATGCTGCTGTTCAGCCATAAAAGAGCGATTTAACCCAATAACGCCAGAAAAAATCGTCATCACCCATATCATTCCTGGAACGAGTGCTTGCACAGCCTGATTTGAGGGGTCAAACGCAAAGCTGAACGTGACGATAACAAGCCCAGAAAATATAAGCATTGCTGATAACGTTTGCTTTGTCCGCCACTCCATAGAAAGATCTTTCCATGCAATGACTAAGGCAGGCTTTAATAACGTTCTCAGCATGTTATCTTCTTCCCTGCATACAATGTTTGAATCCATTCAACGGGACGCCCAACTATATTCTCGTCTTGAGAAATTTTCCCTTTTTTTAACACGACAACTCTGTCACATACACCATTTATTTGATAAAAATCATGAGTGACCATAATCAAAGTGACGCCAATAGTCTTCAACTTTAGAAGTAACTCATTTAAAAAGGCAACCCCTTGTTGATCTAGGCCTGTATGGGGTTCATCTAATAGCAAGATTTCAGGATCATGGAGGAGCGACCGAGCAATCGCAAGTCGTTGGATCATCCCCCGTGAAAATAAACGCACTGGCTCGTGCTTAAAAAAAGAGAGCCCCACAGCATCAATCAGATGATTAATTCTTTCATCTGGGTTTGCTATATTATACAAGCGAGCAAAAAACTGCAGATTCTCGATCGACGTAAATGCCTCATAAAGAAAACTGCGATGACCAAGGTAACCAATAAGTTTTCGGTTCGTGTAATCTTCTTTTTTCATCACCTGGCTATTGATAACGACTTCTCCTGACGTTGGTTGAAGTAAACCGGCTGCAATTTTCAACCACGTACTTTTGCCAGCACCGTTTGATCCCAATAGGGCCACGGCCTCCCCTCGTTTCACGGATAAGTCAACACCTCGGAGAACCAATTTATCACCTAGCGATTTGGTTATTTGCCGTGTCTCTATCATCATTTTCCTCCTCTTTAGCTAAGTCATAAAATCATTAAGCTTTTTTTTAATTTCATATAAATACTCTCTGTACTGCCTTGACTTTAACTCATATTCGGCTTCTGTTATTTTCCCTTCGTGATAGAGCGTATCTATCTCTAACAGTTTGTTTAACGTTATTTTTTTCTTTGTCATGAGCTGTTGGAACCTTTTTTCTTCATCCGTGTTTTCCCACGTTTCTTTATTAGATTTGGCTTTATGTTTAAAATGAATTGCCAAACAAGCTCCTGTGATGATTATCATGAGGAAAATAGCGGTCATAAGATGAGGCTCAAAACGATTGAGCGGTGACGTATACCACATTTTCATATGACCTTCAGGGTGAAAATTAGGGGTATACACAGGGGGGACAGAAGCTCCTAACCAATCCAGCATAAGTTACTCCCCCTTTCGCTGTGTCTGCAATTCCTCTAATTCCTTGGTTATCTCAAGGTCATACGTGGCTTCCGTTTGATGGGGCCCCTTTTTACCCTTGTGTTCTACTTCTGCATAGGCCTCCTCTTTTAATAAGGTAACCGCTATTTTTTCATATTGAGACTTTAACTTGTCATACTCACTCTCAGGCACTTTGCCCATGTTATATTCCATATCAAGTTCATTAAGAGTTGCATAGATTTGCTCTAGTGTAATCGTATCTAGATCATCCTTGAGTGAACCGGCCTGCCATTCTTTTTGCGATGCAAAAAATGGTTGAATAACGAGGTAGAGACAAAGGCCAATAAGAAGAGCACCCACCACATACGCCACTAAAAATCACATCCTTTCATTGAAAATGAATGTTTACAAACTCTTTTTACTATCCTATTGAGTCTTGTTAACAATTCCTTGTATATAAGTCATCGAACATCGTTAAAGATGGTGACGTTTCTCCTCTTCAATGAGTGCTTTCATGATGTCATTCTCAGTACTGTCTTGAGATACACCCTTCTCCTGCCCTTCTCTCGCTTCATCTGTTAATTGTTTATGGCCTTTCACTTGTCTCGTTACTCGTATAATAAATGCCGTTGTTCCTGCTCCTAAGGCGATAAAAGGAAGAATCCATGCGAGGAGACTAAATCCTGTTTTATTCGGTTCACGAAATCCCTGTTCTCCATACATGGCTTCATAGTCAGCAAGAATATCCTGTTTACTAAAGCCCTCATTAAGCATTTCTGCAATTTCCTCATAATAGCGTTGCATCGTCGTACACGTGGCTAGATCATGTTCGCTGTGTCCTTCCATAGCTAAGTGACTGGCAATGTCCTTCACTTCAGGAGAGTTGATCGTATAAATATCCTGACTTTGTACATGATTATAGGTTGGCATCATAATGAATAGAAGTATGCAAACGAGCAGCCATCGCCTTCGAATCATATTTATCACATCCGATCTTGCTATTTTAATTTTCAGCCACCCCTTTGGACAAAGTTAATACACATTTCTTTCAGGACCAGTGTATCGCGGGTTAACCTGGCCATATCGACCACCCCATATAGCAAAGACAGCTCCTAAAACAAGGACAAAACTACCGATCCAAATCCACTGAACGAGGGGGTTAATTTTCACTTGAAATGTGGCACGTCTGTCCTCCTCCCAGCCGCTTAAAACCACATATAAATCTTCACGGAGTGTACTCCGAACCGCTACTTCCGTTGAAGGCTCCTCCCAATTTAAATAAAAGACACGTTCTGGATAAATATAACCGAGATCTCGACCATGTTTTTCAATGGCTAATCTAGCAAATACACTCTCATTGACGCCATCACTTCGCTGCCCTAGCTGCTCATACGTAAGCGTATAATCACCGATTGTCAACGTTTCACCTATAGCTAATGTGTCCATACGTTCAACATCAAAATTAGCGCCTACAATACCGAAAGCGATTAAAGCGATGCCTAAATGGACGATGTAACCTCCATAGCGACGCCGACTTCGAATCATTAAACGAAATAATGCCACAGGTACGGCCTCTTTTGTTACGTGGCGTCTTGCTCTTGTTCTACGAATAAATTCCACAAGATGAGTTAATATCATAAACGTGATAATGGTAAACCCGAGGACAGGATAAGCGTCTTGTACTCCCATAACTACAATAACAATAGCGACAGCAACACTGATAATAGCCGGGATGAGGAATTTATCTTTTATATTCTTAAAGCTTGCACGCTGCCATGCAATAAGGGGACATATTGCCATAAGAAACAAGAGCGAAAGTAAAATTGGTGACATCACTGTATTGAAAAATGGCACGCCAACCGTTACCTTTGTTCCCCGTACCGCTTCACTCACTAAAGGAAAAACGGTACCCCAAAAGACTGCAAATGTACCACCAAGCAGTATGAGGTTATTAATTAAAAATGAACTTTCCTTTGATACATAAGCTTCAAATTGCCCCGTATCCTTTTTTATTAATTGATAGCGGCTCATTAACAAGTACATAGAAAAAATAACCATAAATGCCATAAACACAAGGAAATAGGCACCTAAATTCGTCTCACCAAAGGCATGAACCGATGTGAGAACCCCACTTCTCACAAGAAATGTTCCAAACAACGTTAGGGCATAAGATAGAATAATCAAGCTTAAATTCCATATCTTTAACATGTTTTTACGCTCTTGAATCATGACAGAGTGTAAATATGCCGTCACCGTAAGCCAAGGCATAAATGACGCGTTTTCTACAGGGTCCCATGCCCAATAACCACCCCAACCAAGCTCTGTATAAGCCCAATAACCACCAATAACATTACCTAGTGTTAGAAATGCCCAGGCAATAATCGTCCACCTTCTCGTCATTTGAATCCAAAAAGCATCCATATTTTTTACAATAAGTGAGGCAATTGCAAAAGCAAATGGTACAGCCAGCCCCACATAACCTAAATAAAGGGTGACAGGGTGGAAAACCATCCCTGGGTCTTGTAGCATTGGATTCAAGCCCCTTCCTTCCACTGGGGTATTCTCTAAGATGGCGAAAGGTTGGGTGACAAAGCTTAATATAAAATAAAAGAACATGATGTTTAATAAGAGGATACTTGTAATGTAGGGTGTCATGGGATTGCGCTTCATTTTTTTTGAAAAGGTAACCATCGCACTGTACATCGTGAGGAAAAATGTCCATAACAATAACGAACCTGCGTTACCCGCCCATAATGCGGCTAATTTATAGATGAGAGGTAAATCTGAGCTTGTATAGTGAGCCACATACTCAAATTGAAATTGGCTTGTTCCTAGTAGTACAAACATTAACACCATTGACAGACTGGCAAGAATAAAAATACCCATCGTAGCACCTTTGCCACTGTCAATAAATCGTTGATCTTGTTTATTAATCCCAAGGATATACACGATAAAAGCATAGATGGATAAAAAGAAAGCCAGGTAGATGGTGATATTTCCGATTACATGCATAGTACTCACCTACTTTTGCAAAATATGATTGCTACTCTATTAGTCGTCATCGATGTTTAATTGCCTATCCATCTCACGGTGAATATCTGGATCATAGTCTTCAGGGTCCTCTCCTTCATAAACAGATGGACATCGCGTTTGAACTTTGTCCGCTTCAAAAATACCGTCTGAAGTGACATATCCATGTACAATGACAATCACATCATCCGAAAAATTATCAGGCTGTACACCATGGTAATAGACGGATAGTTTATGTCCCTCTTCATCTTGTATATCAAATTGCAGTTCAATAGCATCCGCATTCCAAACAACCGAGTTCTCTATTAAAAAACCCTCAGTGGTAATGTATTTCTCTTCATATTCCTTGCCATTTTCGTTTAAATGATTAATTGGCACTTCCGCTCCGCTAGATGTTGGAGTAGCAGTAATAAGTAAGACAAGTATGCTCATAAAGATAAGACTTCCAGCCAAAATAACTTTCGTATTTTTTTTCACTTTTCATTCCTCCTTCACTAATGATTTCGTTCGTGCTTGATTATACGTTTCTTCATCGATTTCTCCACGAATGAGTTGTTGCCTTAATGCTCTAATCTGTTCGGCTTCAACGTCCTTTGAGTCAGACGGTTTAATTGTTTCTATGTGATGTTTAGCACGTGCTCTAAAACCAAAGAAAACAAATAAACTAGCAATAATAAGTGAGATACTAATCATAATGGCGCCTTCCAATTCAATAAGAGGTCGCGTTTCTCCTGCCGCTTCCCCCGAGGCATCATTCGTTTGAAATTGTGCATGAATCTCATCATTAGGAACCATTTGGTTTTCTAATGCTTCCAAGGTTGTAAAATGATCAGCTTTATCATAAGAAATTAGAAACGTAAATCCTTCTCCTTCCTCAGCCTTTTCTTTCTCAAAGGCATAAGCTGGAACACCAAACATTTCTAACTCTCGATCAGGTTCTTCAGATACCGTAAAGTCCTCTGATCCAAGAGGTTCAAAGATAATGATACTGACGTCATCAGCTCGCCTTTCAAGTTCATAATGATAAGAAAAAGTGTATGTGTCATTGGACACTTCATAAGGATCAATGAAGTACTCTATGACAAATTGATAATTATCGCTAGACGCTATGGACCCTTCTGTTTCCCACACAATCTCTTGAGCTTCAGTGTCTACGGAAGCTTCCACATCGTGTACAATGCCTTCTTCATCAAAAATGCCGACCATAGATAATGTAAACATATGGTTATCGCTAGGAACTGGGACTCGTATTTCTCCATCATAGGAAGATTCGTTTTCATTTTCTAAGGTCCCATGCTGGCCAACAAGCACTGCTGGTCGTCCTTCTTCCCATCCATCAGGCTCCACATATTGTGGCATGACCTGAATAACCAATTCTTTGTATGTAAGCGTTGAATTTGCCATCTCATCTTGAGCTGAAGCGACCCCAAAAGTGAAAATGACGTTAAGAAAGCTAAGTAGGAAAGCAATTCCACATAACCTTGTACGTTGGAGCCCCATAAAGCCCCTCCTTCCTTTTCATTGAAAGTTTTATTACAGACAGATAAATGTCCATAAAACGTCTGGCTCAAAATAGAGAAGAAAACTAAATTTATTTAAGCGGCAGGTAACGGACGCTATGTCTTGATTCACGCAACGACCACTCAGTAGGATAAGAACGAAAACTCCTTTGATTGAAATGTCGTTTTATGTGGCATTAATCTACAATAATCAAATCATTCACTTAGATGACCGCGTCCTCATAAAGCTGTATGTGGATAAAATCGCCTTTAGTCTACAATGGCTATTAGGTTAGAATAGTTATTCCATTTTTATCCTAGCATGTGTGCTCTCACTTTTTTCAGTAAAAAAATGAACGGTCTGTGAAATTTTAAAAAATCCCTTAAATGTGATTAACGTCACTAAATGGTAAATGTTTCAAAATGTTCACATTTTCAAAATTTATTCCTCGCAAAGCTTATTTATAATAATAATTAAAAAGGAGGTGTAAAAAAGTAATATCTATTTTATTTTGGGGAGGGTGACACATGCTAAAGCACATGAAGCTTATTACGGCGCTTTCCGTCACGTCTGTACTTTTGTTGGCATGCGGAGATACAGAGAACACAGCCACTAAAGAATTTGACAATTCAGGAACAGATGTGACGAATGAACAAGGTGAGGAAACGGTCCATTCAAACGCTCACGATGACAATGATCCCTTTAGCGAGTTGATTAGCTTGTTTCAACCATTAGGAGACATGGAAATTCCTGAAGATAACCCAATGACGGAAGAAACCATCGAACTCGGTAAAACGTTATTTTTTGACCCTCGACTATCTGGAGATAATTCGTTAAGCTGTGCCTCCTGTCACATTCCTGCTCTGGGGTATGGAGATGGTAAGCCTCTTTTTGAAGGCTTCGATGGTGTTGAAGGCCCTAGAAATACCCCTACCATCATTAATTCAGGTTACTATACATCTCTGTTTTGGGATGGACGGGCAGATTCCTTAGAATCTCAAGCACTGGGACCTATTGAGTCTGAAATCGAAATGAATCAAGATTTAGATGAACTAGTCGTCCAACTATCAGAAATTGCTGGTTATGTGGAGAAATTTGAAAACGCTTTTAATGATGACATTACGGTTGAAAACATAGGAAAAGCACTGGCAGCATTCCAACGAACGATCGTGATTGATGACACACCTTTTGATGCTTTTTTAGCTGGAGACTACGATGCCCTAACAGAGGAAGAAATTAAAGGTATGGCGCTTTTCGCTGGTGAAGCCTCATGCATAACATGTCACACAGGTCCAAATTTATCTGATGATAACTTCCATAATATCGGTATGGAAACAGATGATAAAGGGCGTTACGATGTGACTGGTGAAGACGCGGATATTGGGGCATTCCGAACACCAGGCTTATACGGTATTGATCATCGCGGTCCCTACATGCATAACGGGAGCATTGAAACGTTGGAAGATGTAATAGACTATTATGATCGGGGAGGGGACGATCATCCTAATAAGAGTGCGTTAATGCAAGAGCTTAATTTAACAAATGACGAGAAAGAGGCTCTTCATGCTTTTTTATTAGCATTATCTGGCGAGAGCCCACATGTTGATGTCCCTCCTCTTCCAGATTATTGACCTCACAACGATTGACGGACGGATAGATAGTCTCATTCAATAACTGTCTATCCGTCCCCAAAGCTTTCCTTATAACTACCTATGTTCTTTTTTCCTCATCATACTAATCGTCTAATTCCAACACATTTGGGAAGTTATCGTTTGTTGCGTGAGTATGTTTTAAATCTGGATCTTCTTCGTTATAAACTGCCTGAATTGTTTCTTCTATTTGAGCCTCTAACTCTTCTAGGTCCACATCTAATTTAATTAACTCTTCAATAGCGATACTTATCGCTTCATTTGATGCATCAGAGGAGGTTCTCATAGCATCCATCCCCCCTTGAGGATTATGAAAGCCATCAGAATTTTCAGCAGCGATAATATCCCAAAACCACTGTCCTTTTCGAATATACCATTGAGCTTCCTCAATACGCTCTTGTGGAGCTCCAACCGTAATCATCCGATTAACGTAATAATGGGCTCGCACTGAATGATCTTGTGTTTCTTCCATAGCTTCCAGGTGGCGTGATTGAATATTTTCAACCCTTTCCACTAAATCAGCTTCTGATTTATCCGAATGGCACGTTCGACATGTTTGTTCAACGTTATCCATTGGGGAGCTCCAATGATGCGAAGTTATTTTTTTACTGCCATCTGTTCGTTCATAAGGCATGTGACAATCTGCACAAGACACCCCTGCTTCCCCATGTGGGCCATAACTCCACAACTCAAATTCGGGATGCTGTGCTTTTAACATAGGCGCGCCAGAAATACTATGAATCCAATCGTATTCGAAGCCATCCTCTTTGGCTTGATTTTCTTTATATTCAAACATTTCTTCTGGCTTTAACCCATTATCCCAAGGAAAGGTGACCTTTTTTTTATCCGGTTCAAAGTAATATTCCACATGACATTGGGCACAAACATAACTTCTCATATCATTTTTTGTGGCTTCTGTCACATCTATCCCCTGTCTAGCCATGGCATTTGTAAAAGATGGTCTAGTTATACGCAGCTCCATTGTCACAGGATCATGACAATCAGAACAGCCAATAGAAAGATGTCCATATGTGCCTAATTCATCACTTTCAAAGCCTTCTCCATACGCCAATGTTAGTGGGACGATCTCCTCTTTAAAATTAGCACTCCAATAATCATCCCCCATCTCATCTAAAAGCGCTGGAACAGCTGTACTTTTACACGTCATACACGACCCTATTGAGTCATCATTAATACGGGCTATGGACATAACGTCTTCTAACGCATACGTATGTCCCCTCGTTTTGTTATACTCTAGCATAAACCCATAGTTATGAAACAAAATAGGGAGGTTCGGTTCAATATCTTCAGCAAATTTTGATGTATTGTCGTTTTCAGGCACCATATTTTTTAAATAACTTTCATATTGAAGTGGAAACTCATCTTTAAAAGCTGAGTTTACGATTTCGTCAGGTGATAATTGCGTCGTATACATATCTTGATCTGTGGACGTCTCGGACTCACTACAGCTCACCATAAGCGTTGTAAAACTTATCATAAGGAGAGCAACCAGCCAGTGTACGGGCATTTTTTTGATGGTCGCCATGACCTTATTACCTCCCTTCACAAAAATCAACGTCTTGCATCATAACTGCCCGGATCAAACCAATCTTCTGGTTTATGTCCCCCATTCCCATGAGGAACGTGCCGATGGCAATCTACACAACCCCCTTCCTTCACATCATGAAACGCCACATTATCCAAACCTGCTTCATGGCATGTTATGCAATTTTTATCGATGACTTCCTGAGATTGGGCAGTGGCATGAATATTATCTGGAACCTGATCAGACCCGAGTGTATTCATATACATGTGGCTTGCCCCAGCTTTTGCTTTAAAAACAAGCTTGGCTGTTAAACTATCATTGGGCGCATGACAATCATTACACGAAAGCGTGGCATGATTTGAATCCATAAAAGAATCGTAGTAGTCGTCCATAATATGACAGGTGGAGCAAAATTCTGGAGAATCCGTTGCTTTCATAGAGCCCACCGTCCCTGCAAACAACACAATCCCTATAAAAATTCCGCTTAATACTAACAGCAACTTTTTCCTCACTATAAGCTCCTTAAATGCTCTCAACCCCTTCCCCCCCCTTTTTTAAAAAAGTTATTCTTTCTTAATAGCAGGCAGTTTTTTTACTTCTAAATGATACGTAAAACGAACCTACAATCAGTGCACGGATGTCGTTCTTCTTCCACTGATTGGTCGTTCAATGAATCAGGACATGAACGTCTGTTATCTCCTATTTTGAGTCGGGCGTTTGACGATAAAACCTTTCTCCACCATTGGACCTTCAGACGTGGCTGATCTTCCGATAATCACCGTCTTTCAAAACAGACATGTAAAGTTATCATTGGTCGATTTTTCATGGTGAATATTCTTAAAATGAGTCTCATCCACTTACCATTGTATAAAGGCCCCCGCACACATTTACGTGATCCACGTCACATTAAGTTTGACTAAAAAGTGACTTTATTTATTAAAACTTTGAGTGAGTACTAATAAACTCTCCCTATGACTTGAAAAATGAGAAGTTTAATTAATTTGAGGGCTGAGCTGAACATTTAATTTCTACTTTAATAGGGTTGTATAAATGTTATTTGAAATTAAGAACTAAAACATACAAACAAATACAATAATCTGATACATACTGGGGTTTGAATCGCCCAAACTTTTAAATGCTAAAAAGTTGGTGCTTAATCTACTTGAGAAGTAATTCGATGGCTTTTATTTCATGAGATGCGTTCTTATAGCTTGGGGGAGAAGGTTAAGAACCGGTCTGAGAAATAGA
The DNA here is from genome assembly GCF_002019735.1 of Salipaludibacillus agaradhaerens. NCBI lineage: Bacteria > Bacillati > Bacillota > Bacilli > Caryophanales > Bacillaceae > Salipaludibacillus > Salipaludibacillus agaradhaerens. The sequence continues at coordinate 2,842,557 of NZ_KV917378.1, forward strand.
CGGAAAAAAATCTCTTAAATAGTAATGAGCCATGACAACAACTTAAATAGACGGAGAGATTCCGCTAATGACCGGGAAAATCTTAGAAATGGGTCGTTTTGCTTTGCATAACCGGAAAAACTCCCCCTATATTTCCCAAAATGGGCTCTTTCCTGCATTTAACCGAAAAATATCCGCTTATTTTACTTTCGCTAATGACTCGATTATTGAGAGACTTCTTATCTAAAGGTAAAGAGGTGAACAGGTTATAAAAAAGGGCATAATGGCAAGCCTGTCCTATTAGGATTTCACTTGTCTTTTTGTCACTAATGTAATTTAGTTTTAATGTTTCTTAAAGTCAGGTGGTCCCACCTTTAACCTGTTATTCCTTTTTGACTGACTTATTTATGCAATACTAGTACTTCTACTTGAATGAATCCCTTAATTTATAATAGACGTGAAAATCCTAATTAGTGTGACCTTCACTTCAAACTGTAATTAATCCTCAGAGGCATCGCCGTCTTACGTTTCGATCTCTTATTACATCCATAAAATTTATTGTATATTATTAAAACACCAGTCTGAATTTACTCCTTAGTGAACAATACAAAAAAGATGAAGGTAATGGGCCTCCATCTTCAAGCAATCTCTTATATTTTTAGCTGAATTTTAAAGTTCTTACCATGAATTTCTTCCTCAAAAATTCTAAGTAACCTTTTCCGTAAAAGCAACATTTTAGCTAAGGATTGCTATGACATAGAAATTGCAGGCTAACGGGTGAACCTAGGATTAAAGGCATCTTTAATGGCTTCACCGATAAAATGAATGGCAAGAATAGTGAATGTAATAGCTAAGCCAGGCGGTACCCACACCCACCACATAGCCCGAATGACATGAGGTTGGCGAGCTTCTTGCATCATATTCCCCCAACTTGGCGTCCCATGAGGCACTCCAAATCCTAAAAAGCTGAGAGCGGTTTCTGCAACAATCATAGCGGCTAAAAGTAGCGAAGCTTGAACAATAATTGTCGTCATGATATTTGGTAATATATGTTTCCTGATAACTCTATGTGGTCCACATCCAATTGAAATCGCAGCCATCACATACTCATTTTCTTTCTCTGACATCGTTTTACTACGAATAATCCTTGCAGCTCCCGTCCAAGAAAGACCACTTAATACTAAAATGAGAGACCATATACCTGCATCACGTACAATAGACGCTAAAACAATCACAAAAACTAAAAATGGAAAGTTCATCATAAAATCTGTGAACCTCATTAGGATAGCATCAACCCATCCACCATAATAACCAGATATGGAACCGATTATCGTCGCAATGGTCATAACTATTAGCGTACAAATAAGTCCAATCGTCAGTGAAGTTCTTGCTCCATAAAGAAGCATCGTCCACACATCTCGCCCAGCATTATCTGTACCTAACAAATAATCACCACCCGGAGGGAGATTCCGATTGCTAATATCAACACGAGTAGGGTCAGTTGGAGCGATCACAGGGGCTAAGTAGGCTAAAACCAACACTACAAGAAGAAAAAGAAGACTAATGACTGCCAATTTATTACGAAGCAATTTCCGCCAAGCTATCTTCCAAGGTGATGGGCCTATTGATTGTATTTTACTTTTACCATGGGTAGCTGTCATGGGCCTCCCCCTATTTCAACCTTATTCGTGGATCAATTATGCTATATAGAAGATCAGCGAGCAAATTCCCTACTAGTGTAGCAAGTGATAGCATAAGAGTAATAGCTACTACAACAGAGGAATCTCGTCTCTCAATAGACGTAATAAGAAGTTCTCCAATACCACGGAACGAAAAGACAGTCTCTATAATGACAGCCCCACCGATGATACTGGCAATATCAAATCCAAAAAGCGTCACTATTGGAATAAGTGAATTTCTTAAAATATGTTTATAGTAAATATTCTGTTCAGAAATTCCCTTTGCCCTCGCTGTAAGTACATACTCTTTTTGTGCATTATCAATAATGTCATTTCGTAAAAATTGAGTATAGCTGGCTGTCGTTACCCCTCCTAATACGAGTGCAGGAAGGGCAACATGATGGAGACGACTTAAATAATAAGACATCGTCCCTTCCTCTACGCCTGCTCCTACACTACCTGTAGTAGGAAACCATCCAAGCTGAAAGGAAAAAATAAAAATAGCAAACATAGCAGCAACAAAGCTCGGAATAGCCAACATCACATAATTTATCCCTTGAATACCATAATCACCAATCGTATGAGGGTGTCTTCCTGCATAGCTCCCCATCAAAAAAGAAAGTATATACGTAATTATCAGCGATAAGACGGCCAACAACAAGGTATTTGGCAACCGCTGTCCAATCACGTCGGTTACATCCATTCGATGAACATGTGATCGACCGAAATCCCCTTTTACTACACCTGATAGCCACCGCCCATATTGAACAGGTATCGGGTCATTCAATCCAAGTTCTTCCCGCATCCCTTCAATATAATCAGCATTTTGATTAGCCGGGTCAATTTGACCAGAAAGAGCATCCCCCGGCATCATTAAGGCCAAACCGAATACAACGATAGAGATCATCAACATGATTGGGATCATGATAAGGACTCGTTTTAAAATATAGAGTAACATGACAATTCCCCTTATTTCAGTGACTTACTGTCGTTTGTACCAAAGGTGAGCATCCGTAACAGCATCTGCAAGATCAGGGGTTACACCACCTGTACTATGTGACATACCATAAATATTCACTGGGGAACTTAACGGTATAATAGGCAATTCCTCGTTCACGAGTTGATGCCATTCTTGATAGACCTCACGCCGATATTCATCATCAAAAGCCTCCATACTAAGTCCTTTTTCTATTAATTTATCAGATTCTTTATTTACCCAACGCGTATAATTCCATAAATCATCTGATTTCCAGAGACCAGTAGGATCTGGGTCAGACGTAAGACTCCAAGCACCTAAAAATAAATCTATATCAGGGTCATCTCCTTGTACTAAATCATAAAAAAGGTTGTAATCATACAATTGACCATCATGCAATTGGGCATTAATTCCTACATCTTGTAAGTTTTGAATAATATATTGTGCTCTTGGTTCAGCAATGTTAGAAGGGCTATCCATAACCGTCAAATTCACCGTAAATTCTTCTCCCTCTGGTGTTTCAACAAATCCATCACCCGTTATATCATCATAGCCAGCTTCCTTTAGTAACGCCATCGCTTGCTCAGGATCATACTCGTATTGGTTCAACATGCCTTCGTCAGGGTAAGCCCAGCTGATAACAGACTCTGGCGCATTAATCACTGTCCCATATCCTTCACTGAACGAATCGATCATACCTTGTCGATCAAGTGCATAGGCAAACGCTTGCCGTAATTGTTTACTTTGGAATTTTTCATTATCCATCACGTTTTGCCTTTTCTCTACATCCCAATGCCCTAGTTTAAACCCTAAATATGCGTAAGATAAAGCCTCAACTTCTTCAAGTATCACACGTTCGTCATCTTTAAGGGTAACAGCTTGAGAAGCTTCTAACTTTATAATATCTATCTCCCCTTGCGTTAAAAGCTCAGCTGCTTGGGCGCCATCTACAATACGATAATTAACGCCATCAAGATTTGGTTTGCCCTTCCAGTAATCATCAAACGCTTCAAATTCAATAAGCTCGCCAGGAATGATTTGTGTCACCCTATATGCTCCTAGCCCAACTGGTTTTTGTCTTATTTCATCAGCATCCTCAAGTTCACCTACCTCCAAATGCTCCAAATACGCTTTTGGCATCGGATATGGCCAAAGTTGCTCAATAGCATTTGGGTATGCTTCATTAAATGTGACTTCAAGGGTATACTCATCGATAATATTAACCCCACTTAAAGAATCTGCCTCACCTGTATGATAATCGTTGAAGCCTTGAATGATATTGACATTAGAGACACGTGGACCGGTATAATCTGCATGAGCCATCACTTCCCAAGCAAATTCAAAATCCTCAGCGGTAAGCTTTTCTCCATTATGCCACTTCACATTCTCTTCAATAAAAAAAGTCACTGTTTTCTTATCATCTGACCATTCCCACTTTTTAGCTAAATTTGGTTCTGGTCGCAAGTCTTCACCCGTTTTAAATAAGCTGTCTGGACTAAAGATATTTAGAGCAATACTATCATTAAAATTTTCATAATGTGCCCAATCTAACACACCGGAAAAAGATGATGTCTCCCCATATGTTAAAATACCACCTTTGGGTTCTTCCCCTTTTTCTATACTATTAGCTGAATTTATATCATTAGTGTCCCCTGAGTTGCCTTCACATGCTGTTAAACTAAAGACTGTTAAAAGTACACATATAACAATTATTTTTTTCATCGTTGTCATTCCTCCTAAATAAGTGAGCTGACCATAACAGCATTATTTATAAAGCAAACACGAGACGGTGTGGTGTTCCATCATTTCTATTAATTCAGGCTTCTTAGCACAACATTCTGCCACCGCTTCAGGGCATCCTTCAACTTGGTATTTCACCTGATAGATTATTTCGTTTACGTTTCTGCTTGGGGATAGCAGAATTAGAACCTTAGTAGACAGAGGCATCGGTGTATTAAAAAGCCTGTCTACATTCGCCTTCTCCGCAATTGTCCAGCATACAGAGAACCCGCTCTGCTATTTCCGCTACAACTCCAAGAATGCGCAATTAACCTAGATCTGCCTATAATTTTTGTTTGTACTGTTACATCCAAAGGAGTCGTTGGTTCATTCCAATTATATAACTTAGGCTGACAAGAGCGCTCTCTGAAGTGGCCCACCAGAAAGTTAATGAGGATATTACTTGATAATCTGTTTCGGCCTAGCAATTCCAACTTGTTTTAGTAGAAATATATTTTTACGGCGAATTGCCCTCCTAAGACATCTGTGCATATAAACAAGTACTTCACTCAATTAAAAAAATAGTAAGAACAGAATTGAATGCTGGCATTGGCTTCTGAAAAATCATACTTAATTACATTTCCACGGAGACGATTCATATCCTCCTCACTTAACAGGATAAGGTTTGTCCCATTATAGTAAATCTCTACCTTTGTTGAGAGTGACAATAACACTAACCTGATTCACCTACGGCACAGAAGTTTAATGACACCTCTTTAACCGTATAATACTTGCCGCCCTCAATATAAAACCCCTTGTGTAAATTTTTTATATCAAGAAGTTCCTCACGATGGCTTAAACACTCCCCTCTCCTACGTCGCTGCAATCAAGGATTGTTTGGCTATCTTTTCAATTACTTTTCCAAATATTCCCCATCTGACATCAGTTAAAACTATTTAAATATAAAATGTTTAAGCTCATTTATCAGTATAAGTTCCGTTAAAAACACGCTACCTATCTTGATATTTGTTAGTTGATTACATCCTTTATCATTAACTTTTCAAAACTTTCACTAATAAATTATACACGCTTTCACATTTTTTTGGGATATTTTTATGAAAATTTATACATAAATCATCCTTCTTTAAGATAGCAATAATGGTATTTATTATTTTCAGAACATATTATAAAAAACTCACCCTTTCGAAAAAGAAAAGGGTGAGCCCTATTATTATTTTTTAATTATATTTTTTCCACCCATATAAGGGACTAAGACGTCAGGAATATGCACTGTACCATCTTCTTGTTGGTAATTCTCTAAAATGGCTGCTACAGTTCGCCCTATTGCGAGTCCAGAACCATTCAACGTATGAACATATTCAGCTTTAGCCGTTTTGTCCCGTTTAAAACGAATATTAGCACGCCTTGCTTGGAAGGCTTCAAAATTACTACAAGAAGAGATTTCACGATAGGTGCCATTACTTGGCATCCAAACTTCAATATCATACTTTTTAGCAGCGGTAAAACCAAGATCGCCGGTACACATGTTTAGTACACGATACGGTAACTTTAATAATTGAAGAACTTTCTCCGCCTGAGACGTTAATAGCTCCAGTTGCTCATAAGAGTCTTCCGGTTTAACAAAGCGAACAAGTTCTACTTTATTGAACTGATGCTGACGAATAAGGCCACGAGTATCACGGCCTGCTGAGCCGGCTTCAGAGCGGAAGCAAGCACTGAAAGCTGCATACGCTTTAGGAAGTTCATTAACATCCATTATTTCGTCCCTATGCATATTTGTTACAGGTACTTCGGCTGTTGGAATAAGGAAGTAGTCCTCTTCTCGAATTTTAAAAGCATCCTCTTCAAATTTAGGTAATTGCCCTGTTCCTGTCATGCTGTCACGATTAACCATGTAAGGTGGCAGAACTTCTGTATACCCATGTTCATCCTCATGTAAATCCATCATAAAGTTAATAAGTGCCCTCTCTAAACGTGCTCCAGCTCCTTTATAGAAGGCAAAACGACTACCTGTCACTTTAGCTGCTCGTTCAAAATCAACAATGTTCAATTCTTTGGCAATATCCCAATGAGCTTCTTCATCAAAAGAGAAAGAAGGGATCTCTCCCCATTCACGTACGACCGTATTGTCATCCTCATCTGCCCCTACTGGCGTACTCTCGTGAGGGATATTTGGTAGAGTTAACAATAAATGAGTGAGCTCCTCATCTAATTGCCGTTGCTCTTCATCCAACTTTTTAATCTCAGTTGATACTTTTTGCATCTCTTCAATAACATGACTGGCATCTTTCTTTTCCCGTTTCATTTGAGATATTTCCTGGGAAACGGTATTTCTCCGACTTTTTAATTCTTCAACATGCTGAATAACACGACGGCGTTTTTCATCCAGTTCTCCGAAAGTATCTAATGCTGTAATGTCCTCGTTACGTTGAGCAAGCTTTTCTTTCACCTCATTGAAATGGTTTCTTAATAATTTTACATCTAACATAATAATGGACCTCCTTTTTATTGTATGACACTCTGAGAAAGTTAACGGTAAAAATAAACCTTAGCATCACCTTATAAGACGTTATGTCCTTTATGGATTTTCTCAATCGTTAAAACAAGAAGAACTAGCATTATTTTGGGTTCATACTATGACACTTTCTTCTAAATAATAAAAAACCCCCATCCCTGAATAAATCAGGGACGAGAGTTAACCCGCGTTGCCACCCTGGTTAAAGCAGATTATACCTGCTTCCACCTTGTCCTCTCTAACGGTCGAGAGCCCGCACCAGCCTAAAGATATTAAACGTGTGAACATCACGCCTATTATACGTTCAGCTAGTGTGCTCGAGGATGGATTCACGGAGCATTGACACCGGCTTTCAGCAGATACCGGTTCTCTGAAGACAATGTTCTTCCGTTACTAATTCCTGTCGTCACATTTACTTATAAGTTTAGTAATTATAGCATAACCGATTGTCACGATTAAAATCAAGTATGGATCTGGTGATAGTTACGGACCATCTGTACAAAATGCTGATGCATCCGATTATCCTCTGTTAATTCAGGATGAAAAGAACAAGCCATGAATGGGCCTTGCTTAGCAGCCACGATATCACCATCAAATGTGGCAAGTACATCTACTTCTGGACCAACGCGTGTAATAATAGGCGCACGAATAAAGATCGCTTCCACATCCTCACCCACCTGCTCCATTTTTAATGAAGCTTCAAAGCTTTCGCGTTGTCGGCCAAATGCATTTCGCTCTACCGTCATATTCATTACCGATAAATGGGGCTCTGTTTGACCTACAATTTCAGTAGCCATAAGGATAGCACCTGCACATGTGCCAAAAATCGGTTTCTCCATTTTAGCAAATGCTTGTAGGGGTTCATAAAAACCATATAAATTAATGAGCCTCCGCATCGTCGTACTTTCTCCACCAGGAAAAACAAGCCCATCAATCATATCAAGCTGTTCTTTTTTCTTCACAATTGTAATGGTTACGTCAGAGGCATGTAACGCTTTTACATGCTCTCTAACTGCCCCTTGAAGGGCTAGGACACCGATGTTAATCATGGTGGCACACACCTCTTTCATTTTCCTCCTGGGTCTTTACCAACCACGGTCCTGCATCCGGTCTTTCTTTTCAATGGCCGAAATTTCAATCCCCTTCATAGCGGGACCTAACCCTTTTGATAATTCAGCAATTAAGGCATAATCATCGTAATGTGTGGTAGCTTCAACAATGGCTTTAGCAAATTTCGGTGGGTTCTCAGATTTAAAGATCCCTGATCCAACAAAGACACCATCAGATCCAAGCTGCATCATCAGTGCAGCATCAGCCGGAGTAGCCACACCCCCAGCAGCAAAGTTAACGACAGGTAAACGACCATTACGCTTAATGTCTAGTAAGATTTCATAAGGGGCACCTAAATTCTTTGCTTCAGTCATTAACTCATCTTCTGACATGCCAATAACTTTGTTAACTTGAGCTTGCATAAGACGTTGATGACGAACCGCTTCAACAATATTACCTGTCCCAGGTTCACCTTTCGTTCTAATCATAGAAGCTCCTTCACCGATTCGACGGGCAGCTTCTCCTAAATCACGAGCGCCACATACAAAAGGTACCGTATAATCTCGCTTATTTAGATGAAAGACTTCATCAGCAGGTGTTAATACTTCACTCTCATCAATATAATCTACACCTAGTGCTTCAAGAAGACGAGCTTCTACAATATGACCGATACGCGCTTTAGCCATGACTGGAATTGAAACGGCATTTTGCACTTCTTCGACAATGAGTGGGTCAGCCATTCTTGCTACGCCACCAGCTGCTCGAATATCTGAAGGCACACGCTCAAGTGCCATGACCGCTACCGCTCCAGCTTCTTCAGCAATTTTAGCCTGTTCAGCGTTCACCACGTCCATGATGACACCGCCTTTTTGCATTTCTGCCATACCTCGTTTTACACGATCAGTCCCTACTTGTCTATCCATGAGGATCCCCCTTTAGATTAGTAATTTATTATCTGCTTAAATTACATACCTTCTATTATAACTAAAAATCCGATAAAATTAATAGGGTTTTATTTATTATAGTCAGAAAAGTATAAACGTTTAACTTAGAACCAGCCACGCACAGTATCAGCGACAGTGGACCATAAACCAGCAAAAAAGTTACCAATTCCTTGTAACATAAGTGAAAACCAGCCTGCACGCTCCACATTTTCGGTTGTCACCACGTCTACAGAAGTGCTACCTTCTTCTCCTGGCAAGTACGCTTCATCACTTTCACCATTATAGGTTACAACAAGTTGTCCAACTACTGTCCCTTCTTCAATAGGTGCTTCAAGTTTTCCAGAGGCGGTAAAAAGACTTTCATCGACTTCAAATGAATAGGAGTAAGCTTCTAGATCCTCCTCCTGAATTACCATTGTGATAGCCTCACTAGATGCTATCGCGACATCATCCTCTTTCCCTTTGGCAACTGGGACTGTTTCATGGCCTTCCAGCGTCATGTCTGCTGGAAATAGTTCGTGTGCAGAAAAATTATTGAAGCCCCATGACATAAGTCGTTCAGTCTCATTAAATCGTTCTACTTCGGACTGAGCCCCCATCACGACACTGACAAATCGCTGACCATCACGCTCTCCTGTTCCAGTAAAAGTAAAACCAGCTGCATTTGTATGACCTGTTTTTAGACCATCAATATACTCATTATCTAATTCCGTTAATTGTGTACCTTCAAGCATCCAGTTCCAATTCTGCATTGTCACAGCATCTTCTGTGCCATCACGGAAAATCTTTTCTGGAATACTGGCTGTTTCAAGGACTTCAGGATAATCATTAACTAAGTGATAAGCAAGAACTGCGGCCGCTTTAGCGGACATGTAATTATCTTCATTTTCCCCAGTACCTTCGGGATGATTCCCATTTAACAGATGATTTGGTAATCCAGTTGAATTAACAAATTGAAAATCACCTAATCCTTCGTCTGCTACATCATCTATATTTCCAATACCATATTCTTCTCCTGCGTCACGAAGTGTCGTCCCCATACCAATTTCTTTTCCTGTTTCATTCATGCGTTCTACAAAGGCACCTTCAGACCCTTCGATGAGCTCTGCCAGAGCCATTGTTGCACCATTTGCAGAATATATCGCTACAGCTTCATATAATTCTCTTACAGTATATTCTTCATCGATTCTCATCGGTACATTCGATAAACCGCGATCATGGGACAATCCTGCTAAATATTCACTGACAGGGACAATATCATCCCAAGCAATTTCCCCATTATTAATCGCTTCTAAAATAATGTACTCACTCATCATTTTTGTCATACTCGCTGGCGGTAAAGCCTGATCTGCATTTTGTTGATACAAAATCTTTCCGCTACCTGCATCTACAAGTATGACTGTGTCAACACCTGCATCATAAGAGGCATCGGCTGTTCCAGCAACTGTAAACATACTGGATATCGTAACTAATACAATTAACAACAAAAAACTTAATTTTCTCACCACTTTTTCCACCTCTTCTTACGATCTAATATCTATATAAATCACCTTACCGTGATGGCTTTTAATCTGTTTATCGCAATAGTGAACAAACGTCATTTTACCATATTCCTCACTAAAAAAATAGATAGGGGAGACCCCTATCTATTAGTTTATTTCAACTTACCCTGAATAGTTTGGTGATTCTTTTGTAATTTGTACATCATGTGGGTGACTTTCACGAAGTCCTGCGTTTGTAATTTTAATAAAATGAGTATTTTCTTGTAGAGCTGTAATTGTCGCCGTTCCACAATATCCCATGCCTGCTCGCAATCCCCCTACAAGTTGGTGAATAGTATCGGCTAATGGTCCTTTATATGGTGTACGTCCTTCTATTCCTTCAGGAACAAGCTTTTGCTCATTCTCTTGGAAATATCTATCTTTACTTCCTTTTTCCATAGCCCCTAGTGAGCCCATTCCCCGATAAACTTTAAACTGCCTACCTTGGAAAATTTCTGTCTCACCTGGACTTTCAGCAACACCAGCAAGCAAGCTTCCTAGCATGACTGCGTGGCCACCAGCAGCTAATGCTTTTGTTATTTCGCCAGAATACTTAATGCCACCATCTGCTATAATAGGTACCCCATGTTTACGAGCTTCACTTGCACAATCATATACAGCGGTTACTTGTGGGACACCGATTCCTGCTACTACACGAGTCGTACAGATGGAGCCTGGGCCAATCCCTACTTTCACAATATTAGCGCCAGCTTCAATTAGGTCTCTTGTGGCTTCAGCTGTCGCCACATTTCCAGCTACAATATCAAGATCTGGATAGGCATTTCTGACACTTCTAACTTTATCAATGACACCTTGTGAATGACCATGAGCTGTATCAATAACTAAAACATCAATTCCTGCTTCCACAAGTGCTTTAATACGAGCATCTGAATCCCCACCTACTCCTACAGCAGCACCTACTATTAACCGTCCCTGTTGATCTTTAGCTGAATTAGGAAATTCAATTGCTTTTTCGATATCTTTAATTGTAATAAGTCCTTTTAACTTACCTTCATCATCCACTAATGGAAGTTTTTCGATGCGATGCTTTTGCAATACCTTCTGTGCTTCTTCAAGAGTCGTACCCACAGAAGCAGTGACAAGGCCTTCGCTGGTCATGACATCTTTAATAGGAATAGAGTAATCTTCAATAAATCTGAGATCACGATTGGTAATAATACCAACTAATTTCTCATTTTCATCCGCAATAGGTACACCAGAAATACGATACTTACCCATTAAATGCTCAGCATCAAATACTTGGTGGTCTTCTGTTAAATGGAAAGGGTTCGTAATAACACCACTCTCAGATCGCTTTACCCGATCAACTTGCTCAGCTTGCTCCTCAATAGACATATTTTTATGAACAATGCCTAGTCCACCTTCACGTGCCATAGCAATAGCCATTCCTGCTTCCGTCACTGTATCCATTCCAGCGCTAATCACTGGAATGTTTAATTGAAGCTTATCCGACAACTTTGTTTTAACCGATACATCCCTAGGCAAAACTTCTGATTTAGCTGGTGTTAGCAACACATCATCAAACGTTAAACCTTCTTTCTCAAATTTTTTCTCCCACATGCCTTCATTCCCCTTTCACAAATTGGCCAAAATATTATTAGTAGATTAACAATAGGATAAACTACTGTCAAGACAAGGATTATAGTTTAAAGATTCAGTCTTTTATACAACCGACAACAATGACTCAAAAAGGAGCTATTTATGGTCAAACAACCACCCTTTACGACATTATTTCAATCTGCAGATTTTGCAAAAAACTACCTAACTAATCACTATAAAGCCTATTTTACCCATCCTGAAGAAAAAGCATATAAATGCTGTTACTCATTCGTTTATTACATCGATCTCGGCTCTCATTATTTTGATCAAGGTAAACGTGCTCCCCTTTCCATTAAACCGGTCCTTCTATTTTATGGCCTATCTAATTGGTTAAAAGCAGCGTTATTAACCATTGATCCTGATTATCCAGCCACAACTCAAGTATTAGCTCATGGTCTATCAGCAAGAAAGCGGAAAAAGCAGGGCTATGAATTCCTTTCAGATGAAGTTAGGTACCAAAAAGAAGGACTATTTCCTTATTTATCATCAAAGTTGTTTAATATAAAGCAAGTAACCGGTGAAAAAATAAAAATGCGCCACTTGCTATTCAACATTCCAGAAATGCAGACGATTTTATTTTCACTATTTAATGAAACTGGGCTTGTACCATTAAATGTGATGACTGCTCCAGACAATTACTTACTTAAAAAGGCATGCCTAAATTTTAAAGATCATGAGTTCCAAAGATGGCTTCGTCTCGTAAACGATTTATCTGATCCAAACATAATTGTTCAAAATAAAGAGGAAAGTATTCATTTTAGAATACAACCTGAGACTTTATCACAATTGTGTCTTATTCGAGCAAGTATGAGCGGCATAGTATATATCCCTCGTTATCCAGAAGAGATACCACGTACACCTGAATTACTCGTTCATTATATGCTGCTCTATCAGCTAAGTATGATTTGCCGTTATGAGACAGAATGGTGGGGAGACCTTATTTATTCTTTCTCCTCTAATGACCTCCCAGTAATTACAAAGTGGTTAGAAGTCTCCCAATCCAAAAGTCCTTGGCTCATTAATCAATTCTTTTTCCCTAAAAAGGAGTAGAGTAACGATTTACTTTACTTCAAGTAATGCTTACATTTATTTTTAAACCCTCACTTAAAAAAATTTCTATATGTCGTTTATCATCTTATCTCTGAATAACTAACCCTATCTCAAATGTTATTTTTTATTAAAAAAAATAACATTTGAGGTGCCACTTATTGAAAATGAGGCTTGGATTAGAAAAAAATAGAATGACTTCAGCTATACTCAAAAAAACAAATTACTATTTCTTTACTTAAGTTAATGGCATTTAAAAAACGGCCCTCTCTCCATTAGCGTTCCTATTAAAAATATTTACTTAATTATGGTTTAATGAATTTTGTACGGTCCCTTTTTATCACAGATAAACGTCCGTAAAACGCCAATCTCAAAATAGAGAGCAGAGATGACTTCCCAAGGGGGAGGCCTCCAACTTTCTTCGGCGCTCTGAGGGATTGGCTGAATGGCGCATCTCTTCGTCACCTACATTCGTCCAGTGCTCATGCCCATAGGGCACTCCGCGCTTCCCTCTCTTGCTTCCTTGACTTGCTTGTCCTTCCAATCCCTCGTTTCAGCGCATCCATTCCTATACATACAAAAAAGACACTCTCATAAGAGTGTCCTCAGTCGCTCAGCGACGTCCTACTTTCACAGGGGGAGAGCCCCCAACTATCATCGGCGCTGGAGAGCTTAACTACCGTGTTCGGCATGGGAACGGGTGTGACCTCTCCGCGATTGTCACTGAACATATCAAGGTCTTATCGACCTTTCAAAACTGGATAACGGGACTGATAGGACATCATGTCTTAGAGAAAAGACGACTTGCTTTTGGTTAAGCCCTCGATCGATTAGTATCTCTCAGCTCCACATGTTGCCATGCGTCCACCCGAGACCTATCAACCTCATCTTCTCTGAGGGATCTTACTCACATAAAGTGATGGGAAATCTCATCTTGAGGGGGGCTTCATGCTTAGATGCTTTCAGCACTTATCCCTGCCACACGTAGCTACCCAGCCATGCTCCTGGCGGAACAACTGGTACACCAGCGGTGTGTCCATCCCGGTCCTCTCGTACTAAGGACAGCTCCTCTCAAATTTCCTGCGCCCGCGACGGATAGGGACCGAACTGTCTCACGACGTTCTGAACCCAGCTCGCGTGCCGCTTTAATGGGCGAACAGCCCAACCCTTGGGACCTACTTCAGCCCCAGGATGCGACGAGCCGACATCGAGGTGCCAAACCTCCCCGTCGATGTGGACTCTTGGGGGAGATTAGCCTGTTATCCCCAGGGTAGCTTTTATCCGTTGAGCGACGGCCCTTCCATACGGTGCCGCCGGATCACTAAGCCCGACTTTCGTCCCTGCTCGACTTGTAGGTCTCGCAGTCAAGCTCCCTTATGCCTTTGCACTCTACGAATGATTTCCAACCATTCTGAGGGAACCTTTGGGCGCCTCCGTTACCTTTTAGGAGGCGACCGCCCCAGTCAAACTGCCCACCTGACACTGTCCCTGAACCGGATCACGGTTCGAGGTTAGAATTCCAGTACAGCCAGGGTAGTATCCCACCAATGCCTCCACCGAAGCTGGCGCTCCGGCTTCCAAGGCTCCTACCTATCCTGTACAAGCTGTACCAAAATCCAATATCAAGCTACAGTAAAGCTCCATGGGGTCTTTCCGTCCTGTCGCGGGTAACCTGCATCTTCACAGGTAATATAATTTCACCGGGTCTCTCGTTGAGACAGTGCCCAAATCGTTGCACCTTTCGTGCGGGTCGGAACTTACCCGACAAGGAATTTCGCTACCTTAGGACCGTTATAGTTACGGCCGCCGTTTACTGGGGCTTCAATTCAGAGCTTCTCCCGTAAGGGATAACCCCTCCTCTTAACCTTCCAGCACCGGGCAGGTGTCAGCCCCTATACTTCGCCTTGCGGCTTCGCAGAGACCTGTGTTTTTGATAAACAGTCGTTTGGGCCTGTTCACTGCGGCTCTCGCAGGCTATTCACCCGCAAGAGCACTCCTTCTCCCGAAGTTACGGAGTCATTTTGCCGAGTTCCTTAACGAGAGTTCTCCCGCGCGTCTTAGAATTCTCTTCCCGCCTACCTGTGTCGGTTTGCGGTACGGGCACCAGTTTCCTCGCTAGAGGCTTTTCTTGGCAGTGTAGGATCGGGAACTTCGCTACTTTAGTTCACTCGCGGTCACAGCTCAACCTTACGACAAGCGGATTTGCCTACTTGTCAGTCTCACTGCTTCGACGCACACATCCAACGGTGCGCTTACCCTACCTTCCTGCGTCCCCCCTTCACTCAAATGGAAACGTGGTGGTACAGGAATATCAACCTGTTTGCCATCGCCTACGCCTTTCGGCCTCGGCTTAGGTCCCGACTGACCCTGAGCGGACGAGCCTTCCTCAGGAAACCTTAGGCTTTCGACGGAGGGGATTCTCACCCCTCTTTTCGCTACTCATACCGGCATTCTCACTTCCAAGCGCTCCACATGTCCTTACGATCATGCTTCTACGCCCTTGGAACGCTCCCCTACCACAGCCACCTGACGGTGGCCATCCATAGCTTCGGTGATACGTTTAGCCCCGGTACATTTTCGGCGCAGAGTCACTCGACCAGTGAGCTATTACGCACTCTTTAAATGGTGGCTGCTTCTAAGCCAACATCCTGGTTGTCTAAGCAACTCCACATCCTTTTCCACTTAACGTATACTTGGGGACCTTAGCTGATGGTCTGGGCTGTTTCCCTCTTGACTACGGATCTTAGCACTCGCAGTCTGACTCCCGAGGATAAGTGATTGGCATTCGGAGTTTGACTGAATTCGGTAATCCTGTGGGGACCCCTAGTCCAATCAGTGCTCTACCTCCAACACTCTTCCCTCGAGGCTAGCCCTAAAGCTATTTCGGGGAGAACCAGCTATTTCCGAGTTCGATTGGCATTTCACCCCTACCCACACCTCATCCCCGCACTTTTCAACGTGCGTGGGTTCGGGCCTCCATCCAGTGTTACCTGGACTTCACCCTGGACATGGGTAGATCACCCGGTTTCGGGTCTACAACCACGTACTTTGGCGCCCTATTCAGACTCGCTTTCGCTGCGGCTCCGTCTCTTCAACTTAACCTTGCACGGGATCGTAACTCGCCGGTTCATTCTACAAAAGGCACGCTGTCACCCATTAACGGGCTCCAACTACTTGTAGGCACACGGTTTCAAGATCTATTTCACTCCCCTCCCGGGGTGCTTTTCACCTTTCCCTCACGGTACTGGTTCACTATCGGTCACTAGGAAGTATTTAGCCTTGGGAGATGGTCCTCCCTGCTTCCGACGGGGTTTCACGTGTCCCGCCGTACTCAGGATACACTCCGGAGGAGTGACCGTTTCGGCTACAGGGCTTTTACCTTGTCCCGCGGACCTTTCCAGGTCGCTTCACCTACGATCACTCTTTGTAACTCCGTATGGAGTGTCCTACAACCCCAGAAGGCAAGCCTTCTGGTTTGGGCTGATTCCGTTTCGCTCGCCGCTACTCAGGAAATCGCATTTGCTTTCTCTTCCTCTGGGTACTAAGATGTTTCAGTTCCCCAGGTCTGCCTTCTCACACCCTATGGATTCAGGTGTGGATACCGCCTCATTACAGGCGGTGGGTTCCCCCATTCGGATATCTCCGGATCAACGCTTACTTACAGCTCCCCGAAGCATTTCGGTGTTCGTCCCGTCCTTCATCGGCTCCTAGTGCCAAGGCATTCACCGTGCGCCCTTTCTAGCTTAACCTCTTAAACCGCAGATCATCGGCAGAGCTCGTCGTCAGCTGCGTTCGCTCACCATCCTCACGTACCTCAGTACGTTCCGGTGTTGCGCTCACTTGCTTCCTCGATCTCTTTGATGCTCTTTGTTTAAACACACTTCTGGCTTATCACCAGGTGGCTTAAACCCTTTCCTTTATTAAAAAGGCGGTTTTAGGCGTCTTAATGGCCTTTTTCTAAGACACTCGGTTCTCTCATCGTTTGATTAAATCAAGCGATTGTGAACCGGTGATGTCATTTATCAGTCTTTCGTTATCCAGTTTTCAAAGGTCGATTCTTACCCAACGGGTAAGTTTTTCTATCTGAGAGTTTAACCTCTCAAAACTAAACAAAATAGCCAAAGCAAAGTTTTAATAAGCTGAGCTTAATAGCTCCTTAGAAAGGAGGTGATCCATCCCCACCTTCCGGTAGGGATACCTTGTTACGACTTCACCCCAATCATCTGTCCCACCTTCGGCGGCTGGCTCCAAAAGGTTACCGCACCGACTTCGGGTGTTACAAACTCTCGTGGTGTGACGGGCGGTGTGTACAAGGCCCGGGAACGTATTCACCGCGGCATGCTGATCCGCGATTACTAGCAATTCCGGCTTCATGCAGGCGAGTTGCAGCCTGCAATCCGAACTGAGAATGGCTTTATGGGATTCGCTTAACCTCGCGGTCTCGCTGCCCTTTGTACCATCCATTGTAGCACGTGTGTAGCCCAGGTCATAAGGGGCATGATGATTTGACGTCATCCCCACCTTCCTCCGGTTTATCACCGGCAGTCACCTTAGAGTGCCCAACTGAATGCTGGCAACTAAGATCAAGGGTTGCGCTCGTTGCGGGACTTAACCCAACATCTCACGACACGAGCTGACGACAACCATGCACCACCTGTCACTCTGTCCCCCGAAGGGGAACGCTCTGTCTCCAGAGGTGTCAGAGGATGTCAAGACCTGGTAAGGTTCTTCGCGTTGCTTCGAATTAAACCACATGCTCCACTGCTTGTGCGGGCCCCCGTCAATTCCTTTGAGTTTCAGCCTTGCGGCCGTACTCCCCAGGCGGAGTGCTTAATGTGTTAACTTCGGCACTAAGGGTATCGAAACCCCTAACACCTAGCACTCATCGTTTACGGCGTGGACTACCAGGGTATCTAATCCTGTTTGCTCCCCACGCTTTCGCGCCTCAGCGTCAGTTGTAGGCCAGAAAGTCGCCTTCGCCACTGGTGTTCCTCCACATATCTACGCATTTCACCGCTACACGTGGAATTCCACTTTCCTCTCCTACACTCAAGTCCCCCAGTTTCCAATGACCCTCCACGGTTGAGCCGTGGGCTTTCACATCAGACTTAAGAGACCGCCTGCGCGCGCTTTACGCCCAATAATTCCGGACAACGCTTGCCCCCTACGTATTACCGCGGCTGCTGGCACGTAGTTAGCCGGGGCTTTCTCGTGAGGTACCGTCAAGGTGCCGACCTATTCGAACGGCACTTGTTCTTCCCTCATAACAGAACTTTACGATCCGAAAACCTTCATCGTTCACGCGGCGTTGCACCGTCAGGCTTTCGCCCATTGCGGATGATTCCCTACTGCTGCCTCCCGTAGGAGTCTGGACCGTGTCTCAGTTCCAGTGTGGCCGATCACCCTCTCAGGTCGGCTACGCATCGTCGCCTTGGTAAGCCATTACCTTACCAACTAGCTAATGCGCCGCGGGCCCATCTTGCAGTGTGAGGATAAATCCCCACTTTTACATTCGGATCATGCGATCCAAATGATCATCCGGTATTAGCCCCGGTTTCCCGGAGTTATCCCAGTCTACAAGGTAGGTTGCCCACGTGTTACTCACCCGTCCGCCGCTCATTCCACCGGCTTCACCCCGAAGGGATCCGCCGGCTTCCTGCGCTCGACTTGCATGTATTAGGCACGCCGCCAGCGTTCGTCCTGAGCCAGGATCAAACTCTCCGATAGAGTTCGATGTCTCTGACATCATGTCCAAACTTTCGTCTGGCGTTGTTGAATGTTTCCACTCAACGCTTTGTTTCTTTGACGGGATATTTTCATATCCCACTTTGCTTGGCTTTTTGTTTAGTTTTCAAAGGTCAACTACACTCTTTTCTTTCATAAAAAATGAGTGCGCTTTCTCTGTTGTTGCGACTTATATATCATATCAAAATCTACTCCTTATGTCAACACTGTGAGAGTGTGATTTTCACCAGAATTAATTTTGATTTGTTTTTTCAGCAACGTTTAATAATATACCACAAAAAAATATAGTAATGCAACTCTTTTTTTAAAATAAATCATTCTTTCTATATTTATATACACCTTCCATATTTAAATTAAACTAACTATTTAAGTGCCTTCATAATCCATATTGTATGGAAGGATTTATTTAATGGTGCATGTCACGATTATTTTAATATGGGAATGTTTATTGATCAAAAGAAAAAAGAAGGGATATACCCCTTCTTCCAAGAATTATTACACATTAATTTCTTCTTCTCTATGGAAGTCCAATAATTCTTCCTCGATAACAATCTCTGGGTGCTTCAATAAATCGAGTAATATTTCTCCTTCATCAATTAGT
Source organism: Salipaludibacillus agaradhaerens (assembly GCF_002019735.1). Classification (NCBI taxonomy): domain Bacteria; kingdom Bacillati; phylum Bacillota; class Bacilli; order Caryophanales; family Bacillaceae; genus Salipaludibacillus; species Salipaludibacillus agaradhaerens. The sequence goes on from NZ_KV917378.1 coordinate 2,861,994, forward strand.
TTAAGTATTGGACGTGTCGGATGCTGGTAATTTTGATAAAGGACTTCTCCGATCATCCCGTTATTCAAACGGACTTTTCTTCCAATAGATAAATCTACAGTCATTTGAATAAGGTGGTTTAGTAAAGAGTGATCTAATTTGCCGAATTGGTCCACTTTCAATGAATCAATCACTTTATAAGGGGACTGTTTAGACCGATAATATCTTTCAGAAGTCATGGCATGGAATACATCAGCAATAGCAATCACTTTTGCATATTTGTGAAGCTTACTTCCCTTTTCTTTTAGAGGGTAACCACTTCCGTCCTCTCTTTCATGATGTTGTAGAATTCCAACTAACGCATTTTTAGTAAGCCCTTGGGTATCTTCTAACATGCGATAACCAATGATTGGATGCTTCTTTACCTCTTCATACTGTTCAGAAGTTAAAGTGCTTTTTCTCTCAAATGCGTTAAATGGTAACTTTGCCATACCACAATCTGCTAACAGTCCTGCAATCCCTAATTGAATCACTTCTCCGTTTTTCAATCCTAATCGTTTACCCAATAAAGCACTAAAAACACTGACTGCAACTGAATGAAAATAAATATAATCTTGCTTTGTACTATAGTGATGGAGTTGCATTAAATCACTTTTAGTGGGGGACTGTTCATATAACGGTAGGAAAACGTTCCTCACAGCAAAAGCATCAACTTTTACGCCACCTTTCCAATCATTAAACAACCTTTTAAACTGTTGGACAGCTCGTAAATAATAGTCAATAAAAGTATCTTCTTTTTCAGGAATGTCTTGTTTTAAATCTGACTCTTTTTCCTCTAACTCTAAACTAATCCCTTCTCCAGGCTTAAAAACCTCACCATTTACAAGGATAGGCTCTACCTTTACCCGTTCAATTAAAAATACAACTAGCATTCGTAAATGCTCTTCCGTTAGAACGGTTTTCTTCCGTAGCAATGGTGTATTCGATCGTTTATAAACATCTTCAGCTAAAATGCATCCAGGGATAAGATTTTGTGTTTTCACATTCATTATTAATGCCCGCCCTTCGTCCATGTTACTTCTATATTGAAAGTAAACTAGGAAAAAAGTCAACTATTTTACCAAAAAATTCATTACAAACATCTTAATTACAAACAAAAAGGCCTAATTCAATACCTGTAAATCCTATTTTAAATTCTTATCGTCACTGAGATAATGTGCGACCTGTGCCAAATGACCCACATGTGTAATATCTTCTTTTAAAAGCGGTATACACAATGTCGGTATGCCGCTAAATACCGTTTCAATCTCCTTTAAGTAAATATGTTGTTGTCTTTTTTGCGCTTTGAAAAAAACTCCTTCAACTTCTTCTGGAAGAATTTTATTAATGATAAGAGCGCTTACAGGGAAGTCATGACGTTTTAAGGTTGTAACAGCGCGAAATGTTTCTTGGATAGGCAATTTCTCTGGATTCACAACAAAAACAAAAGCTGTTTCTGTTTTATTTAGCAACGTATGACGTACCTTTGCAAACATCTCCTTTCGTTCTTCCAAAACACGATAAATAGGATCGTCAACAGGTTGCCCGTCAAAAATTAGCTGTGTATAGTTTTCCATTGTTTTTCCCCGACGTTCTATCATGCCATCCATCCAAGCTCCCATTAATTCAGGTAATGTTATAAGTCGGAGTGTATGACCAGTTGGTGCTGTATCAATAATAAGTAAATCATAATGTTCTTTTTCCTCAACAATTAATGTCGTTAATCGTTGAAACAGTGCTGATTCCTCAGCTCCTGGTGCTGTTTTAGCTAAGTCCAACTGTCGATTGACTTCGTCGATCAGCGTGGCTTTTACAGCATGTTTTAAATGTTGTTTCACTTGAGATATATAGCGATCTGTTTCTTTCTCAGAATCTATTTCAATCACTGATAAATTTTCAGCCACTTTTTTAGGTTTATGACTTAAACTCGTATGAAATAAATCAGCTAAATTATGAGCTGGATCTGTAGAAATTAATAGAACCTTTTTTTTATTTTTGGTTGCGGCTATTGCAAGGGAGGAAGCAGTCGTTGATTTTCCCACTCCTCCTTTTCCTCCACAAAAGATAATTTTCTTATTTAACATCATTTGCAGCACTTTATTCATTTATACCATCCCCCTTACAGTTTCACCCTTTTTATTACTAATTAACAGCAGCGAAAACCGCTAAGAGGTGATTTTTCCATTCCCATTCTTAAATGCCAATCATGAAACTTATCGAGCATATATGGATAAAGCTCTAATGTATAAAACGATACAGGGTTAGGGATACCAAGTGCTTCCGAATAAAGAAGTAGAAAAAAAAGATCATCTTCATCTCTTAATTCACGCAGTATTTCCGTGCGATGTCCTTGACGTAATATATCATCATAAAGTTGTAACCATTGCTTAATGCCCATGTTAACCCCCTTTAATTATGTTGAGAAATGATCATTATTGGTATTTTTTCGCCATAAGCCTGAAAGTGCTTCTAACAATATCCACAAAGCAAATACTAGAATAATGGCTCCAAGTAGGAATAAAAGCAGGTTCATATTTTCTCCTTCAGCTATTCCTGACCATTCCATAAAAACTTGATGAGTCATAGCCCAGACTGTCATAATCATTAAGAAAATCATTGGGATCAGAGTAAATAAGTAGTTTCTGCCTTGCCGTTTAAGCCATAGCGTGACAAGTAGCAGTGTAATCCCTGCTAATAATTGATTAGATGTCCCGAACAATGGCCAAAGAACATATCCGCCTGAACCAAAACCTTGTGGACCCTCTGGTAGAAGAACAAGAGCTGCACTTGACGTCACTGCCACCGCTGTCGCCACATGCATTTTCGTTAATGGCTTAATGTTATATTCCTGTCCTAATTCAGAAATGATATAACGCATCAACCTTACTGATGTATCTAAAGTAGTCGCTGCAAAGCTTACAACAATGATCGCCACGATCGTTGTCGCAATATCTGCTGGAAGGAAAATCCCCGTTGCAAGTACTCCTGATCCTTCAATAAAATAACCTAGGCCATTAGCATTGGCTGTATCAAATGATGAGTAAGCGCCTATAAAGTCATTCTCTGAATTAAAATAAGTGACAACGGCTAATATAGCCGCAAGAGCTAATAAACCTTCTCCGATAGCACCGAAATACCCTACAAACCGAGCGTCAGGTTCTTTGTTTAATTGTTTACTAGACGTGCCGGAAGCCACAAGACCATGAAAACCAGAAATAGCCCCACAAGCAATAGTGATGAATAACAGTGGAAACCATGGAATATCTGTACTTATATTCGAGGCAGGTGCTGTTATTGATGGGTTAGAAAATAACAGACCTAAGTATAAAATAGCTAACCCTACAACTAGCTGATGGGAATTAATATAATCTCTTGGCTGTAGAAGTTTCCATACCGGTAAAGTGGAAGCGACATATACATAAATCATTAAAATGATAATCCAAATGAAAAATGAAAAGGCAACGCCGTTTAAGCCAAATGCCACAATCGTTTCTTCTCCTCCGAAATATCTCGGCAAATCGATTTGTAAAGCAGGGATACGTGAAGAAAGGATAGCTGAAAAATACATAATGACGAGAGCACATAAAGAAGGAAGTAGCATGCCACCCCTTTTTTTATAAACGGTATAACCAATCCATATTGCTAGAGGAATTTGAATAAATACAGATAAGACTGCTGCGGGGAACTGGATAAATAAATTAGAAATAACCCAAGCAAAGACAGCGTTAACCATTAACACTAAAATAAGAATAATAAACAAGAACAGTAACTTTGCTCGTTGACCAATGATTTTACTTGCCAGCGTCCCAACAGACTGCCCTTTATGCCTAACAGAAAGAACTAAAGCACCAAAATCATGAACCCCCGCTGCAAAGACAGTTCCAAGGACAACCCATAAAAAAGCTGGAAGCCATCCCCAATACACTGCTATTGCAGGCCCTACAATGGGTGCTGCGCCAGCAACAGATGTAAAATGGTGTCCCCAAAGCACCCATTTATTTGTAGGAACGAAATCAACGCCATCTTTAAAAGCATGTGCTGGGGTTTGGTAATTTGGGTCTAGTTGATAAATTCGAGTGGATAAAAATTTCGAGTAATATTTGTAGCCGAGAAAAAAAATCAAGATACCACATACTGCTACAGCAACTGCATTCATTCTCATCTCCTCCTCGTAACAAATCGTATAGGCATGTTCATTATGCCATCCCATGAGGTAAAAATGAAAATCAATAGCAGCAGATGAGCGCCCAAAATAAAGCGCTTTCAAAACATTTCTCTTGAATGCTCATTCATTCTTATTATTTAAACTAATTAATCCTGCTCTTCGGTGGACAGTACATCCATCAAAATTAGCCTGTTCATGCCTGGAAAAATATCTTGTTTTGGACGTCCTTTTTTGTGTCCATTATGTTAAATGAGTTTTAATTTAAACCAGTTGCTTATAAAACAAACATTCAATCAGTGGGGGTTTTCATTTTTCTCCCACTGATTTGTCGTTGCGTGAATCAGGACACACCCGCCCGTTATCTCCCGGCTATACCGATTTAGCTCTCTCCTCTATTTTGAGCCAGGAAGTTTACAGAAGGTTATCTGTAATAAAAAACAAGGGCTGAATCCTTGCTCGCGGCATTCGATTGTATTTTTGACAAGCAATCTAAAATAACAAAATATGAATTAAAAAATGGCTCTCACATAAGTGAGGGCCATTCTTATTCACTGGGTTTTGTCCCAGCCTCTCTATCTATTACTGCTCTTCAGTTCCTTCATCTGATGACTCATCATCATTTTCTAGTGTTGTATCTTCAGTCTCAGAGCTAGTGACGATTTCAGTATCATCCGTCATCTGTTCTTCTAGTTCTTCTTCATCACCATCATCTACATTCACGCGGGCAACTGTGGAGACATACTCTTCATCTCCCACACGAATCAGGCGAACCCCTTGCGTATTTCTACTCGTTTGCGAAATCTCTTCTACGTGCATTCGAATAATAACACCATTCGTTGTAATAACCATTAAGTCGTGATCGTGAGAGACGACTTTAAGGGAGATAAGATTACCATTTTTATCCGTAATATTACATGTTTTAATCCCTTTACCACCACGGCTTTGTTGACGATATTCTTCAGCTGGTGTCCGTTTACCGAATCCTTTTTCAGTGACGATAAGAATATCATGGCCTTCTTCAATAATATCCATGCCAACGACTTCATCATCTTTCTGCAACGTGATCCCTTTAACACCAGCGGCTGTTCGTCCCATCAATCTTACATCATTTTCATTAAAGCGGATCGACATCCCTTTACGAGTTCCGGCAATGAGTTCCTTACTGCCATCTGTTAATCGCACACCGTGCAATTCATCTTCATCACGAAGTTTAATAGCAAATAATCCTCCACGGCGAATGTTAGCAAATGCTTTTAATTCTGTTCGCTTTGAAATGCCATACTTAGTCATAAAGAAAAGGGAATGATTTTCTTTTTCAAAATCAGAAATCGGGATAATCGTACTAATGTACTCACCCTTTTCAATTTGCAACAGGTTAATAATCGGTATCCCTTTAGACGTTCGTTTTTGTTCAGGTACCTCATATCCTTTTATTCGATATACTTTACCTTTATTCGTGAAAAATAGGAGGTGATCATGTGAATTCGTCACGAAAAGGTGACGCACGAAGTCTTCATCATGAGTTCCCATTCCTTGAACACCACGACCACCACGTTTCTGACTACGATAGGTTGAAACTGGTAATCGTTTAATATAGCCATGGTGTGAGACAGTGATAACGACATTTTGACGTGGGATAAGATCTTCGTCTTCCATGCTGTCTTCACCTAAAGTAATGATTGTGCGACGATCATCTTCATATCGGTCGCGCACTTCCATGAGTTCTTCACGTATAATCTCAAGTACTTTTTCGTCATCACCGAGAATAGCTTTATATTCAGCAATTCTCTCTGCTAATTCTTTATATTCATTTTCAATTTTATCTCTTTCCAGACCTGTGAGACGTTGGAGTCTCATATCCAAAATAGCTTGTGCTTGATCATGGGACAATTCATATTTCTCAATTAATCCATTACGAGCAATTTCGGTCGTCTGTGAACTACGAATTAAGCTAATAACATCATCAAGATGATCGAGAGCGATCCTTAGTCCTTCAAGAATATGAGCACGTGCTTCCGCTTTCTTTAACTCATACTCAGTTCGTCTTCTTATAACAACTCGTTGATGTTCTAGATAGTGATATAACGTTTGTTTCAACGAAAGTACCTTCGGTTGACCATCAACGAGGGCCAACATATTAATACCGAAGCTCGTTTGCAATGCCGTCTGTTTATATAAATTATTTAATGTGACATTCGCATTCATATCACGACGGAGTTCAATGACGATCCTCATTCCCGTTCGGTCTGACTCATCTCTTAAATCGGTAATACCTTCAATCTTTTTATCGCGAACGAGCTCAGCAATTTTTTCAATAAGACGCGCCTTATTCACTTGGTACGGTAATTCGTTTACAATGATTCTCGGCTTGCCATTATGCTCCTCAATCTCTGCTTTCGCCCGTATAAGAATGGAGCCTTTCCCTGTTTCATAGGCCCGTCTAATTCCTGATACACCAACAATTTCAGCTCCAGTAGGAAAATCAGGCCCTGGAATATATTCCATCAGTTCAGGAACGGTTATTTCAGGATTTTTACTTAAAGCCAACACCCCATCAATGACTTCTGATAGATGGTGAGGGGGAATATTGGTGGCCATACCTACAGCGATACCAGATGTGCCATTTACAAGTAAGTTAGGAAATCTTGCTGGCATAACAATAGGCTCTGATTCAGACCCGTCATAGTTATCCTGATAATCGATTGTATCTTTATTAATATCTCGAAGAAGTTCCATCGAAATTTTTGACATTTTAGCTTCCGTGTAACGCATAGCTGCTGCTGCATCGCCATCGACAGAACCGAAGTTTCCATGACCATCTACGAGCATGTAACGATAGCTGAAATCTTGAGCCATTCGAACCATCGTTTCGTAGACAGCTGAGTCACCATGGGGATGATATTTACCAATGACTTCACCAACAATACGGGCGGACTTTTTATATGACTTGTCCGCTGTAATACCAAGTTCATTCATAGCGTACAAGATACGACGATGAACCGGTTTTAACCCATCACGGACGTCTGGTAGAGCCCGGCTTACGATGACGCTCATTGCATAATCCATAAAGGATGTTTTCATTTCTTGACTGATATTAATTTCTATCACTCGAGACTGATCTTGATCAGACATGTTTGTACCTCCGTTCACGAAAACCATCTAACCCTTCGTTAAACTTAACTAATCATGTTTTGTTATGTATTGAAGGTGTCGGTTTTTTCGCTATTTTTAACACAGGAACCATGCAGGCCACTTTTTTCCTGCATGGTCATCTATTTTTTATACGGATAGAACATAACTTTAGCTATCCGTTATCAGGTCCCACCTCTTTATACGATATAGACAGTCTTAAAGTAAACATTAGACGTCTAAATTTTTCACGTAATGGGCATTTTCCTGAATGAAGTCCCTTCTCGGCTCAACTCTGTCACCCATGAGTGTTTCAAATACTTCGTCAGCCAGCATAGCGTCGTTTAAACTCACTTGTAAAACGGTCCGCATGGACGGATCCATCGTGGTCTCCCACAGCTGTGTTGGATTCATTTCTCCAAGACCTTTATAACGCTGTAAACCCGGTTTAGGTGTCGGTGAAAGCTCCGCTACAATACGCTCCATTTCTTTTTCATTGTAAGCATAGTGGAGACTTTTTCCTTGTGTTACCTTATATAACGGTGGCTGAGCAATATAAATATAGCCATGTTCGATCAAAGGACGCATGTAACGATATAAAAATGTTAACAATAGCGTACGTATATGGGCACCATCCACATCCGCATCGGTCATAATAATGATTTTGTGGTAACGGGCTTTTGATATATCAAAATCTTCCCCTATCCCCGTACCTAATGCAGTAATAATCGCACGAATTTCGTTGTTAGATAAAATTTTATCAAGCCGAGACTTTTCCACGTTGAGAATTTTACCACGTAAAGGAAGAATGGCTTGGAAATGACGGTCCCGTCCTTGTTTTGCGGAACCACCCGCTGAATCACCCTCAACGATGTACAGTTCACTTATGGAAGCATCACGTGATGAACAGTCAGCTAATTTCCCTGGTAAAGAACTCACTTCAAGGGCTGATTTACGTCGCGTCAATTCACGAGCCTTTTTCGCTGCATCCCTTGCGCGCGAAGCCATGAGCCCTTTTTCCACGATTTGTTTAGCTACGGTAGGATTTTCAGCCATAAATTTCGTCATAAATTCTGAAAATAACGAATCTGTAATCGTACGTGCTTCACTGTTACCAAGCTTTGTTTTCGTCTGTCCTTCAAATTGTGGATCAGGAATCTTAACAGAAATGATCGCTGTTAATCCTTCACGAACGTCGTCTCCAATTAGGTTTGGATCGTTCTCTTTAAATAAGTTATTTTTACGTGCATAGTCGTTGATCACGCGTGTTAAACCCGTTTTAAAGCCCGATTCATGTGTTCCGCCTTCATGTGTATTGATATTGTTCGCAAATGAATACAAGTTGCTCGCAAACCCATCATTGTATTGCATAGCTACTTCAACACTTAACCCCTCTTTTTCTGCCTCTACAAAAATAGGTGGCTCGTGTAATGGCGTTTTTGTTCTGTTCAAATGCTCTACGAAAGATTGAATACCACCTTCATAAAAATATTCAGCAGTCTTAGTGTCTTCGAGGCGCTTGTCTGAAATAAAAATGCGCAGGCCTCTGTTTAAGAAAGCAAGCTCTCGCAAGCGTGTAGCCAATATGTCATATTCAAATTCAGTCGTTTCTGTGAATATATCTTTATCGGGCTTAAAACGGATGATCGTGCCGCGCTTTTCCGTTTCACCGATTACTTTTAAATCTTCTTGGGGAATCCCTCGTGCGAATGCCATAAAATGGACTTTTCCTTCGAGGTGAACTTCTACTTCAAGATGGCTAGAAAGGGCGTTAACAACTGAAGCCCCTACCCCATGGAGACCACCGGATACTTTATAACCACCGCCTCCGAATTTCCCTCCGGCGTGTAGCACCGTCATAATGACTTCGACAGCAGGCCGACCCATTTTTTCATGAATGCCTACTGGTATCCCTCGTCCATTATCTTCAACGGTAATGGAATTGTCTTCTTCGATTGTCACATGAATCGTGTCACAATGACCTCCCATTGCTTCATCGATACTGTTATCGACAATCTCCCACACGAGATGATGAAGACCCCGGCCGCTTGTTGAGCCGATATACATACCAGGTCGCTTACGAACAGCTTCTAATCCTTCTAAAACTTGAATTTGACTTTCATCATAAGAATGTTGTTCAACAGTCAATTTTCTTCACCTGCACTTCTCCTGGCAACTGGCTGCCAAGTAATATGATCATTAGATGTTCATCAAGACAATTTTCAAATAAAATTTATTTTAAAGTGTGAGCATTTAGACGTCCTCTTCTGACAGAACAGTAATTGTTTCTGCCCGACGTTTTAATGTATGAGAGGAAATAGGAGATAAATATATATCCTTTTTAGTGATCACCATTGATTTCGGTGTATCATCAGTCACTCTAATCGTGGCCTTCCGTTTTTTATGATCTTTCATCATCTCTTGATTTTCTTCTGAGAGGTCTTGACTATTATGATCAAGGATGGCAACGATACTTTCTGCCTTTAAAACCATGTCGCCACCTAAATGAATAAACATTGTTTCACATCACCCTTTTTTACTGTATGATCCCGTCAGTCACATAAAATGTGTCAGCTTCTTTCATAAGCTCATGATCAATGCCTCCGACACTTGTCGTCGTCACAAAAGTTTGGACCTTACCTTTTATTGTGTTTAGTAAATGGGATTGGCGTTGATCATCAAGCTCTGAAAGAACATCGTCCAAAAGCAAGATAGGATAATCACCAGTCTTTTCTTTAATAAGTTCAATTTCTGCTAGTTTTAAAGACAAAGCGGTGGTACGCTGTTGGCCTTGTGAGCCGTATGTTTGAATATCTCGGCCATTTACTAATAACGTTAGATCATCTCTATGAGGGCCGATAAGCGTCGTACCACGTTGCATTTCTCTCTCTTGAAGTCCATGATACTGTTCTTGCAAAGTTATCATCATTGTGGACAAATCCATATCTTCTGATACGTGTGAAGAGGGATTGTACACCACGTCTAATTCTTCTTTTCCATGGCTAATTTCATCATGAACTTGTCTGGCCCATGATTGTAGTTTTTCCAAAAACTCATAACGTTTTGTTATGACTTGGGCAGCCGATTGAACCAATTGCTCTGTCATCACTTCTAACATAGTGGCGTCAGCATTAATTTTCCGTTGTTGGACATCTTTTAACCACTGATTACGTTGCTTAAGTACTTTATGATATTGGGATAAATGGTAAAGATAAATATTGTAGATTTGCCCCATTTCCATATCGAGGAACCTCCGACGGACTTGAGGACTTCCTTTGACAAGTGTTAAATCTTCTGGGGCAAACATGACAATGTTGCATGATCCTATATAATCACTTAATCTTTTTTTTTCGATGTGATTAAGCTTCACTTTTTTCCCTTTATTAGAAAACACCACTTCCATGTGAAGTGGTCCATTTCTATTCGTCAAGTGACCTTCAACTTTGGCAAACGGTTGATCCCAGCGAATTAATTCTTTATCACGAGGGGTTCGATGTGATTTCGCCAGGGCAAGTACATAAATTGCTTCCATGAGATTCGTTTTCCCTTGTGCATTTTCACCGAGAATGACATTGACTCTATTTTTAAAGTCAATGGACAACTCTTTATAGTTACGATAGTCCTTTATCGTCAGTGTGTTAATGTGCAAAGGGATCCCTCTCTATTCATCATGATTAGCAATATTAATCGCACCTATCTCATCAATCGTCACACGATCTCCAGGGTAAAGCTTTCTTCCTCTTCGCTGTTCTTCTTCGCCATTTACCCAGACAGGTACCTCTGAAAGGAACCATTTAGCCTGCCCACCCGAATCAATTACAGCCGCTTCTTTTAATGCTTGTCCCAGTGTGATGAATGTATCTGAAATCACAATCGTTTCTTCCAAAATAAAGTCACTCGCTTTCTTTAGATCACTGCTTAACTAACGCACACGAACTATTTCACTCTATATTGTACTAAAAGATTTCAATAAACGCCAATCTGTTTTCAGAAAAAAAAAGTGGATGGGCTCTCAACTCCTTGTTCAAGCTCATTTTTTATTCATGATCTGACTTACCTCAATGTATTTCATCATTCAAAATTTCCCTAATAACTGTGACCTTCATTTCAGATAGACGCTTTCCCAAGGGTTTGTCTTCAGCTAACTCTTGCTCGATAAACCCTTGTAAAAGTGCTCTTCAGACTGCGGTTCATCCTCAGGTTATCGCTGTCTTACGTTTCAGCCACTTTTCACATCCGGATATCAAATGGCATTTATTTCATATTATTCTTTTCGTTACTTTAACAACATCATTTTGAAATTGAATCCATTTAGGTAGCTATAAATAAATTATCCCCTCTTATATTTAGTTGGGGATAATGACTTACAGTTCCCTATTTTAACAAACAAATTGAAAAGACTTCCGCCTTAGACTGTACGGCGAAAGTCTTTAAACTCAACTATTTTGGCATCTAGTACGTTCTCACTGGAGAGAACAGATGTAGCATGTGATCACGATCAGCTGGTTTCATAACAAATGGACTCATAGCACCAGTAAAATCAATGGTAATCTCAGTTGATTCAATAACTTTTAACGCATCTATGAGATTTTTGCCGTTAAAAGAAATTCGCAATTCTTCTCCTGAGTAGTCAAGTGTATGAACTTTCTCTGTAACTTTTCCAACTTCTGGTGTCACCGATGTAATTTCGAGTTCTTTATTTTCTATTGTTTTAACATTTACGACATTATTTTTTCCCTCTCTAGAAAGGAGAAGCCCTCGTTCAATGGCAGCTAATAGGTATTTAGACTCCAGTTTCACACTAGTTTTTGAATGGTTAGGAATCATATTTTTAGTTGCAGGATAATTCCCGTCTAATAAACGTGAGAAAAACAAAAGGTTTGTCGATTTAAATAAAATTTGATTATCTGTCACGATAATATCAATTAATTCATCCGTATCATCAATAATTTTACTTAATTCAGACAAGCTTTTCCCTGGAATGACAACATTTGAAAAAGCCAGTTCTTCAGAGTTCGTTTCCACTTTTGCGTGGCGCATAGCTAAGCGATGGCTATCCGTAGCCGTGCAAGTTAAAATACCATCATCAATAGCCCAATGGATACCAGTCAAGATTGGACGCGTTTCCGCAGTGGAAACCGCAAAAGCTGTTTGCCTAATTAAACTTTTTAGTAAATCTTTAGGCATTTTAAATACGTTGTCTTCTTCAATTTCTGGGAGGCGAGGGTATTCAGCCGGATCAAGACCATTTAAATTAAAAACAGAGTCACCAGATGTTAGGCGAGTTAAAAATTGGTCTGTAACCATTATTTCTAAAGTATCTTCAGGTAGTTTTTTAACAATTTCAGCGAAGAACTTTGCATTTAAGACGATTGACCCTTCTTGCTCAATTGTAACGAGTTCTTGATCATCTATTTCTTTAGGAATAAATGATTCAATCGATATGTCAGAATCGCTCCCCGTTAATGTAACACCATCGTAAGAAGCTTCAATTTTGATTCCTGTCAAAACTGGAATAGTCGTTCTGGAAGAAATAGCTTTTGAAACATGTTGTACGCTTTGAACGAACTGATCTCGTTGAATAGTAAATTTCATTTTCTCTTCCTCACTTTCTTTTTAAAATAGCTTGTATATTAACAGTCTATTAGTTAGTTATTCTTAATAAAAAATATAGTAGTTATCGTAGTAATACCTGTGATTATGTGGATAAGTGTAGAAAAACTGTGAATTTATTAGTTATCCACCTGTGGACAAGCTGTGTATAAACTCATGAAAATTATACACAGTTTTCACACCTCATGAGCGTAATTGATCTTTGATATCTTGAATTTGTTTTTGCAATTCTTCGTCTGTCGTGAAAAGTCTAGAGATTTTTTCATGAGCATGGATGACAGTGGTATGGTCCCGCCCACCAAATTCATCACCGATTTTAGGGAGGGAATTGTCTGTCATCTCTCGAGACAAATACATCGCAATTTGTCGCGGATAAGCAACGGTTTTTGTTCGCTTTTTTGCTTTTAAATCATCAACTTTAATCTGAAAAGTAGCAGCCACAGATTTTTGTACATCCTGAATCGTAATTTTTTTAGGTTTTGAGTTTGGAATAATATCTTTTAGTGCCACGGCAGCTAAGTCTGCATTCATATCTTGATTAATTAGTGACGAATAAGCTACAACACGAATGAGAGCCCCTTCAAGTTCTCGAATATTTGTATCGATTTGGTTTGCAATATAAAGCATGACTTCATTTGGAATATCAAGGTTTTCTGCTTTTGCCTTTTTACGTAAGATGGCAATTCGAGTTTCTAGGTCTGGCGGCGTAATATCCGTTATTAATCCCCATTCAAATCGTGAGCGTAACCGATCTTCAAGAGTAGGTATTTCCTTTGGTGGCCGGTCGCTTGAAATGACAATTTGTTTTCTTTCTTCATGGAGGGAATTAAATGTATGGAAAAATTCCTCCTGTGTCTGTTCTTTTCCCGCTAGAAATTGAATATCGTCTATTAAGAGTACGTCCACATTTCGATATTTATTTCTGAAATGGACTGCTTTATTATCTCTAATAGAATTAATAAACTCGTTTGTGAATTTTTCAGATGATAAATAAACGACTTTAGCATCTGGGTTATGGTCGATAACATAATGACCGATAGCGTGCATTAAGTGCGTTTTTCCAAGACCAACGCCACCGTAAATAAACAGAGGGTTATACGCTTTTGCCGGAGCTTCTGCGACTGCAAGTGAAGCGGCATGAGCGAAACGGTTACCGCTTCCGATTACAAACGTATCAAATGTATATTTAGGATTAAGCATATGTTTTGGCATTTCTTCATTTGCTGTTACTTGAGGTTTAGGTGCTTGTTTGGCTTTTTCAAAAAGCTCTAAATCATCATTCTTGTCTTCTTTCGGTAAAATGAATCGAGCTTCTAACTCAGCACCCGTTAATTCATGCAATGTTTCTGTAATAATGCCAAAATATCGGTTTTCAAGCCAATCTCGGGCAAATTCATTGGGGGCAATAACAGTAATTGTGTTAGAACTTTGATCAATTGAATCCGCTTTGGTGAATTTAAACCAAGTATCGAAGCTAGGTTTACTTACTTTATCTTCAATTTTTATTAAGGCTTGTTCCCATAAATCATTTAAATTTTCCAATCCTTGACCCTCCTTTGCCAGTTACTGTTACACAACAGAAAAGCGAACTCATCAAATGAATTCGCTGCTTGTACAACGAATGTATAACCAAAATGAATGAAACTGAATAAATATGCTTGTGTAAAAACTGTGAATAAACATTATATAAGAAGAGAGACAACATGTACACGATATACACAAATCTGTGGATAATGTTACACAGAGAGTTGAACAACTATCCACAAAGTTGTTAACAGTTGTGGATAGTTTCTATTTTAACACAGGTTTTCCACGAGAAAAAACAACAATATAATATCAAATAAATGAAGTGTTGACAATAGGTCCAAGAAGTTATCCACAGCATTCAAGGGGTTGTGGTTGAAAGTTGTCCACATCACAATATCCTGTGTAAAAGCTGTGAAGATGCTTGTGGAAACGTGTAAAAAAACGACAAAATTTGTCCACAGGTGAGGTAAAAAGAAATAATAACTTTTTTAACTAAGGAAAAATAGGTATAAAACGAACCTTCAATTAATGGGCTTTTCCCACTGATTGGGCGTTGCGTGAATCTGGACATTAGCGTCCGTAAGTAAGTTATCTCTCGCCTAAATAGATTTTATTTGGAGCAGGGAGTTTTATGGACGGTTACTTGTGATACAACTAATAGCGATTTGTATTAAATGATTCTTCTTAGTGATAAATATTGTGGATATCTTAGTTAATTGCAGTGGGTCATTTAAATTTTTAAAAAAGATTCTACATATTTTAAAATGTGTGGAGATCCAAGGGACAAACAGTTCTTGTCCTTTAGAATGTATTGAATAGTATGGTGGGGACTTGACATAAAAGGCCCTGTTTCTTATAATTTACAAGACTGTCTAACTCGGTTAAGTGCAAAGGTAACTAAAATACCACATACGGGTAACCAGACTTTTATAACTTCAGATAATGTATGAATTATCATCCTCAGGAGGTGGAATAGATGGGTAAACCAACATTTAATCCAAACAATCGTAAGCGTAAAAAGAATCACGGCTTTCGCGCACGTATGGCAACTAAAAATGGTCGTAGAGTGCTAGCAAATCGTCGTCGTAAAGGAAGAAAAGTGCTATCTGCTTAATGAGGCCGCTTTCTAGCGGTCTTTTTCTCTGTAAGACAGACCGTTTTTAAAAATGCGCCAAAAGACACCTATCATCATTAGGGGAGACACCAGATCACGACTTTATCTTTCAAAAGAAAAAGGGGCTGATCTGGTTTTCTTTTTGTAAAGCATGGGGATGGTTGTTTTTTGATAGTTCTTATTAAATTTAGGGAGCATGTAAGAGACTACATAAAACGAACCTTTCAATCAGTGGGCGTTTTCTTCTTTCTCCCACTGATTGGTCGTTGAGCGAATCAGGATCTTAACGTCCATTATCCTAAATAGAATTTATCTCTGCTCTCTATTTTGACGTAGGAGTTTTCCGGGCGGTTATCTGTGATAAGTGAAGAGTTTAACGGACTAAGTGTCATTAAAAGATGAGAGGTTAATTGTCATAAAGAGAATGGCGATATGCACAAAATTTCTTTATAATGTAGGTTAGGTTAAAATTGTTCTCTCGTTTGATAAGGAATAGTGTAGAAGCTGGCGAAACAAGATGAGGTGCAATAAATGAACAAAGAATACCGTTTGAAGAAAAATGAAGAATTTCAACATGTTTTTCAACGGGGGAACTCTGTCGCTAATCGACAGTTTGTAGTCTACCAAGTAAAAAAAACAGAGCAAGACACAATTAGGATTGGCTTGTCAGTTAGTAAAAAATTAGGGAATGCGGTTGTCAGAAATCGTATTAAACGTCTCATGAAAGAAAACCTTAGAGGATTTGTCTCGAGCCTTCACCAAAATCGAGATGTGGTAATAATTGCTCGTCATCCGGTTGCGGAGATGACGTATGATGAGATCAAGAAGTCATTAAATCATGTGTTAAAAGTAGCCAGGCTGTTTAGAAACAACAGGAATATGAAAGCCTGAGGTGAGATAACATGAAATGGGTGTTAATCGGGCTGATTAAATTTTATCAACGGTGGATTTCACGTTTTACACCGCCAACGTGCCGTTTTTATCCGACTTGTTCTCATTATGGAATTGAAGCGATCAGCCGTTTTGGTATTCTTAAAGGGGGGTGGCTTACGTTGAAGCGTATTTTAAAATGTCAGCCTTTTCATCCGGGGGGATTTGATCCTGTTCCAGAAAAAAAGAAGAAAGAATCGTAAGCGAACACATGTATCCGGTCACTCTCATAAGGTTTATCGGTTTTGTGAATCAGCCATACTGGTGATAAACTTTTGTAGGATGACGTCATTATAGATTATATAAAAGCAGGAAAAGAGATAGGAGGACATAGAGTGGCAAGGAAATTAGGCTTAATGTCGCTCTTGATCGGGCTTATGGTCGTTATGACCGGGTGTTTTAACATTGAAGAACCGATTAGAGCAGAAAATGATGGGATATGGGATTCGTTCTTTGTTTACCCGTTATCGTGGTTGATGACAAACGTAGCAGAGGCGCTAAATAATAGCTACGGATTGGCAATTATTATTGTAACGATTTTACTTCGTATTTTAATATTGCCATTAATGATCAAGCAAACAAAGAGCACTAAAGCAATGCAGGCCCTTCAGCCTGAAATGAAGGAACTTCGTGAGAAATACAGTGCGAAAGACCAGCAAACACAGCAAAAGCTCCAGCAGGAAATGATGGCGCTCTTTCAACAGCACAAAGTGAATCCGTTAGCTGGTTGTTTCCCAGTGTTGATTCAAATGCCAATTTTAATTGCATTTTATCATGCAATTATTCGAACACCACAGATTAATCCAGACGTGGATCCAAGCTACACAGGGGCACCACAGGATTTTCTATGGTTTGAACTCGGTTCATCAGATCCGTACTATATTTTACCACTTGTTGCTGGTGCAACGACGTTTATCCAACAAAAAATGATGATGGTACAGGATAATCCACAAATGCGGGCGCTTATGTATATTATGCCTGTTATGATTATTGCATTTGCTGCATTTTTCCCATCAGCATTAGCATTGTACTGGGTTATCGGTAACTTATTTATGATTGTCCAAACTTACTTTATTACAGGTCCAAATGTAGGTAAAAGTAAAGAGGCCAACTCAGGAGGAGCGAAGACCAAGTGAAAAAGGTGACTGTATCAGGGAAAACGGTAGAGGAAGCGGTTGAGTCAGGGTTAGAAAAGTTGGAAGCTACATTGGAAGACGTTGAATATAATGTTCTGGAAGAGCCACAAAAAGCATTGTTTGGCCTTCTTGGCGGAAAACCAGCTGTTATCGAAATGAAAGTAAAGCCCGATCCCTTGAAGGAAGCACTTGTATTTTTACGGGAAACGATAGATAAGATGGGTGTTTCCGCTTATGTGGAACCTGAAGAGCGTGAAGAAGGGACTTACTTAAATATATCTGGCACTGATATTGGCGTGTTGATTGGCAAACGAGGACAAACACTTGATTCATTGCAATATCTTGTTAACCTTGTGGCCAATCGTGAGTCAGATAATTACGTACGGTTGTATTTAGACGCAGAAGGCTACAGGGAGAGACGTAAAGAAGCATTAGTCACGTTAGCGGGGCGGCTTAGTGAAAAAGCTGTTCGTACAAGACGGGAAGTACGTTTAGAACCAATGAATGCCCATGAACGTAAAATTATTCATACGGCTTTGCAAAATGTCCAAGGTGTATCAACGTACTCCGATGGGCAAGAGCCCCATCGACGAATTGTTGTCGTACCGAAGTAATTCTCATCCATCCACAGATTCAGTCATCTTTAGATATGGTCAAAAGAAAAACTAAAAGAATGAGCTAAGAAGTTCTTATATTAAAAGCCTTAAGCTAAGATACTTTAGCTTAAGGCTTTTAAAGTGGTTAAACCGGCTTAGTCGATGTTTTTCCATTCTTCTACACGATCTTGGTTCTCATCGATCCAGGCTTGGGCTGCTTCTTCAGCAGAGAGGTCATTTTCGGCCATATCCAACATAACAGCGTTCATATCTTCTGCGTCCCAATAGAAATTATCTAATACTTGGTATGCTACAGGATGGTCCTCCTCTAAACCTTCTCGCACCATAGTACGAATCTCCTCTTCTTCAGCGTATATACCTTGAGGGTCTTCTAAGAAATGGATGTCATATGAATTAAACTTCCAGTGTGGTTGCCATGCTGTTACAACAACAGGCTCTTCATTAGCAATGGCCGCATCTAGTGCCGCAGTCATTGCAGCATCTGAGCTAGGGACGACGTCAATATCTAAGTCATATGCTTCGATAACATCCTCTGTAGCAAGCATAATACCTGCACCAGCATCAATGCCAATAATTTCATCCACCACATCAGAAGAAAGGTCATCAATACTTTCAATATTCATATAATCCGGTACAGCAAGGCCTGTACGATTCCCTTCAAGGTTAGGACCGAGATCCACTAAGTCGTCACCGTATTGTTCATACTCAGACGCCATGTCTGATGGTAGCCATGCACCAACAAAACCGTCAGCATCCCCTTCAGCTACACTTATCCACATCGGTGCTTGTTCTACTACTGTAAGTTGGACATTGTAACCCATCTCTTCCAAAACGAGGCCAATTACGTTTGTGGATGCCAGTTCCGAATCCCACGCTACGTAAGTTAGCTCAATTTCTTCACCTTCGGGATCATAAGCGTTGTGGTCATCGGCTGATCCTTCGTCATTTCCCCCGCAAGCTGACAAGAATAGTACTGTGCTTAAAGAAAGTGAATAGATTGCTGTTTTGCTTAAATGATGGTTTAACATAAGTTCCTCCTAAGTTTTAATTGAAAATTTCCAATATTCCGAATTTTATAAAGCGTATACAACCCCGATCTACCAAATGACTGTTCATAGATAGTTAGGGCGTATATGGTTTAAATGAGATGCACCATTACAATCTTCAGGTTACTCGCATGACTAAATACAGATTATCTCTTACATAAATGCTATTTCTCTTCATTCACTGGTGGGTAAAACGGGATGATTTCAAAGATTTCTCCTGTTTTAACCATAGCAGCTAAGCGTTGAAGCCAGTAATAATATGGCTTCGAGCCTTCGAGAACATCGTATATTTCTTGAGCTTCCTGTTTTACCTCATCAGAAATGGATTCTGACTGAATAATTGATAATAATTGTTCTTGGGCAGTGCGTATTGCCTCGAGATTTAAATCCACTTCCCTTTCCCATTTATGACTAAAGAAGTTCGAGAAAAAGCGGAAGAAATCACGTTCTGCTACATACGTATGTTTTCGTTGTCCCCGTCGAAACGTCTTTTTGACCACATTGAAATCTTGCAGTTTTTTAACCCCGGTGCTCATGCTAGGCTTACTCATACCAAGCTTGTCCCGCATTTCATCCAATGTCATATCGCCTTCAAAGTACATCGTTCCGTAGAGTGATCCTGCACTTCGGGTCACCCCATAAAGATCCATTGTCTCTGCAAGAGAATCAATCACTAAGTCTTTTGCATCAGCAATTGTCATACGCGCATCGTCATCGTGAAATTCGGCCAATCGATAAGACCTCCTTTCAATTACATTCAAATTTTTAAAAATAGTGTTTACATTGTATATGGTACTGATATTTTCTGAGATGTAAAGGGGGAGAAAATTCTAAAACCGTGTCAATCCATTGTCACGTAAAGTTTAGAAAGTTTTTTAAAAAAATTTTTAACAAACTTAATATTACTTAAATTAAGTTTTTATCACAGATAACCGTCCATAAAACTCTCGTCTCAAAATAGAAAGCAGAGGTAAATCTATTTTGACGGGACCTATTGGACGGTTATAAAGTGGCAAAAAGGAATTTTTCTTTAAACCAAGTTCTCTTTTCTACTTAATGGAGTCGATTTTATAATGATGTTTTTAAAGCAATAACAAGAATAATATGCAAAAGGTTTTATTTAATATGTGGATGATAAAAAGTGACCTAATCGTAAAATAGCCACTTCCTGAGGATTGAGCACAGTCTGAAGTGAATATCACAGTCATTGTTCGAATTTTGACATTCATTGATTCAATTAGATCAACAATAGTAGATTCGCCATACATGTAGCCAATTCTTGTTACAATTTAAAGAGGTTAAACGAAACGGGAGAAGTGGCAAGAGCTATCAGAGCTTTAGAAATTGGTAGAGATAGGCCGGATGAACAGACAGGAACAGCAATACAACAAAAACAAGAATTAGTAGAGGAGCTAGGTGATGTATTAGGTAATATTATTATTATCGCAAATAAATATGACATAGCGCTTGAAGATGTTTTTCAATCCCACCGTAATAAGCTAGAAAAACGTTATAACAGTAACGAAATCATCATCAATGATTAGTCATCCTACATATGCTAGTGATCGTTAACGGAATAGTAAAAGTAATCGGTAATGGAAGTCTTTGCAAAAGCCGAGAAGATAAATGCCTACTGCTACCTATAAATGAGCCCTCTCATAATTGCTGTTTCAGAGAAGTCTCTTTGAATAGAGAGTGGGGGCCTGAGTTTAATAGTGAGCGTTTTTCCATTGAAGTAAACGTTAAGTGGATAGAGGGATGATACAATACCTCAAAATCAATGTGCATAAGTAGGGCCTACATAGGTTATCCACATGTGGATAAAAAGAGACTTGAAGGTATTATTTTTAAAAAAGTGTAATTCTCGCTTTGTTAAGGGTAATACTGAGCACTGATAGATCCAATGGACTAGGTCAAAGAGTTTATAAGGGTTCCCTTACATAAATCCCCACTGGAAATGAAAGTTTTTTATAACGAACAAGATGGTGTTTTTAAGTTAAGAGGAGAAAGATCAAAACCTAGGCGGTAAAAAAGGATATATCTCTTCCATGAAAGGGAATAGTGTGGTATTCTATTTAGTTGGAATCACAAAAAAAGTGCTTTCGACATTAATAGGTAAAAATATCCTTTATTTTCATATAAATGAGGCCAAAGAGTGACAAACGATTAGAAAGGAGGGGTGTCATAATGGAAATGGACACAATTGCAGCTATTTCAACCCCAATGGGCGAAGGGGCAATTGGGATTGTTCGTGTGAGTGGGCCAGATGCGTTTAATATTGTAAACCGGCTTTATCAAGGAAAAAAACCATTGATTGAGGTAGACTCACATACGATTAACTATGGTCACCTCATTGATCCATTAAGTAGCGATATTATAGAAGAAGTCATGGTGTCTATTTTAAAAGCACCACGTACGTATACGAAAGAAGATATGGTAGAAATTAATTGTCATGGTGGGCTTATTTCCGTTAATAAAGTGTTACAGCTTGCATTAAATGAAGGTGCTCGATTAGCCGAGCCTGGTGAATTCACAAAACGTGCGTTTTTGAATGGTCGTATTGACCTTTCTCAGGCAGAAGGGGTTATGGACTTAATTCGGGCCAAGACGGACCGAGCTATGAATGTGGCGATTAATCAAGTGGAAGGGAAGTTATCCAAGCGTGTTCAAACGCTTCGTCAGGCCTTACTAGAGACTGTTGCCCATGTAGAAGTGAATATTGATTACCCTGAATATGACGCTGAGGAAATGACTTTGGAAGTCCTACAAGAAAAAGCGTCTTATGTTAGCTCAGAAATCGATCGCTTGCTGCAAACGGCTCACCAGGGGAAAATACTGAGGGAAGGGTTATCAACGGTGATTATTGGTCGCCCGAACGTTGGTAAATCATCCTTACTAAATAATCTCGTTCACGAAAATAAAGCGATTGTAACCGACATACCTGGGACGACACGAGATGTCATTGAGGAATACGTCAATGTCCGTGGTGTGCCCCTTCGTTTGTTAGATACCGCTGGGATACGCCAAACAGAAGATATCGTGGAGAGATTAGGCGTTGAACGATCACGTAAAGTCGTAAACGATGCTGAACTCGTTTTACTTGTGCTTAATTATAATGAAGAATTAACAACGGCTGATGAAGAATTGTTCCAGCTTTCTGAAGGCCGTGATACAATCATTATTGTTAATAAGACCGATTTACCGGAGAAAATCGATATGGAAAGAATTCAGTCATTGGCTGGCTCACGTCCAATTGTCACCACATCATTATTAAAAGATGAAGGTGTAGATGAATTAGAAGAGGCGATACGACACTTATTTTTTGCTGGTGATTTAGAAACGGGTGATATGTCTTACGTGTCAAATTCTCGGCACATTGCTTTGCTAACGCAAGCGAAAAAGACTATTGAAGAAGCACTTGGGGCAGTGGAAGCTGGTATGCCGATTGATATGGTTCAAATAGATATTACGAAAGCGTGGGAATTACTTGGTGAAGTCATAGGAGAGAGTGTCAGTGAAAGTTTGATAGACCAATTATTCTCTCAATTTTGTTTAGGAAAATAGATATGAAAAAAGGAGGTTCGTATGATGAGTTATCATGGTGGAGAATTTGATGTGATTGTCATCGGAGCGGGGCATGCCGGAGTTGAAGCAGGGCTTGCATCCGCTAGAATGGGTGCGAACACATTAATGTTAACGTTAAATTTAGATGCTGTAGCATATATGCCGTGTAACCCGTCAGTTGGCGGGCCAGCAAAAGGAATAGTCGTAAGAGAAATTGATGCATTGGGCGGGGAAATGGCTCGTAATATTGATAAGACGCATATTCAAATGCGAATGTTAAATACGGGCAAAGGCCCGGCTGTCCGCGCATTGCGTGCTCAAGCGGATAAATTCACGTATCAGCATGAGATGAAGCAAACGATCGAAAATACGGAAAATCTGCTCCTTCGTCAAGGAATGGTTGAGCAGTTAATTGTTGAAGATAATAAGATTCGTGGTGTCGTGACACAAACGGGAGCGGCATACCATGCCAAATCAGTCATCGTCACTACGGGCACATATTTGCGTGGGAAAGTGATCTTAGGTGATCTTGCTTATGAGAGTGGGCCGAATAATATGAAGCCCTCTGTCAATTTATCTTATCATCTTCAAGAACTTGGTTTTGAAATGGTGAGATTTAAAACAGGTACACCGCCACGAGTGAATGGTCAAACGATTGATTACGAGAAAACAGAAATCCAGCCTGGAGACGACATACCAAGGGCATTTTCTTATGAAACCACATCGTTTATTACAGACCAACTTCCTTGTTGGTTGACCTATACCAATGAATCAACTCACGAACTTATAAATGGTAATTTAAATAGGTCACCGATGTATTCTGGTATGATAGAAGGGACAGGGCCGCGATACTGCCCATCAATAGAAGATAAAATTGTACGGTTTAATGATAAACCACGTCACCAAATTTTCCTTGAACCGGAAGGGCGTAATACACAAGAAGTCTATGTCCAAGGTCTTTCAACGAGTTTGCCAGAAGACGTTCAACACGAGATTTTAAAAACAATTCCTGGCTTAGAAAACGTTCGTATGATGCGTCCAGGCTATGCAATTGAATACGATGCTATCGTGCCGACGCAATTGTGGCCGTCGCTTGAAACGAAAAAAATTGAGGGATTATTTACGGCAGGTCAAATTAATGGGACGAGTGGCTATGAAGAAGCCGCTGGACAAGGGCTAATGGCAGGCATTAATGCTGCGAGAAAGGTGCAAAATAAAGAAGCACTTATTCTTGATCGGTCAGAAGCGTATATTGGTGTGTTAATTGACGACCTTGTGACAAAAGGGACCAATGAACCGTATCGACTACTCACATCTCGTGCAGAATACCGGTTATTGCTCCGTCACGACAATGCCGATTTGCGTTTAACAGAGAAAGGGCACAACATCGGGCTTATACCAGATGAGAGATATGCCGCTTTTGTTAATAAAAAAGCCGCTATTGTAGCAGAAATAAAGCGATTAGAAAAAACGATTATTAAAGCAGATGAGGAAGCGAAGAAAGTCGTCGAAGAAGCGGGTTCGGCCCCAATGAAAGAAGCGGTAAGTGCTGCGATGCTATTAAAGCGACCGGAACTAACCTATGATCATGTGGCACGGCTTGTACCTGCAACAGAAAAAATAGATGCAGATGTAGCCGAGCAAGTGGAAATTCAAATTAAATATGAAGGTTATATCTCTAAACAAATGGAGCAAGTAGAGCGGCTGAGAAAAATGGAGAATAAAAAGCTACCGGAAGATTTGGATTACATGGCGATTAACGGGATTGCGACAGAAGCAAGACAAAAACTAGCAGAAGTGAGACCGCTCTCCATTGCCCAAGCCTCAAGAGTATCAGGTGTTAATCCATCAGATGTCTCGGTATTACTTGTGTATATGGAGCAAGGGCAGTTAAAAAAAGTAGCGCATGAGGAACCGACAGAAGCATCGGGCTAATGGATGAGGTGAACATGGAAGATGAATGAAGGCCAGTTTAAAGAAGCTCTAGAACAGCAAGGGATAGCGTTAAAAGAAGAACAAATGACGAAATTTCAACGGTATTACGAGATTCTTGTTGATTGGAATGACCGTATGAACTTGACCGCTATTACAGATAAGGAAGAGGTCTATTTAAAGCATTTCTATGATTCGATCACCGCTGCGTTCTATAAAGACTTTACGGAGCCGCTGACGATAGTAGATGTAGGAGCAGGAGCGGGGTTCCCGAGTCTCCCGCTTAAAATTTGCTTTCCACAGATTAACGTGACGATAGTGGATTCTCTTAATAAACGTATTACCTTTTTAAATGCACTTGCGTCTGAGTTGAATTTAAAAGGTGTGTCTTTCTATCATGACCGTGCCGAGCAATTTGGGAGAAAAAAAGATCATAGAGAACAATATGATATGGCCATTTCTCGCGCGGTCGCGAGATTACCTGTTTTAACAGAACTTTGTTTACCTCTAGTAAAAAAAGGGGGACAATTTATTGCCATGAAAGGGGCAGGTGCTTCTGAGGAGCTTGAAGATGCCAAAAAAGCGATACAGATCCTTGGTGGTGACGTCACACACACACACCAATTTCAGCTCCCGATAGAAAAAAGTGAGCGGTCGATTATTAACATTAGGAAAGAAAAAGCGACCCCAAAAACCTATCCGCGTAAACCAGGAACACCGAATAAACAACCAATATGTTAATAAATCACCCTTTACTGATACGTTTTCAATAGATAGTAAAGGGTGATCTATTTAGGAATTAACTCAAGACCCGTTCAAATTAGGATGTGTAAATTTACCCAATCGATTATTTTTTTATAGATGAAATGACATTTCTCACGTATACTTAAAGATGGAAGTAAAATGTGCCAATAATAAATGAAGATGTAACACCTGCTTTCCTGCTAAATGTTTCACGTGAAACATACTAGCTATTTTGGAACAGCGTAACGAGGTGTTATAGCCCTTTCTATATAATGTGTATATTTGATAAATTAGATTGGGGAGTTTTCTGAAGGTGGTGTCGCCATGAAACAATCATTTTCAAAGCTATTTGGATTAAATGAGAAAAATGAAGGAATAGAAGACAATGTCATAAGTGAAACTGAGGAAGTGAAACAGCTTCCTGTTGCCGACATTGTTCCAAACCGATATCAGCCACGAACAGTTTTTCATGATGATAAAATAGATGAGTTGGCGCAAACGATTAAGACTCATGGCATTATTCAACCAATCGTGGTAAGAGAACGCAACGGTAGATTTGAAATTATTGCTGGGGAGCGTCGGTGGCGGGCAGTGACCAAACTCGGTTGGGAACATATCCCTGCTGTCATTAAAGATTTGGATGATACGAAGACGGCTTCAGTAGCATTAATTGAAAATCTTCAGCGTGAAGGATTGACGTCAATTGAAGAAGCGATGGCTTATGCCAAATTGCTTGAGCTTCATGGCTTAACTCAAGAAAGTTTAGCGCAACGTCTCGGGAAAGGCCAATCGACCGTTGCTAATAAATTAAGGTTATTAAACCTTCCAGCATCGGTTCAAGATGCCCTGTTAAATCGACGTATCACTGAAAGACATGCGAGAGCACTTATCGGCTTAAAAGATAAAGAGAAGCAAGAGAAAGTGTTAGAAAAAGTCATTGAGCAGGAACTCAATGTTAAACAAACAGAGGAATTGATTGCGAAATTATCTGAAGAGGCGCCTAAGAAAAAGCGAAAAGCGATACGGAAAGCTGTTTCTAAAGATACCCGTCTTGCCATGAATACCATTCGAAAATCAGTAGATATGGTTGCACAAACCGGCATGACTATAGATACAGACGAAGAGGAACACGACGATTTCTATCAATTTACTATACGAATCCCTAAAAAGTAAGTCACGAAGAGCCGTTCCGCATACCCGTGCGCTAGCGGCTTTTTCAACGGCTAGACGGTTCATAAATACTATCATGAACAGGGGAGGTGCATCGAGTTTGTTAGATAGCTTATTTCATCCTCCTCCCTCGGCCATGTGTGCGAAGGGGTTTCACAGGCGAACTGAGAACGAGACCCTCTGTAAAATCGACGTAATTTTTATGTTGAAAACGAAACGTATAGAACAGTCGGGTAATATATAGGACAACTTCGTCCTATATTTTTAAAATAGCGTAAGATTTTTAATGTTTTTCAGAAACGATTTTAACTATTCGTCTCATTTCGTGATAGAATAAAAGATATGATTAAAAAACGAAAAGGGACGTACTCTCACAGGGCATAAAAGCAGGCTTTATTTGTACGTTACGACGTAGCAAGCCTGCTCTATTTAAGTTCGTTTTATAACGAATAACTTTAGATAAACGAGACTTTGTTAATTATTCTGAAACTGGTCATAATCAGTGTTTAGACAAATTGAACACATGTCTCATGTAAAGTAATGTAAAAAACAGCGTATGCAGTTAGGTAGGTGACAAGATGGGGAAAGTCATAGCCATCGCAAATCAAAAAGGTGGAGTCGGCAAAACGACAACAGCAGTGAATTTGAGTGCGTGTCTCGCTCATGAAGGAAATAAAGTCCTTATTATTGATATTGATCCTCAAGGGAATACCACAAGTGGCATTGGCATAGATAAAGGCGATATTGATGAATGTATCTATAACGTTCTTGTGGAAGATCAAAAGGCAAGTAAAGTTGTTGTGCCCACTGTTATGGAAAATTTATTTATCGTGCCTTCAACGATACAACTAGCTGGTGCGGAAATTGAGCTAGTTCCAACGATTTCGAGGGAAGTTCGTTTAAAGCGAGCTATAGATAGCATTAAAGAAGATTATGATTATATCGTGATTGACTGCCCACCATCATTGGGTCTTCTCACCATTAATTCATTAACCGCATCCGATGCTGTCCTTATTCCGGTTCAATGCGAATATTATGCATTAGAAGGTCTTAGTCAATTATTAAACACGGTCCGTCTCGTACAGAAGCATTTAAATCATGACTTGGAAATTGAAGGTGTGTTATTAACGATGCTCGATGCTCGGACAAATTTAGGCATCCAAGTTATTGAAGAAGTGAAAAAATACTTTCGGGAAAAAGTGTTTCAAACCATCATTCCAAGAAATGTCCGCTTAGGTGAAGCGCCGAGCCATGGCGAACCTATTATTACGTATGACCCTAAATCGCGTGGGGCAGAAGTGTATTTAGATTTAGCGAAGGAAGTGATGGCTCATGGCTAGAGGGCTTGGGAAGGGAATAGGGGCTTTTTTCCCTGATGCGACAGAAGAGCAAGAAGGGAAAATAGAAGAAATTAAAGTAAGTGATTTACGTCCTAATCCTTATCAACCGCGGAAAACATTCGAAAAAGAAGCCATACAGGAGTTAATGTCTTCTGTTAAACAGCATGGTATTTTACAGCCACTTATTGTTCGTAAAAGTATTAAAGGCTACGAAATTGTGGTAGGAGAACGACGTTATCGTGCTGCAAAGGAAGCAAAGCTTAAAGTTGTACCTGCTGTGGTTAAAGAGTTATCTGAAGACGAGATGATGGAAATTGCCCTTATTGAAAACCTCCAACGTGAGGACTTAAATCCTCTTGAAGAAGCAAAAGCTTATCAAAAATTGATGGAGCATTTGCAAGTGACACAAGAGGATTTAGCTAAACGATTGGGGAAAAGCCGCCCGCACATTGCAAATTATGTGCGATTACTACAGTTACCACAGCTAGCTCAACAGTACCTCTCAGAAGGGAAGTTATCAATGGGGCATGCAAGAGCCCTGCTAGGTCTAAAAAATAAAAAACAATTAACACCTTTGATTCAAAAAGTGTTAAAAGAACGGATGAGTGTTCGCCAGTTAGAAGAGTGGATTCAACGATCAAATGAAAATGTTTCACGTGAAACATCAAAGAAGAAGCTCTCCCCCTTCTTAAAAGAGAAAGAATCAACTTTAAAAGCTTTTTTTGGTACGAACGTTCAAATTAAAAAGGGAAGAAAAAAAGGAAAGATCGAGATAGATTTCTTTTCTGATGAGGATTTACAGCGCATATTAGAACTCCTCCATCAGTCGGAAGACGAATAAGGTTTTATACCTGCTGACCCATCTCTTAGTCATCAAGTGACACGCATGTGTCGAAAGACGGCTGGGGATAAGGGTCTTTTTATGTCAATGACTCACATAAACAGATGGGAGTGACGACCTAGTTTGACATTGATTCAGAGGTATAAGGGACATTGGAGTGTGAAGAGCTTTAAACATAAAGCAATTATGGGAGGGATATGGCAGGATGATCTATTTCGATCAGGCAGCGTCCAGCTTTCCGAAGCCTGCAGGGGTGGCAGAAGCTATGGTTGAAGCTGTGCAACTGTTTGCTGCAAACCCAGGGCGAAGCGGCCATCAATTAGCAAGACAGGCCAATGAAGTAGTAGAAAAGACACGGGAAAAACTAGCTTTATTGTTTCATCATGAAAGTGAAAGACACATCGTGTTTTCGCTAAATGCCACGACAGCATTGAATCAAGCTATAGAAGGTCTTATGTGGGAACCTCATGACCATATTATCGCTACACAGCTAGAACATAATGCGGTGCGACGGCCATTAGAACGGTTAAAAAAAGAAAAAAATATTCACGTGACTTATGTTCAGAAGGATAGTGGACAAGAGTGGGCAGAGCTGATTGAGGCTACTATGACCGAGCATACGAAGTTGGTGATTGTCGCCCATGGCTCGAATGTAACAGGTGAGATTCTCCCATTGAAAGAGATAAGTGAGGTTGTCAGTGAGCATAACGCGCTATTATGTGTTGATGCCTCTCAAACAGCAGGCATAGTCGATATTAATATGGCGACTATGGGGATTGACATGCTTGCTTTTCCTGGACATAAAGGATTAATGGGACCCCAAGGAACGGGCGTTCTAATGGTGAAAAAAAATGTAACGCTGAGACCGCTTATCGTAGGAGGGACTGGTGATGCGTCTGAATCACCTGAACAACCTGAGACTTGGCCAGAAAGATTAGAAAGTGGCACGATAAACACCCCTGGTATCGCTGGGTTATTAAAAGGAATTGAAACAATACATGACATGGGGATAAAGACTATTTATGAACATGAAAAAAAGCTGGCAATCCGTTGTATAGATGGATTAAAAGCTATCGGTGGTATAGAGATTGTGGGGCCGGATACACATCATGAAAGACTTGGTGTCGTATCATTCTTAGTAAAAGGGGTTGACCCCCATGAAATGGCCATCATATTAGATAATCATTATCACATTGCTGTACGAGCCGGACTCCATTGTTCGCCGCTTGCACATCAGGTTTGTGGCTCTAGTGAAACAGGCCTCGTGCGTGCTAGCTTTGGGTTATATAATACATTAGATGAAGTAGATACCTTTTTATCAGCTGTGGCTGAGATAAAAGAGGGGTTGCTAGAATAGGAGAAGCAGTATGGTTTTATTCGGAACACTTGTAAATGGAATTGCCATCATCGTTGGGGCTTGGTTCGGTATAAAGATAAAAGGGTTTTCCCCTGCTATGAGAGATACCGTGATGAAAGCGATTGGACTGGCGGTCTTAGTATTAGGTTTAACGATGGCATTAGAAGGTCAGCAATTTCTCATTACTATTTTTAGTTTGGCACTTGGGGGAGTTATTGGTGAAAGAGTGAATATTGAAGGGAAACTAAATGAAGTAGGGAACTGGATAGAAAGAAGAATGAAACGAACAGGTGGTGGTAAAGTGGCAGAAGGGTTTGTGGCTGCTACTTTACTATATGTCGTTGGGGCAATGGCCATTATTGGCGCTCTAGACAGTGGGATGCGACAAGATCATTCTGTTCTACTTATAAAATCAGTTCTCGATGGTTTCTCATCGATTGTTTTTGCGGCTACGATGGGCATTGGTGTGATGTTTTCAGCAATTCCTGTTATTATTTATCAAGGTGGGATAGCGTTAGCAGCAACTGTTATGACAAAGAACATTCCTCAGCCTATTTTTGACGTTGTTATAATGGAGTTAACAGCGGTTGGAGGGGTCATGATTATTGGCATAGGTTTAAATATATTAGGTCTTCCAAAAATAAGGGTGGCCAATCTATTACCAGCTTTAGTGATTGCCGTTACCCTAGCCATTGTTTATTATATTTGGTTTTAAAAGGGGTTATATACGTCTAAAGTGAATTACCAGTGAATTTTATAGAATGATATGGAATTGCCTGTTATCTCATAAGTTATGATGAGAAACAGGCAATTTTCGTTTGGCTTGTGAGTGTCTAAGTTAAAAGGCTTGTTAGGGATAACCGTTTTAAAGAGAGAACGAAGGAGGTCTAAAAAGCACTGTTTTTAGACCTCCTTCGTTGCCTGTTAATGCTCTCTATAATGAAGAAGCAAATAAATAAATAATGTGACCTTTACTGCGTTTCATAACCGTGAGGATCAAGACTCCTTAAAAGTGCCGTTCTTCCTTGTTTAGAGGATGACATAAATAGCTAGTCTAGTAGAGAAGAGGGAGAGCTTTGTCAAAGAGGATGGCATATTTTTTCAAGAAATCATTATAATGCACCACGAGAAGGGTGAAGAACTTGAAGTCTATTTGCTTGCCAACATGCTGCACGCCATAATGCTGTTGATAGCGTATCTGCTAATGCCATGACAAGGGATAGTCTTGTATTTTGCAATACGAGCAGTTCCATGTAACCACCTACATTGACGATACCAGTTAAATGAATATCACCAACGGGAGGAAGGTTCTTTTTTGCAGCAGCTCCGGGCATAACTGGGCCTTCTTTTACTGTGAGCATACCGACACTCTCGGTTCTGCCAAGACAAGCATCAAGGGCGATTATGAAAGGCCGATCATATGTGTCATGGATATGAGCCAATGTATCTTCAAGATTTTTCGCATGAACTGGGGTATCCAATGAGCCGTAAACGTTATAAAGTGGTGAACGTCTTGTAAGCAGCTTTGTGCCTGTAAGTGGCCCTAATGAATCACCAGTAGAGCGATCACTACCAATATTCACGATGACGACAGGAGTCTCAGGGGATTGAGGCAATAGATTAAAAATACACTTAGCCAATTCCTGAGTTGCAAGGGGGTCATCGACATGGACTCGGAAGGAAGAATATTTTTTTTCTTTCATAAATTGACCATAAACCATCATACAACCCTCATTTCAAAAATAGTAGTAACAGTATACGGATACACATTCAGAACTATACGTCGTAAATCGGAAAAAGAGGGATAAAAGTGTGGAAATCGGGATTTAAATGGATGTTTCTTATAATAGGGACGATGATTGGAGCAGGCTATGCATCTGGAAGAGAACTATGGGAGTTCTTTGGTTATGAAAGTGATTTAGCTATTCTTTTGTTCGCACTATTATTTTTCGTTTGCTGTCATGTCATTATGACCATAAGCCATGAAGAACAATCTGAACATTATTTACCTGTTCTCGAAAAACTTATGGGCAAAAAATTGACAAGCCTTTATGATGGTATGATCATTCTCTATCTTTTTTCCACCACCGTTATCATGCTGGCCGGGGGAGGCGCCACCTTAGAAGTACTCCATATCCCTTATTGGCATGGAGTAGGCATTATTTCGGTGTTACTGGTCATTTTATTCATTTGGGGGCTTAACGGGATGACAGCTATGAATAGTTTAGTTATTCCTATCCTTATTTTGTTCCTCGTAAGCACTCTTGTTGTCTTTCAAAGGACGAGCGGGGGGAGTATGGGGATGGTATGGTCAAGTCAGAGTAATTGGCCGTCGGCTTTTACATTCACAGCTTTAAATATGTTGCCCCTTGTGGCTGTAATAAGTGCAATAGGTAAAAAAATAAAGCACCGAGGTGAACGTTGGATAGCAAGTTTAGGCAGTGCTATTGTATTGGGGACTATATCGCTTTTATATAATCAATCTCTCATTGCGGTAGCACAGGAAGTGATGTTATATGAAATCCCGTTATTCGCTATCCTTAAAAATTACCCTTATTTTATGGTGCTTGTCATGTCTGGCTTATTGTGGGCGGCCATTTATACGACAGCTGCTTCAGGCTTACTTGGTTTGTGTACAAGGTGTCAACCGTTTTTAAAGTTGCCTTTTTGGCTCGTGGCTTTTTTATTTCTCATGTTGATGATACCATTGACTACTCTTGGATTTTCACGGCTTATAAGCATATTATATCCCTTATACGGCGTCATGAATCTCTATATATTAGCTGCCATTATGCTTTATCCTATTTTACACAGATTTGATAATGGGGCAGCTTAATCATCCTTAGACTAGAGAGTGTGTAGAAACATCGTGTATAATTAGAGGTATCATATAACAGGGGGAAATAGAAATGAGTGATAGACCATTTGAATTACATGATGTCGTTGAAATGAAAAAGGCACACCCGTGTGGAGAAAACCGTTGGAAAATTATACGGATGGGGATGGACATTCGAATTAAATGCCTCGGATGCGATCATAGTGTTATGATTCCGAGAAAGGAATTTGGGAAGAAACTGAAACGAATACTAGAGAGGCCATCCGAAAACCTTTCTTAAAAAGACGTCAACGAAAAGTGGCGTCTTTTAGTTTTGCTTTAGAAGGTAGCTCACGACATGATATGAGTTATATACCAACGTATACAAAAGCTAGCGTGCCATGAGATAAAAGGGACTGCATGTGTTGTGTAAGCTTCTATCTGAAAAAGGAGACGACATTGAGGCATTTTATAAAAATGTGAGTGGTGATGCTAACATTATTCAGTGTTTAATAGATGAAGTAGCTAAAAACAGCTCCAAAAGGGAGTTCTCTTTTTGGGAGACATGCACCGATCAAAACTGTATTCCAATACGTCCCTTCCTAGCAACAGGGCCTTATCCCATTTTAGAAGGAATCAAGCTTTGTTTAGCATGATTTAGCCAATGAAGAGGGATCATCTATGATTAACTCAAAAAATAGATAGTGGAGATAATAGGTGGAGTGTGGACAAGGTTGCCATTTGGCTGCGAACTCTCTATAATTAACAAGGATGTCATCGTAAAAATAATAGAAGTTGCACGACATAATGGTGAAAATATTGCTTACTAAAAAGCTAAAATAAAAAGGAAAACTTAAGAGGATTACTCATTAAATGAGAGGTTAAGTTTTTCGAAAATAAAGGGAGTATGATGTATGGCTTTAACAACGGGAATCGTAGGTCTTCCAAACGTAGGGAAGTCCACTTTATTTAACGCTATTACGCAGGCGGGAGCAGAGTCCGCAAATTATCCATTTTGTACAATTGACCCGAATGTAGGGATCGTTGAAGTGCCAGATGTGCGGCTTAACAAGTTAACAGAGATGGTAGAACCTGATAAAACTGTCCCGACAGCATTTGAATTTACTGATATCGCAGGCATTGTTGAAGGGGCGAGTAAAGGAGAAGGTCTCGGAAATAAATTTTTGTCTCATATAAGACAGGTTGATGCAATTTCCCATGTGGTGCGCTGTTTTAATGATGATAATATTACCCATGTGTCAGGTAGTGTGGACCCTATACGTGATGTGCAAGTGATAAATCTTGAACTTATTTTAGCAGATTTAGAAACTGTGGAGAAAAGAATTGGTAAAGTGGAGAAGATGGCAAAGCAGAAAGATAAAGAAGCCATTGTGGAATATGAAGTTCTCGTGAAGCTCCGAGATGCATTTGAGGAAGAAAAACCAGCTCGAAGCATTACCTTCACTAAAGAGCAAGAAAAGCTCGTAAAGGGACTTCATTTACTGACATGGAAGCCGGTTCTTTATGTAGCCAATGTAAGTGAAGATGAACTATTAGATACTGAAGGTAATCCTTATGTGCAAAAAGTGAAGGAATTTGCTGCGAAAGAGAGCTCTGAAGTCATTGTCGTCTGCGCAAAAATCGAATCTGAAATTGCTGAACTTGAAGGAGAAGAAAAAGAAGAATTTTTGCAAGACCTAGGGATTGAAGAATCAGGCCTTGATCAGCTTATCAAAGCAGCCTATAGTTTGCTAGGATTGGATACGTACTTTACAGCAGGTAAACAAGAAGTACGTGCGTGGACAATCCGCCGAGGAACGAAAGCCCCTCAGGCAGCAGGTGTTATTCATACAGATTTTGAACGGGGCTTTATTCGAGCTGAAGTTGTTTCCTATGATGATTTAACTGCAGCTGGCTCTATGGCTGTAGCTAAGGAACAAGGAAAAGTACGATTAGAGGGGAAAGACTATGTTGTTAAAGATGGAGATGTTGTTCATTTCCGTTTTAATGTTTAATGGGGATGTCATCAGTTAAAGTGTAATTGGTGATAAATGCTTTAGTTTGATGATATATAACGTTTAAGAGAGGGTTAAGAGTCTTAATCTTTTCTTGTACTACTCATTATAGTCTGATATAATATTATCTTGCGAGCAAAAGGGAATTTTTATTTGCTCCTTGCTCTTTCCGAATGAGAGAAAGGGCCTTAGACCAAAAGGAGGTGACAGAACATGCGCAATTACGAAATTATGTACATTGTACGTCCAAATTTAGAAGAAGCGGCGATCAAAGAAACGATCGAACGTTTTAACAAAATTTTGACAGACAACGGCGCAGAAGTGACTGAAACGGAGGAAATGGGCAAGAAACGTCTTGCTTATGAGATCGAGGATTTCACGGAAGGGTTTTACGTGCTTTTAAAGCTTAAAGCCGGAAAACAAGCGCTTGATGAATTTAATCGTTTAAGCTCAATCAACGACAATATTTTACGTACACTAACTGTACGTGAAGACGAATAGACATAAGCATTAGATCATAATTCCGGGGAGGAGTTCGGATGATAAACCGTGTCGTTTTAGTGGGACGTTTAACGAAAGACCCTGAACTGCGGTACACTGCCAATGGCATTGCTGTCGCATCTTTTACTTTAGCTGTAAATCGCCCATTTTCTAACCAACAGGGAAATCGAGAAGCGGATTTTATTAACTGTGTGGTTTGGAGGAAGCAAGCCGAAAATGTCGCTAACTTCTTGAAAAAAGGAAGTCAAGCAGGTGTTGACGGCCGCATACAAACACGAAGTTTTGATAATAACGAAGGGCGTCGTGTTTTCATGACAGAAGTGGTGGCTGAAAGCGTTCAGTTCCTTGAGCCTCGTGGTTCAGGTGGATCTGGCGGGGGAGGCCAGTATGCAGGTGGCGGCTATGGTGAAAGCGACAACAGCGGTTATCAAAACACTCCAAACCAGGGCGGTTTTGGGCAAGGTAATCAAGGAAGCCAACCTAACCAAGGTGGTTATGGCGATCAAGGGTCACAGAATGATGATCCATTTGCTGGAGACGGAAAACCAATTGACATTAATGATGATGACCTGCCGTTCTAATTAATGGCTAGATGGACATTTTTTAAAGAAGGAGGAATAACACATGGCACGTCGAGGTCGACCAAAGCGTCGTAAAGTTTGTTACTTCACAGTAAACAAAATTAAAAAAATCGATTATAAAGATTTAGACTTACTACGTAAGTTTATCTCTGAGCGAGGAAAAATTCTTCCACGCCGAGTGACTGGTACTTCAGCTAAGTATCAACGTCAATTAACTCGTGCTATCAAACGTGCACGAACAATGGCATTATTGCCTTTCGTTACCGAATAGAGGTAGTTATAAATCACGACAGGGTTAATCACTCTGTCGTGATTTTTTATTACGGCTATATACAGCTACTGGGACGTAGGCTAGAGAATAGCTGACACTAATGTGAAAGTACTCAGTTAATTGAGAAAGCGATGTTTCATATTATTTGATGTATGGGAATGGCGATTAAGAGTGTGACTTATGAGAGAATACTTAAACATGTCGGTGTCGCACTTCTCATAAAGAAGTGGGAGTAGGACCTTTTAGAAATGGCATGCCGTAAAGTCATTCCAAATCTTGAGGATGTTGTTCATTAGCGTAGCATGGTAAAATAAAGGATATGCAAGCAGAAGAAAGTGAGATGAGGAAGGCTTATGAAGAGTCAAAACGTCGTACGAGAGGGCGCTATATCTCTCGGAATATACATAGGAACGCTACTCATATCTTTGCTCGTTCCGTTAGTAGGATTAGTTACCTTTTTGTTTTTACCATTTCCTTTTATCTATTTTTCATATAAGTATGAATTAAGAGCCGGCGTGGTGCTGGGACTGTTATCGTTTTTGTTACTTGCTATTTTCTTTGGCCCGTTAGCACTCCCTATAACGTTATTATTTTCTGGAACAGGTATCGTGATTGGAGAATTATTTCGGAAAAAAGCAGGAGGATTCCCCGTTCTTCTTGGCGGTTCACTCAGCTTTATTGCTTCTATTGTTTTAATCTATATAGGAACAATTATGTTTTTGGGTGTTAATCCAGTGGAAGAATTACAAAGTACGATGTATGAGCAAGTCGACATCATATTAGAGATGCCGCTTATCGACGGGCAATCAGAAGAAGAAGCCCTGTCAGAAGCGGTGCATGATATTATTCAAGAAATCGGGGTTATTGCACCCTTTTTAATGATTATAATTGGAGTAGGTTGGGCGTTTGTTACTCAGTTAATCGCCTATTGGCTGTTAAGGAAGAAGGCATATCCGGTGGTAGGGTTCCCGCCAGTTCGAGAGTGGGGTTTTCCTAAGTCATTTATATGGTATTATTTGATTACCTACCTTTTTATTATAATAGGGGTTACAGAAGGAACTGCCATGTATACAGCTATAGCTAACTTGATGCCGATGCTTGAGCTGATTATGGTCATACAAGGGTTTGCGTTTATCTTTTTCTATACGAATATGAAACGAATTAATCGTGTTTTACCCATTTTTTTAGTTATCCTTGGCGTCATTTTTCCGATTTTTCTTCATGTTGTAAGAATCTTAGGTATAATTGATTTAGGCTTTGATTTAAGAAAAAGAATCAACCCGCAGAATTAGGAGTTGTGAGGAATGCCCAAATTTCTGTTAAGAAGATGGCATGGTTATCACGTCATGACATTATTCAGTCTATTAGTGCTATTTATTGGGATTGTTATGTATTATCAATGGCATTTGGGACTGTTAGGAGTTGTCTGTGCAAGTATTGTCATTTTTTTAATGATGCGTGCTAGACAACAATTTGAAAAAGAATTGGGAGAGTATGTCTCCACGTTGTCCTACCGCGTAAACAAAGCGGGTGAAGAAGCCGTCACCAAATTACCTATTGGTATTCTCCTTTATAATGAGGAGAGGCATATTCAATGGACAAATCCTTATTTAACTGAGTTGATGGAGCAAGAGCTTATTGGCGCACCTATCTCTGTTTTTTCAAAAAAGTTAATGGAAGACGTAGATAGCGAAAAAAAGCTCTTCTTAACAAGTATCAGTGATGAAAATTACCGTGTTTTTCATGAGCCTGATGAGCGGCTATTGTATTTTATCAATGTGACAGAAGAGCAAGAGTTTAAGAATTTATTTGAGCGAGAGAAAACGGTTATCGGCTTGATTTACCTTGATAACTATGATGAAGTGACACAAGGAATGGACGATCAAGTCCGCAGTAAACTATTATCTCATGTGACAGATGCGTTAAACCGATGGTCAAAAACTCATGATATTTTCATAAGAAGGACATCATCTGATCGTTTTATTGCGATTTTTAATGAAGAAGCTCTACAGGCTTTAGAGGAAAATCGATTTACGCTATTAGATGAAATTCGAGAAAACACGGGTAAGGAAAAGGTGTCCTTAACGTTAAGTATCGGTATAGGCAGCGGTCAGTCATCGTTACGGGAATTAGGAAGCTTGGCGCAATCAAGCCTTGATTTAGCGCTAGGGCGTGGTGGTGACCAAGTTGCTATAAAAGAGAAGAATGGTAAAGTGCGCTTCTATGGTGGAAAATCTAATGCCATGGAGAAGCGGACAAGGGTTAGAGCTCGTGTCATTTCACATGCCATTCGTGATTTTGTAAAAGAAAGCGACAAAGTGTTTGTGATGGGTCATCGCAACCCAGATATGGATGCCATTGGGGCGGCTATCGGCGTGTTGAAAATTGCTGAAGCAAGCGGAAAAGATGGATTTGTTGTTTTAGATCCTAATGATATCAACCAAACAGTCTATAAATTGTTAGAAGAAATAGAAGACCATGATGATTTATGGGCGCGATTTATTACACCAGAAGAAGCGAGAGAAGAAGCGACGGAGGATACGTTACTTGTCGTCGTGGATACACATAAGCCGTCGCTCGTTATCGAACCTAAATTGTTGGATAAAATTGACCGCAAAATTGTTATCGATCATCATCGTCGAGGTGAAGACTTTATTGATGATGCTGTACTCGTATACATGGAGCCTTATGCCTCCTCCACGGCAGAGCTTGTGACAGAGCTATTGGAATATCAGCCGTCGCATCCAGAATTAGGTGTACTAGAAGCGACAGCGTTGCTAGCTGGAATCATTGTGGACACGAAAAGCTTTGCGATTAGAACAGGGGCACGGACATTTGATGCAGCGTCATATTTA
The DNA here is from genome assembly GCF_002019735.1 of Salipaludibacillus agaradhaerens. Classification (NCBI taxonomy): domain Bacteria; kingdom Bacillati; phylum Bacillota; class Bacilli; order Caryophanales; family Bacillaceae; genus Salipaludibacillus; species Salipaludibacillus agaradhaerens. The sequence continues at coordinate 2,901,275 of NZ_KV917378.1, forward strand.
AGAAGTAGAGGTGCCGATACTATTCTAGTTCAAAAATTGATGAAGGAAGATCTTGATCAATACGTTAGGCGTTCCAAGCTTGTGGAAAATGCGTATATCTATTCAGGTGGTATGGCCATCGCCAAAGGCTCTCCTGAAGAGCCATACAATCAAATTCTTATTGCACAAGCTGCTGATACCCTCTTGACGATGAATGATGTTGTAGCATCTTTCGTTATTTCTGAATTAACAGATGGACGAATTAGTATTAGTGCTAGATCGCTTGGTGATGTGAATGTTCAAGTGATTATGGAAATGATGCAAGGGGGCGGCCATTTAACGAATGCCGCTACACAGCTTGATGAAGGTACAATTGAAGATGCTGAAGAACGATTAAAAGAAAAAATTGACGAGTATTTCAAGGGAGGACAATCAACATGAAAGTCATCTTTTTGAAGGATGTAAAAGGAAAAGGAAAAAAAGGGGAAGTAAAAAATGTGTCAGAGGGATATGCAAGGAACTACCTTCTAAAAAACAACCTCGCTGTAGAAGCGAATAAAGGGAACATGAAGACACTAGAGAAGAAGCAAGAAAGTGCAGAGCGTCAAGCGGAAGAAGAATTAAATGAGGCTCAAGCATTTAAAGAAAAACTGGAAGACATGACAGTAGAATTAAAAGCAAAAGCTGGAGAGGGCGGGCGCTTGTTTGGAGCGGTAACGAACAAACAAATTGCTGAACGCTTGAAAAAAATGAACATGAAAGTTGATAAACGAAAAATTGAGATGGATGAACCTATTCGCTCATTAGGCTATACGAATGTGACGATAAAAGTCCATCCTAAAGTAACTGCCACGTTGAAAGTGCATGTAGCGGAAGAGTAATTTTTTCATGTGAAATGAGGGGAACACGTCATGACCGACTTCTTTGCCGACAGGACACCACCACAAAATATTGAAGCGGAACAGGCGGTGCTAGGAGCGATCTTTTTAGAAGATCAAGCTCTTATCACCGCCTCTGAACGTCTGATTCCGGAGGATTTCTACCGGGTTGCACACCAACGTATTTATTCGGTGATGCTTGAACTGTCCTCAAAAAGTGAACCTGTCGATCTTGTGACAGTCACGTCAGAGCTTGAGACTAAGAACTGGCTTGAGGAAACCGGCGGCGTGTCTTATTTAAGTGATCTTGCCAATGCTGTACCAACAGCAGCGAATATTAGTTATTACAGTCAAATCGTAGAAGAAAAATCTCTCTTGCGTAAGCTCATACGAGTGGCGACTAACATTGCAACAGAAGGTTATGCTGCAGACGAAGATGTGGAAGCCATCTTAAGTGATGCAGAAAAAGCCATTTTAGAAGTAGCTCAAAAAAGAAGTGCCGGTGAATTTGCAGATATAAAAGATGTGCTTATAGAAGCATTTGACAAAATTGAAATGCTTCAGCATACAGCTGGAGAAGTAACAGGAATACCAACAGGTTTTACAGAACTTGATCGAATAACCGCTGGATTTCAACGAAATGATCTCGTCATTGTAGCTGCTCGTCCATCTGTAGGGAAAACAGCCTTTGCTTTAAACATCTCACAAAATGTGGCGACTAAAACAGATGAAAATGTGGCTATTTTTAGTTTGGAGATGGGAGCTGACCAGCTCGTCATGAGGATGCTGTGTGCAGAAGGCAATATTGACGCTCAAAGGCTTCGTACCGGCCGTCTTGAAGACGAGGATTGGCAGCGGCTCACGATGGCAATGGGAAGCTTATCAAAAGCAGGCATTTATATAGATGATACACCAGGGATAAAAGTGAAAGATATTCGCGCTAAATGTCGTAAACTAAAAAAAGAGCGTGGACTTGGCATGATCATGATTGATTACTTACAGCTCATTCAAGGAGATTCACGTAGTGGCGAAGGCCGTCAACAGGAGGTCTCAGAAATATCCCGTGAGTTAAAAGGATTAGCGAGAGAACTGGAATTACCCGTTATTGCCTTATCCCAGCTTTCTCGTGGTGTGGAGTCTCGGCAGGACAAACGTCCGATGATGTCCGATATCCGGGAATCAGGAAGTATTGAGCAGGACGCCGATATCGTTGCTTTCTTATATCGAGACGACTATTATGATCAAGAATCGGAAAATAAAGATATTATCGAAATAATTATAGCTAAACAACGTAACGGTCCTGTGGGAACAGTGGAACTCGCTTTCGTGAAGGAATACAATAAATTTGTAAACTTGGAGCGTCGTTTTGATGAAGGTGATATGCCACCTGGGGCTTAAGATTTGAGGATAGAAAAGAGGGATTAACCTATTAGTCTAATAGGTTAATCCCTCTTTATATGGATACTAAAGGGCGTATCAAGATATTAACTCATGTGATAAATGTATGAACTTAAAAGCATACTGCTAGAAGAAGCGTTGAGATCATCTTCAACTCTTTGCTGTTTCTACATGGAAACTTGTTTAAACAATATTTCATCCCCGTTTTAACAAATATAATTGTTATTTTGGACATGCCTCTTAATTTTTAGAGAAGAATATAAGATCTACCTTTCCGTTTTGGCTGAAAGATAGGTCGTATGGCGGGTTTAATAGAACGTGGGCAATAAATATCAATGACTTATGTCACAATTTAGACATGAGATTGCAACGATTTGTTCACAGTTAACACTGCTACTACAGTATAAATCACTATATAATAAAGTCATAAGAGAGTTAGTGATCACTAACTATTATTGTGAAATGTTGAACGTAGTGTATAGCTTGAGCAGGGTCTTATTCATTTTTAATCTGGTGATCTACTTACTTCTAAAAACTAATTCCTAGGGAGGAAGACATTATGTTTATCGATTTCTTAAGAAATAACAAAATTGCAGCAGGGATATTAGCCGTCTTACGCGTGTATATTGGTTGGCAATGGTTAAGTGCCGGATGGGGGAAAATTACGGGTGAACCGTTTGATGCTAGTGGTTATTTAATGGGGGTTGTGAATAACGAAGCTGTTATTGAAACATACCCAACATACCACGCTTTTATTGAAAACTTTGCATTACCGAACGCAGGGGTATTTAGTTTTATGGTCGCTTGGGGAGAGCTTCTAGTCGGTCTTGGTCTCGTAGTAGGTGTTTTAACAACTGCAGCTGTATTCTTCGGTATGACAATGAACTTTGCTTTCATGTTTGCTGGTACAGTGTCAAGTAATCCATGGTTAATCCTTTTATCCATCTTTGTAATTGTAGCTGGTTATAATGCAGGACGTTATGGTGGAGATCGCTGGGTAATTCCTTACATCCGCACGGTAGTGTTTAAAAACAAATTCACAAAACGTGAAGTACAGGCTGCATAAATTTATAAGATAATCATTGCACTCTCACTGTGTGAAATCTTAAACAGTGGGGGTGCTTTTATATGCAAAAAAATAATTGTGCTTGCACATTATAAAAAAATATTAAGGGAGGTAAGCTATAGTATTAGACATCTAGAAAAAAATAAACGAATAAAAAATTAAATTTAGTCGGCAATGTTCGGATTAACGTTGACTATCTGCGGGCATATTGGTAAAATAGCGGTGGTTACAAAGTGATTTACATATAATATACTATTATTAAATAGTTTCTGGAGGTGCGCGTTTATGCCATCGGTTGTGGTTGTAGGAACGCAATGGGGAGATGAAGGAAAGGGTAAAATTACGGATTATTTGTCTGAGCATGCTGAGCTAATCGCAAGATATCAAGGGGGAAATAACGCAGGGCATACGATCGTTTTTAACGATACGAAGTATAAATTGCATTTAATTCCATCTGGGATTTTTTATCGTGATAAAACATGTGTTATTGGAAACGGCATGGTAATCGATCCTAAAGCACTTGTAACAGAGCTTAACTATCTACATGAACGACAGGTTAGCACTGATAATCTACGAATTAGTAATCGTGCCCACGTGATTTTGCCGTATCATCTAAAGTTAGATGCCCTTGAGGAAGATAGCAAAGGTGCTAATAAAATTGGTACTACTCGAAAAGGTATCGGCCCAGCCTATATGGATAAAGCGGCACGTGTAGGAATCCGAATCGCAGATTTACTGGATAAGGAAACATTTAAAGAAAAGCTTGAAATAAACTTACGTGAAAAAAATCGTCTTTTTGAAAAAATGTATGAAGTAGAAGGATTCAAAATTGACGATATATTAGAGGAATATTATGAGTATGGTCAACAGTTCGCAAGCTATGTAGCAGATACCTCTGTCATATTGAATGATGGTTTAGACGCAGGCAAACGCGTGTTGTTTGAAGGCGCACAAGGTGTCATGCTTGATATCGATCAAGGTACCTATCCATATGTGACGTCCTCAAACCCTATAGCTGGCGGCGTGACTATTGGCTCAGGTGTAGGGCCATCAAAGATAAACCATGTGGTTGGTGTGTCAAAGGCCTATACAACACGAGTAGGGGATGGCCCATTTCCAACAGAATTAACCGACGACATTGGGGATAAAATCCGGGAAGTAGGCAATGAGTATGGCACGACTACCGGTCGTCCACGTCGTGTAGGGTGGTTTGATAGTGTGGTTGTTAGACATGCCCGTCGGGTAAGTGGGATTACGGACTTGTCTTTAAACTCCATTGATGTTTTGACAGGTATTGATACGTTAAAAATCTGTGTCGCCTATAAATATCGTGGGGAGGTTATGAACGAATTCCCTGCTAGCTTGAAAGTACTTGCAGAATGTGAACCTGTCTATGAAGAGCTACCTGGTTGGAAGGAAGACATTACAGGCGTTAGATCGTTGCACGATCTACCAAGAAACGCGTTATTCTATATCGAACGTATTTCCCAACTGACAGGTATCCCATTGACAGTATTTTCTGTAGGCCCAGATCGAAAACAAACGAATCTCGTCCGAGGTGTGTTTGCATAATCTGTCAACATCTGTCAACGAAATAGCTTATCCCGTATAAAATGAATCAAAGGGGTCTGCTTAAAATGAGCAAGACCCCTTGATTTATGAGTAAGTTTCCGCTAAAGTAAGAGAGGCGTTAAAAAACGTATTATTATTTTTTAAAAAAGTATTGTGTGATTACATAATTGGTGATAAGATATATCTTGTCGCTAAAACGTGATCAGCATTCTAACAGGATATAAACGAAGCGTTCAAAGAAACAAAATGACTGAAGGCATGACTGTAAGGGTGATTGCCCTCAAGAAGACGTAGAGCGTCAAGAACTGCGAGCCATTAGCTCAGCTGGTAGAGCATCTGACTTTTAATCAGAGGGTCGGAGGTTCGAATCCTCCATGGCTCACCATTTATGTAAGTATTATATCCGATGGCCCGTTGGTCAAGTGGTTAAGACACCGCCCTTTCACGGCGGTAACACGGGTTCGAATCCCGTACGGGTCACCATAATTAAATTATCTATTGACTTAATCCAGGAAGTCACGTATAATTTATCATGTTGCTTATCATAATATGATGAGTGGCCGAAAAGTAACAATTAGTTATAATATTATTGTCGCGGGGTGGAGCAGTCTGGTAGCTCGTTGGGCTCATAACCCAAAGGTCGGTGGTTCAAATCCGCCCCCCGCAACCAATTTAAGTTGTTGTTACTACGTCGAAAAATCTTCGAAGTAAAACAACATCAGTAGTACTGTAAAGTGCAACCAATTTGCTTTCGCTACTACGTCGAGTAACGACAAAGCAAAACGACTGTCAAATGAAAGAAGTTGGACAAGACAATAGAAAAGTTATTGTCATTTAACTCTTGTCATACTGTATTTTGTTTTTTGAATACATATATTCGGAGTTTTTTATTTTGGTCCCGTGGTGTAGCGGTTAACATGCCTGCCTGTCACGCAGGAGATCGCGGGTTCGATTCCCGTCGGGACCGCCATTTAATTTACAATCTAGAATGGTTACACAAAGTAAACGAAAGAGGTTTACTTCACAAGCTTGATAAGGCTCGGTAGCTCAGTTGGTAGAGCAACGGACTGAAAATCCGTGTGTCGGCGGTTCGATTCCGTCCCGAGCCACCATTGTGCTGGCCTAGCTCAATTGGTAGAGCAACTGACTTGTAATCAGTAGGTTGGGGGTTCAAGTCCTCTGGCCAGCACCATTTAAAATGTGATCCTATCCTTTTATTGGATGGGTTTTTTTGTGCTTAAACATATCTAATCTATTATATGTGTTCATTTGTTAGTTGCATATTTCTTTCGGATAACATAATGTAACATAATGAAGACAATGTCCTTACGTTTTAGAGGAAAATAGGCCTGTCTGATAACATATGGTAAAATAGCTGTGCTTTCACATTTTATAGGAACAAATGATTTAAAAAGTGGTACATGGATATCGATAATCGCAGAGAAAAGTGAAAATTGTAGAAAGATGAAGAGTACGAGATGAAGTATTATATTTATTTCCCCGGAAATAAACATTCGTTACAGGAATGAAAAAGTAGAACAATGTCGGATAACGTTTGAAGAAAGAAAAGCGATTCATACATGATTCGCTTGTTAGGAAGATTCCCTGATATGCTTCTTTATATTAGAAGACGTTATAGGAGATAGGAAGGTCCTTAAGTCGACTACTGTCATGAGATCACTTAAAATAAAGAAGAGAATGGATTAACAAGATTCAACGGTCTTGGTTCAATAAGGTAATAGGACATGATTTTTTTATGTGGTAGAATAAAGAGAGTCACAGGCCGGGAAGGAGCTGGAATGAGATGGACAAATATAAAATACTAGTTGTGGATGATGAAAAACCAATTGCAGATATATTGAAGTTTGGATTAGAGAAGGATGGTTTTGACGTTGTATGTGTGTATGACGGTAATGAAGCGATTGAGAAGACAAAGGAGTATGTTCCTGATCTTATCTTATTAGATATTATGTTGCCGTATAAAGATGGTATGGAGGTGTGTCGAGAAGTAAGAAAAACATTCGATATGCCGATTATCATGCTGACAGCCAAGGACTCTGAGATAGATAAAGTACTCGGTCTTGAGCTAGGTGCTGATGATTACGTGACAAAGCCGTTTAGTACAAGAGAGCTTGTAGCTAGGGTTAAAGCTAATTTGCGCCGAAGAAACCAAAGTAATCAAGATTCCGAAAATGAAAATAAAAATATTGAAATCGGACCGTTAGTCATTCAACCAGACGCTTACCTTGTCACGAAAAGAGGAGAAGCGATTGAGTTAACTCATCGTGAGTTCGAACTTATTCATTATTTAGCCCGTCATATGGGACAGGTGATGACACGGGAACATTTGCTGCAAGCCGTCTGGGGATATGACTATTTTGGCGATGTGCGCACAGTGGATGTGACCGTTCGACGATTAAGAGAAAAGGTGGAGGATAACCCGAGTAATCCATTATGGATTGTAACACGTCGGGGAGTAGGTTATTACCTACGACAGTCTGAGCAGGAGAGTTAAGTATGGATAAAATTCGCTTTTACAAATCAATACACCTTAAAATCGTTATCATTTATGTGTTATTGATTCTGATTGCGATGCAAGTTATTAGTGTGTATTTCACCCAACAGCTTGAAGATTACTTTGAGAGTAATTTTAATGAGCAGTTAACTGAACGAGTTGAACTCGTTGCCTATAATGTGCAACAGGAAATGTTGCGAGATGAGGATGAAGAGGAGTCGTCTTTAAACTCACGAATTGATCGGCTCATTCGTGAGTTTTCAATGGACAATACAAATGTTCAAGTGGTGGATCACAACAGTGTGGTAATCGCGGCTAATTTGGATAATGCGATTTATACAGGCCAGAGGACGACTGACCATCGTGTGAAACGAGCTCTCGTAGGTTTTCGGGCCGAACCCGATGTCATGCGAGACTCTGAAACAGGCGAACGTATGCAAGTATTAGCCCTTCCTGTGGAAACAGAGGACCAGCAAATTCTCGGGGCTATTTATATTGAAGCGTCCATGGAAGAAATTTATTATCAAATGCAGCAAATTAATCAGATTCTTTTTACAGGTACGGGTTTAGCGATGATTTTAACGGCTGCTTTAGGCATTTTTCTTTCGCGTACTATTACTCATCCTATAACCGATATGAGAAAGCAGGCCAAAGCCATGGGGGAAGGCGTTTTCTCGAGAAAGGTTAAGGTGTATGGTGATGATGAAATCGGACAGTTGGCTGTTACCTTCAATGAATTAAGCGGAAAATTAAAAATGGCTAATGCTACCACCGAGGGTGAGAGACGGAAGCTTTCGTCTGTTTTAACCCATATGACCGATGGTGTTGTGGCGACGAATAAAAAAGGCGAGATTATGCTGCTTAACCGAAGAGCTGAAGAGCTATTGAATAAAAGTCAGGAAGACACGATGGGGTCAGATATTATCACCATATTAAAACTGGATCATTTCATGAAGCTGAAAGACTTATATAACATGACAGATCCTATTCTATTGGACTTCGATCATCAAGAGGAGGAGACGATTGTTGAGGCGCATTTCTCGGTCATTGAAAATGATGAAGGAGAAGAGAATGGTTTAATTGCCGTCCTTCATGATGTGACTGAGCAGGAACTTATTGAGCAAGAACGAAAAGAGTTCGTCGCCAATGTTTCTCATGAGCTAAGAACCCCTCTTACATCGATGAAAAGTTATCTAGAAGCTCTTGCAGACGGTGCAATAGAAGATCCTGAGGTGGCACCTCATTTTGTCCAAGTCACCTCCACTGAAACAGAGCGAATGATCCGACTTGTGAATGATCTTTTACAGCTATCGAAAATGGACAGTAAAGATTATCAAATGAATTTAGCTCGTCTAAATGTCACGACCTTTATTAATCAAGTTATTGATAGATTTGATATGTCTACTAAAAATCAAAATATCCAATTTAAAAGGAAACTTCCAGATAAGAGTATCTCAGTAAGTGGGGATCGAGACAAATTAACGCAGCTTCTCGATAATATTTTGTCCAATGCGATAAAATATTCTCCAGAAGGTGGCACAATCACTTGTTCTTTAAAGCCTGAGAAAGAGAGAGTTGTCATCAGTGTAAAAGATGAAGGTGTTGGTATTCCTAAAGAGAATGTGGGACATGTTTTCGATCGGTTTTATCGCGTAGATAAAGCCCGCTCTCGTAATTTAGGTGGTACAGGATTAGGTCTGGCGATTGCGAAGGAAATAGCTGTTGCCCATGGGGGGAACATTTGGGTAAGTAGTGAATGGGGGAAAGGAACAACATTCTCATTCAGTTTACCGTATGAGGAAGATGTGGTGAATGATTATGATTGAATCTATTAAAACGACTGTGCTTTGGATTCTTATCCTCTCAAGTATCACATTGACCTGGCTTCTATGGACCTATCAGCCAGAGTATGATGCCCTCGAAGAATCCAATGAAACCTATGTAGAAATTGAGGATCTTGGAGATACTCGAACGTTATCTGAGGTCGTTCAACCGAGACAAATTATTATTCATCGTGAAGACGAACAATCGATGATATTGCCACTCAACGATGTTTACAAAGACATTCTTCAGGAGCTTGAAGAGGTAGAAATAGATTATGTGTATCCGCAATGGGAATCACAAGCACCATCGATAGAAAGAGAGTTCACAGGGATGGAGCTCATTTTTGATGATCCTCTTGAAAGCGAGTGGATCGAGGCATTTTTTACGATGGATGAAGAGCACCTAGCGATTGAACAGGTGGATCGCATCACCTTTCTCCTAAATCCAGAAGATGAGGAGAATACAGACTTACTCGTACAATTCGTAGATATGGCAGGTGAGGCAGTTTACGAATCTGATATTTCTTTAACGATGAGTGACTTGGAAGAGATGTATGAAGGAACGGCCGATAAGCAAGTTTCTGTTGAAAAGTATTTATTCAGAGGGGAATCTGAAACTTTCCAGCCAGTGAGTTATGTCACGACTGAGTCTGTCTCATTAGAAAAATATACGTATGAAACGACGGATTTAAGTGCTAAAGCATTTACCCAAATTTTATTTAATGATCCGTCAGTGATCGAAAATTACCCACAAGCTGGTCAGGGAGAAACGTATACCGATGGAAATAGAATTATGAGCTTAAATGAGAGTAATAGTATTCTTCATTTTGTAAGACCAGACATTCGTGGAGGAAGTCCAGCCGATGTGCCGTCAGTGATTGAAGATAGCCTTGACTTTATTAATAATCATTCTGGATGGACGAATGATTATTTGGCTGATAATTGGACTGAAACAGATTTAGATGACCATGCTTCATTTCGCCTTCATGTTCAAGGATTACCTGTGCTTGCCTCCAATCAAGGACAAGATCACTATTTCATGATTGATGTGACCAGAGCAGCTAACTCCATTACGGAATATACACGCCCAATGTACCAGCTTGCTAATGAGCCTCTTGAGAAAAGCGGCAATGTGACGCTGCCATCTTTTGAGGAGGTACAAGAGCATATTCGTGAATATGAAGCGTTTGGTAATCGTGCTGTGGAGGATATTACGATAGGTCACTATATGGTGAGGCAACGGTCGTATGCCACGTTTGAACCTGGTTGGTATGTGAAGATAGATGGACGTTGGACAATGTTAGACTTTAGGTCTAATGCCGATTTGGAGGTGTCAGTCTATGGATTGGAGTAAAACGAAAACGATTTTTATCGTGACATTCCTTTTACTGAATGCCTTCCTTGGCTACCAACTATACGGAAAAATGGCACACGAAAATCTCAATGTGTTAATCAGTCCAGCACTACAAGAACGATTGGAAGAAAACGATATTGAAATTAACATTAGTAATGCAGAAGATATTTTAACTGCGGCCCCTATTACAGGCCGATTGGCTACGTTTGATGAAAACTATTTACGAGATAATCTTCTAAGGCAAGACATTTCAGTGGTAGATGAAACGACGGTATATGCAGAAATGGATCGACCTTATAAAATGGTAGACTCCAATATACCAGCTAACGTCGACGCATTTTTAGGGCAATATGTCTATTTAGGCGAAGAGTATGAGTTCGCAGACTACAATGAAGAAGAAAATTATATCGGACTTTACCAAACCTACAAAGATCGTAAAATCGATCAGTATGAGAGAGGCGATTACCATATTGTTCTGCATTTAAATGATGACTTCCATGTAGAGTCTTATACTCAGAAGTATATGGAGATTACCGAACAAGAGAATAGACAGCAGGATTTACTCTCGCCTTTAAAAGCAGTGGAACGACTGTTAAATCAACAATATCTTGAAACGAATACTGTGATTGAACAAGCACAATTAGGCTATTATAGCTTAATTCAGCCAGATGACAGCTTTCAAGTATTCGTACCCGTGTGGCGAATCCAAGCGAACGAGGACTATTTTTATGTTGATGCGTTAAATGGAGAAATTCAATCGATCAACTAACTGGAGTGAACGAACTTATGACGCTAAGATTTAGTGTACTTGCCAGCGGTAGTACTGGTAATGCGATCTACGTTGAAACAGACAAGCAGCGGTTGCTCATCGATGCAGGTCTGAGCGGGAAAAAAATTGAACAGTGTTTTAGCCAAATTAATCTTTGTCCTTCAAAGCTTGATGGTATTCTTGTTAGCCATGAGCATAGTGATCATATTAAAGGTGTTGGCATATTAGCTAGAAGATACAATTTGCCGATTTACGCTAATGAGAAAACGTGGGAAGCGATGCTCCCTTCAATAGGCACTATCCCCCTCGAGCAAAAGTATCATTTTGCCACAGGGACAGCGAAAACGTTCGGTGATTTAGATGTGGAATCGTTTGGAGTCTCACATGATGCAGCCGATCCGATGTTTTTTTCTTTTTACTATGAAGGCCGTCAGTTAACAATCTTAACGGATACGGGCTATGTAAGTGATCAGATGATCGGTATGTCTAAGGGAGCTAACAGCTTGATTTTTGAATCAAATCATGACATGGATATGCTACGAATGGGAAAATATCCGTGGAACATAAAACGGCGTATTTTAGGTGACGAAGGCCACGTCTCTAACGTTGATGCTGGTATTGCCCTTACAGATATTATTAAAGACTCGAAAGCGGATATTTATTTGGCACACTTGAGCCTTGATAATAATATGAAAGAGTTGGCCAGGATGACCGTCCAGCAGACGCTTGAAGAAAGTGACATCGAGGTTGGTCGGCAAGTGAAGTTGTTTGATACAGACCCTTATGTTCCTACCGCTTTAAAGGTTGTATAATTCCGTAAAAATACATGTTTAAACCGTTTTGTGATGGGAAATCCTATGCCTATATGGAAAATTATCAAATTTCAGCTTTATTAATAGACGAACTCATTACTAGTTTAATAAAATAAAATCACGTAAGATAATACCCATCTTTTTTCCCAGGTCTGATGATATATTTTTTCTAGCCTGAACTGGGTGAAGTATCTCATCTAGCGTTTTTGCTTTAAAGTGTCATCATTGCCTGAGAGACCGTCCCTGTCAGGCAGGGGTGGCATTCGTTTAAGTTACAGAAGACGTCTTTAGACGAACACACTCCTTTGATAGTAAAAAATGAGTGGATAATGCTTTGCAAAAAGTTAAAGGCACGGTACCTTTAGTTAATTGTAACAATGCGATAGGTATAGGTTTGACTATTCTTAAAAGGGGGTTTTATTAATGGGATACTACGATGATCATACGTCACAACCAGACGATCAAAAACCTACTCCAAAAGGAAAGAAGCGTTCTGGACTCTATGGATTTGTCGGCGCAGTTTTAGGAGCATTGATTGTGGTGTTCTCCATCCCAGTACTTGCAAACAATGGGGTACTACCGTATGAAGTGACACCGAAAAATGTGTCATCTACTGATAATGATGAGGCTGTCTCTACTGGGGTGGATATGGAAGCAGTAGAAACATTAAGCTTAGAGACCACCTCGGAAGTGATAGAAGCGGTAGATCGCGTGTCTGATGCTGTCGTAGGCGTGGTCAATATGCAGCAATCTTCTGGTTTGTTTGGCACAGAAGATAGTGAGTCAGAAGGCACGGGATCAGGTGTCATTTATAAGGTCGAGGGTGACTATGCGTTTATCGTTACCAACCAACACGTTATTAACGGAGCAAGTCAGGGTTCAAGCGACATTGATGTGACACTAGGAGATGGTTCACGTGTACCAGCTGAGCTCGTCGGTGAAGATTTATTAACAGATTTAGCCGTCTTAACGATCGACTCTGAAGGCATCGAAACGGTTGCTGAGTTCGGTGATTCTGAAAGCCTTCAGTCAGGAGAACCTGCTATCGCTATCGGTAACCCTCTTACTTTTGAAGGAACCGTTACTCTCGGGATTATTAGTGCGGTAGAACGAAGCCTCCCAGTGGATTTAACGGGTAATGGACAACCTGATTGGAACTCGGAAGTGCTGCAAACGGATGCCGCTATTAATCCAGGGAACAGCGGCGGTGCCTTATTGAACATTCAAGGCGACGTGATCGGAATTAATTCAATGAAAATCGCCCAATCCGCAGTTGAAGGCATTGGCTTTGCGATACCAACAGCTGTGGCCATGCCAGTCATTGAAGACCTTGAACAATACGGTGAAGTTCAACGTCCACAGATGGGTATTGCCCTAAGGTCACTTCAAGAGATTCCAAGCTTCCATTGGCAAGACACGCTTGGCTTACCTGAAGAAGTTAAGGGTGGTGTGTACGTAGAAGCGGTTGAAGCTGATACACCTGCCGCTGAAGCTGGTCTTGAAGAAGGGGACGTCATTACAGCGCTCGATGACACAGACATTACCGATTCACATGACTTACGAAGCTTCTTATATAAAGATGTGAACATTGGTGACACGATCACGGTGACTTACTATCGTGACGGTGAAGAACAAACCGTTGAACTGACGTTAGATAAGCAAGTCTTTTAATACGATGAAAGGATTGGCCCCGTAAGCACTTCTTATGCGGCCAATCTTTTTTAGTTTTGTGAGGTTTGGCACTTTAAGGATGTCGTTTGGCAGACAACACTCTTCATTATTTTTCTAACCTCATAAGTCGGATGTGTGAGCCACAACTTGTACTGAGCATTAATTAGGGAACAATTAGCAGGAACGAGTATGTTATGATAAATAATGACACATAAAGACACCTTTCAATTCAGTTATACACAGAGGGGTGTGGATAACTGTCGTGTCAAGTGGAAAACTGTTGTTCGTATTTATATCATAGTAGAAAGACCTATGGAAAAAGAGGTGAGAATATGGAGATTTACTGCTGTGAAGAGCACGTAAACGAAGGGTTAGAAGAATCCTTATCAGACGAGGGCTTACCGCCGAAATTTGAAAGGATTTCAATGGAAAAATCATCATTACAAAAATGCTTCATATGTCATAGTGAAGCGGACTATAAAATAACGCCTATGTCGTCATGATTTCAGTGAGATGTGTATAACAGCTGTGGAAAACGTGTGAATAAATGAAGTTACTCACATACTTATCCACAACTGTGCGTTATTTAAAACATCATCTCGTTTTTTGTGGCAAAGATGGCCATTTCGTGTAAGTAAGTGAACGATTGAAAGAACGATGAGGTGACGCATTCCTGTGCTGACCGCCTCGGTAATATACATAATTGTGAGCTATGATAAAGTTCTCCCTAAAACAGTATGTGATTAAAAGAGTCATGGGGGAAACGTGAGTTTAGGATTATAATGAGAGCTTTTTTAATATAGTTATGTGCGAAAGAGGTAATGTTATAGAAGTCATACTGATTAAAGTTGTCTATTCGGGCGGGGTCCATAAGGGTTTTAACATGGAAGAGCTGAGAATGATGGCTTTGTGGCATGACGTAATAATAATATTGAACGATCGGTTTATAAAGGGCTATTTTAGAGAGGTTAGCGATAACGATGTTTTTAAGTGGATTATCCACAGACAACCTGTTCACTATAGTTGATAATAGTGAGTTTTTAGTTGTTATCTGTGTATATGTGGATAACTTTTGTGGATAAGGTGTGCAGAAAGGGGATAACTGTGAACATTTCAATCATATCTGTGGGTAAATTAAAAGAAAAATACTTAAAGCAAGGCATTAGCGAATACGAAAAACGACTAGGGGCCTATGCTAATATACAAATCATCGAGGTTGCCGATGAAAAGGCACCTGATAATATGAGTGACGGTGACATTCGCCAAGTGAAAAATAAAGAAGGCGAACGGATACTAGCCAAAATCAAACAAGATACATACGTCATTGCCCTTGCCATTGAAGGTCAATCATGGTCCTCGGAAAAACTGGCAAAAGAAATGGACAAGCTCGCAACATACGGCAAAAGTAAAATCGCCTTCATAATCGGCGGCTCCGTCGGTCTAAGCGACGCTGTGCTCCAACGCGCCGATACCCACCTTTCTTTCTCAAGCATGACCTTCCCACATCAGCTCATGCGCTTGATCCTCGTCGAGCAGATTTATCGTGCGTTTAGGATTAATAGTGGGGAACCGTACCATAAGTAAATGAGGTTTTTTCTAATAGACTTTAGAAGTGGAGCATAAAAAGTATTTTCAAAACCATCAAAAAAGCTTGTAGAAAAACGAGGGTTTTCTCTACAAGCTGAAAACTTCAAGGAATCATTCCTTGGAGCTTTTTTATTGCTTATGTTTGGCTTATGACTTTGATCGCTTTGACTATCTGTCGTATCGAACCGAGATGATAGGCGGAGTGAGCGATTGCTCCCAACAGACCATTCGATGTCTGTTCATCAAAGGAGTCAAATGAATCAATTTTTTTAAGTAGTTTAGTATATTCTTGTTGAAGTTCGTTATTAAATTGTGCCCATGTGATTTTATCAACGTTTGTGATTTTCCATGATGCTTCCCAGTCCTTTATGGGTTCTTCCCCATTTAAGTAGGAATTCACAACCCATAAGTAATAGCGGGTATGATGGGTTTGTGCGGCGATTGTCGTACCATTGACAGGTATCGAAGCATCTTCTGCGGATAATTTTTCAAGCGTTCCGAATAAACCGCTTGCTGGCTTCGCTTCTGTGTACCAGCTTGCATTTTCTTCAGGTCCATCAAATGTTTCTTTCAACAATGTTCTAACAGCTGCCAACATCGCATTGTTCATCTTATTACCTCCAGAATTTTTATATAACCATCAAAACTACTCTTGATGGTTATAGTTTAACTGAGTTGTATCTAACTGTCAATTTATATTATGATGGTTATAGAAAAGGAGTTTTGATTATGTCGAATACGAACCTTTATATGATGGTCGGAGAACGTTTGTGTATGGATTTCATCAATACCGTCAGTTGGCGGGAAAATGCTGAGAAAAGGCGGGATTGGTTTACGAGTTACGCCAAATTGGTCGACTGGTGCATCCATGCTGAAGTCTTGACCGAACAACAAGCAAAAGCTCTTCTTTTAAAAGCGGAGGAGGAACCGTCTGAAGCTTGTGATGTTCTGAAACAGGCAATCGAAATGCGGGAAGTCATGTATCGAATTTTCAAGTCCATTTCAAAGAAAACATCTCCACACCCGCAAGATCTGGAACGTTTCAATGAATCTGTGAGCCACTTCTATCAAACTTTGCAAGTAATTCATGAAAAGAATCATTACACTTTGAAGTTCAAGCATACCGAGAAAAACTTTGAAACTATGCTCCCTCCCATTGTGCAATCTGCTGTAAATTTACTTGTTTCTAAAAACGACCTAGAACGAGTCAAACAATGTGAGGGGGGGCCTTGTGGATGGTTATTCTTCGATTCGAGCCGGAACAGGAGCCGCCGCTGGTGTTCAATGGCCGATTGCGGCAATCGTGCCAAAGCACGACGGTTTTACAAAAAAGAAAAGTGACCATACTCGGTCACTTCCCTTCTGTCGGACAGATAAATGTCGTACAGGTAATCAAGCATGTTGCTAGTGGTACAATTGAGGAAAAGATAAATGAACTGCAAGAAAAGAAAAGGCATTTAATAGAACAAATTATCGACTCAGAAGAAAAAGCCTATTCTACTCTCACCGAAGAGGATATTCGTGAAATATTGATGATTTAGAAATATTCACTTTATGGTTCTAAGGGTAACGGTTTGGCTACTGTATTGTATATTAATACGTTAGTGCTGCTTTTTTATAAGTTATATGATTATAAAAACCATCATTTAGATATATCATAGAGAACCGTACCACAAATAGAGGCAAAAAAGTTGTGAATAAGATGATATTTTTTCCTATTTTCTAAGTCGTTTTTCGTCTTAGACATTTTCTTTAAGGGTAAAATATTAACACTTATATGAATAGAGAGGCTTCTTATTGGTTTTTAAAACTGATGAGTGCCACTTTTTTTATGAGTTAAATTCTATCACAATAGGAACATATTAGAGGTCTACTAGCAATGCGAAACTAGTTCCCAGTGATCAGACAGGTTTTCTCGTTTAATTATCCAAATAAAGCGCTCAATAATTAACATTTTTAGCAAGATTATAAGTATAATCGTAGTAGGTTTTTGAATAGAGGTGGACAATAATGGCACATGCAGTATTGTTAGTTGAAGATGATATAGAGATTAGTGAGATGGTGAAAACTCATATGATGAAGGAAGGCTTCAAAATTATTCAAGCATATGATGGTGAATCTGCACTTCAATCTTTTTCAAATGGGGCAATTGATTTGATTATACTTGATTTAATGCTTCCGAAGGCCAATGGTATGGATTTCTTACAAGTAGTAAGAAAACAAAGCACTATTCCGGTCTTAATCATGTCGGCAAAAGATAGTGAGGCAGATAAAGCGATAGGTCTTGGGTTAGGAGCGGATGATTATATTACGAAGCCGTTCTCTATGGTTGAATTGACAGCTAGAGTAAAGGCGGCTATTCGCCGAGCTACAAATTACTCAAAATCTGTTGAGAAAGATGTAAAAACAATTATTCATATCGGTCAACTAACTATTGACCTAGAAAACTATTTAGTTACAAAAGAAAATAAGGAAATCAAGCTAACCTCGAAGGAGTTTCAAATTCTAAAGATGTTTATGTGTTCACCAAATCGTGTGTTTACAAAGGCGCAAATTTATCAATCTGTTTGGCATGAAGACTATTATGGGGATGAGAATGTAATTAATGTACACATGAGACGGCTAAGAGAAAAGATTGAAGATGATCCTTCTCATCCAAAGTACATTAAAACAATATGGGGTATTGGCTATAAGCTTGGAGAATTTTAATATGACTATTTTATTGGTTTCCATTATTTTTATTTTACTTACAGTTGTCTTATTACAGGTGAAAGTTGCTCGAAAAAAACAAGCTCAGCTTCAATATGTTCAAGAGAAACTAAAACAAATCCTTACAGAAAAAACAGATGAGAAGCTCATTTTACAAACAGATGATATCACTTTGAAGCTTCTATTAATTGAGATGAATCGTCTATTGGAATACAACCAAAAGGTTGTTGCTAAATATAACAGAATGGAAATAGCTAAGCGAAAAATGCTGTCAAATATATCGCATGATTTAAAGACGCCTCTAACTGTTGTGTTGGGCTGTATGGAGATTATACTGGGAGATGCAAACCTATCAGAAAAAGAAAGAAAAGCTCATCTTGAAAAAGTATATCGTAAATCTCAGGAAGTGTTAGATTTAATTAATAAATTTTTTGATTTAGTAAAATTAGAATCAGGTGATCAGGACATGCCCTTACTTCGCCTTGATGTAAACGAACTTTGCAGAAATAACATATTATCATTTTATGATATTTTAACATCAAAAGGGTTTGATGTAGATATTTCTATACCTGAACAATCCCTTTACATATTTGCCAATGAAATGGCGCTTAACAGAATCTTACAGAATCTTATTTCAAATGCAATTCGATATGGGAGTGATGGTAACATCATTGGTATCGAAGTTCGGTATGATGAGGAAGCCCTCTTCATTGACATTTGGGATCAAGGAAAAGGTATTCAAGCGATCGATAAGGATCAAGTATTTGAAAGAATGTTTACTCTTGAGGACTCTCGAAATAAACAGTACCAAGGGAGCGGTTTAGGATTGACCATTACTAAAAGATTAGTAGAAGAAATGGGAGGTGAAATTTCACTTTCCAGCATTCCATTTGAGAAAACAACATTCACGATCCAATTTAGACGAGTTAAATATTAACTAAAATAAATTAAAGTAAGAAACAAGTAAGAATTAATTAATAAAAATGAAAGTTCTCCTCGGTAATATGAAGATAAGAAAAATAGAGAGGAGTTTTAAGGTGCCATACATTTTACAAACCCACCACTTAACAAAAGCATTTCAAGGTAAGGAAGTCGTATCAAATGTCAATATGAATGTAAAAAGAGGAGAAATTTACGGGTTTCTTGGTCCAAATGGAGCAGGGAAAACAACGATTATGAAAATGCTTATGAATTTAGTAAAGCCTACAAGTGGAGAAATAAATATGTTTGGTCAGCGAGTAACAAATCAATCGTATGAGTTATTGAAACGAATTGGTTGTATTATTGAGTATCCCGTATTTTACGATAAGCTTACCGCAAAAGAGAATTTAGATTTACATTGTGAATATATGGGCTATTACGATAAAAAAGCAATTGATCAAGCTTTAGATTTAGTGAATTTAAAAAACATTGATAATAAAGCAGTAAGAGATTTTTCTCTCGGAATGAAGCAGAGGTTAGGGGTTGCTCGAGCAATTATCACAAAGCCTGAACTACTCATACTAGACGAGCCTATAAATGGACTAGATCCTGTTGGAATCAAGGGGTTACGGAGCCTATTTCAAATGCTATCAAAAGAATACGGGATAACGTTGCTTGTATCAAGTCATATCCTAGGAGAAATAGAATTGATTGCTGATACTGTTGGTGTTATTAGTGAGGGGCAATTAGTTGAAGAAGTATCAATGAAAAACATTAAAGAGAAAAATACAAATTATATTGAGATCAGTACGAACGATAGTAAAAAAGCTGCTCTTGTTCTAGAGGATTCTTTGAATATCTCAAACTACAAAATTATTGACCAATCAATAATTAGAATATATGAGTCACATATTTCTCAGAATGAAGTTTCAAAATCATTGATTTTGCAGGACCTCTTCATTAACTCGATCAATGTCAAAAAGTATTCCTTAGAAGACTACTTTGTAGCCTTAATTAATGGCGGTGACAAAAATGCTTAAATTAATCTGTTTAGAAATGAAAAAGCATAAAATGTTTGGATATATCAAAGCTGCGTTTATCGCAAATATAATTATGATTTTATTAGCGTGTATTATACCCATTATAGAAAGAATGGAAGGCGAAGAGTATTTTATAAATTTCGAAATGATGTTTATGATGATCAATACGATGGTAAGAGGAACATTTATTATTTTTTCTGGGGTACTCATTGCGAAGTTGATAATTGATGAATATAAGAAAAAAACGATGCAACTCTTGTTCATGTATCCCCAAAAGAGGCATAAGTTTATCCTTGCAAAGCTTCTCATCGTCTCACTCTTTACATTCTTGTCCGTTGTTTTATCTAACTTTATTGTTAGTGCTGCTTTTTACGGAATTAATTCAATTGCTCATTTAATCACAGATCAATTAACGTTGGAGATTATTTTGGAGCAAGCAATAACGGTATTGTTTAGTGCAGTATCTTTAGCAGGAATCGGTTTAATCCCACTATACTTCGGTATGATTAAAAAGTCTGTGTCGGTAACAATTGTATCAGCAATATTATTATTTAGTGTAATAGGATCCAACTTTGCAGGGTTTTCTTTATTTAATGTTGTAGCAATTCCAGTCACTCTTTCAGCCATTGGATTTATTATCGCCTATCTGTCTTTTAGGAACATAGAAAATGTAGATGTTCTTTAAATTTATTCTAGTGCCGTTTTTCATAGAGTATTTATTGCATGATTATTTCTATGCTCTGTTTCAGAATAGCCTTTACTCAGGTACGATGATGATGGCCTGGCTATGGCAATTGTGTTTACAACTCCTTATTACTTCATTGCGTTGAAATCATATGATTTATCTTAGAGTAATGTTTGTGTTAAGCGTTTTTTGAAAAGATATTTGGAAGTGGATTGTTGTATGACAATCTTATTAATCGTTGTAAGTATTGCTATAGTTGATCTGATGGACATAGTAAATAGTAGTTGGGAAAGCGAAAAAAACAAGTCGTTACAACAGAATAAGACATGGTTAACTACCCTTATCGGTTTTGTGTCGGATGGGAGGTTTATTAGTTCGAAAGACCACTTCTACCTATAGTGGTCTTTTTCTGAAGGTAAATTAATAGTTAGACTTGTAATCTCTAAACGTCTCTCCTCTCCATAAAATGGTGATAGCGATAATAAATCCACCAATAGAAAAAGACAGAATGACTAATTGAATATCAAATCCTCTAGAAACGAGTAAAGTTACACTTGCATAGGCAAGTGGATCAAACCCGTTCATGGCTAAAAAGACAATACTCATGACCCTCCCCATAATCCTGGGATCCGTATCTTCTTGTGCTGAAGTGAAAAATGGGATGAATACAAATGTCATGGTAAATCCAATTAAGAACGCTAACGCTGTTAAAACATACAAATTAGGAATTTGACTAAAAGTGATAGTTACGATTAATGTTGCAATTAAGCCTGCAATCGTCATAGACAGTTAAGCAAATTCTCTTACATTAAAAAACACTGAGATGAACTGGTAGTGTCGAGACGAAACCTTCATCAGGAATAGTTCTCCATCATTTGATATAAGTAATTTCGAAATTCTTCAACATAGGTTTTAGGCTCTACAACTTTAAGGTGAGTGCCGAAGCTTGCTAAAAATTGAAATCCCGAATGGTTTTGAGGGACATAAATGGTTGCTAATAAAGATCCAGAACTATGGTTTTCAATACTCCTTCGACCATACCTTTCGACGATTTGATCTCTTATGCTAGATGATATCCATGCCTTAATCGCCACTAGTTGTGGCAGATAACTGGCTTCATGCCCTTGCCCTGACCAATCGTCTCTAGGATGAAATGCACGTTCCTCCACAGTAATATGGTCGATCCGAGATAATTTGAATGTACGATATTCCTGTCGATTTAAACAGAATCCTTTCAAGTACCAACTTGATTCGCTAAAATGCAGCTCATAGGGCTCGATCATCCTATTCGTTTCAGCCCCATCTTTATCTGTATAATCAAACGAAATCAGCTTTTTCTTTAAAATGGATTCTTGACATGCCTTTAAGGTTTCAAGAATCTCGGACCGACCTTCCCAATCATAAAACGACATTTGAATGGAGCGATTCAGAGACAATGGACTGACCATTGCCTCTATTTTATTTATAGTTCTTTCAACTTCATCAGTAAGGAGGATTTGTTCCAATCCGCCGAGCGCAGTTAATATATTCTCTAAATCGGAGTTGCTTAAAAGACGTTTATCCACCTTGTACTCATCCATTATACGATAGCCGCCTTTGACCCCATTAACAGAGTAGATGGGGATGTTCGATAAGCTCAATGTTTCCATATCGCGAAGGATCGTCCTTTTGGAAACATTGAATAGTTGTGAGAATTCCTTTGCAGATACAACCTCTTTTTTTTAGCAATATCATGATAATCGAAATGAGTCTCTCTATTTTGGTCATAATTTACCTCTTTGTCTACATGATTTCAGAACGGTGACAATCAGATGTCACCTTTTTTCTATTATACTACACGTATCACAAGAAGGAGGTTATGCTTGATGGATGCTATTGCGTATTTGAATTTTGATGGGGTTGCCGAACAAGCGATTGAATTTTATTCGGAAGCTCTTCAGGCAACTGAAGTAAAAAAGGTGAATTATAAGGACTTTCCTCAAGATCCAAGCTACCTACTGCCCGAAAATGAATTGAATATGATTATGGAGTCTTCGATCGAATTCGCGGATGGGAAAATCATGATGTCGGATTTGCTGACTTCCATGAGGAACGTAACAGGTGAGTTAGTGAAAGGAAACAACGTATGGATTAGTTTAGTCAATCTGGATAAACAAAAATTGGAGAGGTACTTTAATAAACTGTCGGTTGATGGCCATGTAATTATGCCATTATCCAATACTCCCTGGTCCTCCTGCTTTGGAATGCTGGTGGATAGATTTGGGGTTGGCTGGAAGTTCAATTGTGATGCCGATATGTTTCTTGATCAAGTGATTTCCAACAGGCATGGAAATTGAAAAGTTGCTGCCAGCCAAGTCGAAAAAAGATCTTAGGATTTGGCTGCAGGAAAATGCTAAGATTGAAAGGTCATGCTGGGTCTTGGTTTGTATGAGGCCAATTCCCGAGGAGAGGGTGTTATATTTGGACGCTGTCGAGGAAGCACTGTGCTTTGGATGGATCGATGGCGTTAAAAAGAAAATGTCTGAAACAGAGTTGGCTCAGAGGCTTTCTCCTAGGAGCAAAAAGAGTGCATGGACGGAATTGAACAAAGAACGTGTCCGCCGTCTTGAAAAATTAGGATTGATGACAGATGAAGGAAGGAGGGTTTTGCCTGATTTGGATCCGCGATCATTTAGAATAGATGAAGTGATCGAGCAGCAGATAAAAGAGGATCAGCGAGTACATGATCATTTCAGGGCGTTTCCGAATCTTTATAAAAGGGTTCGGATCGACACGATACAAAGCGCAAAGAATCAACCGGAATTGTTTAGGAGTAGATTAGACAAATTCATAACGAACACAAGAGAAAATAAAATGTACGGTCAATGGAATGATTTTGGACGTTTGCTCGATTATTAAGATGTTTAAGGGGGGAAGCTGAGTTTGACAAATTTATGTGAGGACCCTTTCTACTCCACATAAGTCATTGTCAAAAAAATAATATTCAAATAAGCATTTGGCAGCCCTCTGGCCGCTATTCCCGGTTATGGAGAACCTTATCGCAAATAGTGATAAAGAAGAGAGTCGGCATTGTGTTCGATAATCAGTGCTTAGATAAGTTATTTCCTAACATAAAATAAGCAACATGAGAAGATTAAAAGATGCTAAAAGCCTCTGGTAAACACCAAAGGCTTTTAGCATCATTTTAATTAGTTTATTGCATCAACTAGTGCTTTTCCAAATTCCTCAGCGCCATCTGGTCCGTCACCTGTGATAACATCACTATGTGCAATAACATGTTTCTCAACATACTTTACATTGTTTTCTTTCAATTGGTTTTTTTGTACATCAACAGGGTAGCAAGTTGCTTCTCTATCTTTAAGTAACCCAGCTTTCACAACAGAGACTGAACCAGCACAAATTCCAGCAACAAGCATTTTATCATTGTGTGCTTTCTTTAAATACGTGGATAATTCATCGTTACCCCATAGATGATCAATGGTACCAGAACCACCAATGACAGAAATAACGTCAAAGTCGGTTGCTGGAGTGTTGGAGAAGACCTTTTCGGAAATTGCTTTTCCTTCAAAATCACCAATAACCTCTCCAGTTTTTGTGCTTGCAATTGTTACTTCAACTCCTGCTTTTTCAAGTGCCTCTTTTGGTTTAAATAATTCATCTTCATTAAACCTGTCGGGTGGTATGATTAAAAGTGCTTTTTTACTCATGATTGTTATTCCTCCTAAAATAGTTTATCTTTAATTCACACATTAATATTACAACCTGATAGTTACCCTGAGAAGAATGCACTTTTTTGTAACAGAGTAACTTTAAAGTAACTATATGAAAGGAAGGCAGAAAATATGTCGGATACACTAAGAGAGGAAATTAAGGAGAAGATAATAAATGGAAATTACAACTGTGAAAAAGAACTTACTTTATCGATTATTAGTGGGAAGTGGAAAGTTGTAATTCTATGGCATTTAGGTGTTGAAGGACCGCACCGCTTTACTGAATTGCAAAGATTATTTCCAAAAATATCCCATAAAATATTGACGAATCAATTAAAAGAATTAGTGGAAGATGGCATTGTGCATCGGGAGGTTTACCCAGAGGTCCCGCCTAGAGTGGAATATTCAATGACTGGGTTGGGAATGACATTACTTCCAATTGTGGAAATGATGTATGATTGGGGAAAAAAACGAATAGAAGAAATCAAAAGAGAAATAGAGAAAGTGAATTAAAGGGTGAACTTAAAAAATCAGGGACTATCAGGAGAGACCAGAAAGCTGAAACTGCATGGAAAAGAGAGGTTGGGAATGTCATAATCACATGAGTGGTCTCCTTATAATCGTCCTAATAGACATAAGCCAGTGGACCATAAAAGCTCCTAACCATCCAACCCTGAACGGTAGAAGCTTTTTTTTATTAAACTCAATCAGCATTAGGGCGGCAAACCCAGTAAACGAAATGTTTTCCGATGCTTTAGAAGAAACACAAATTGCTTTAGTGATTGCTATGGGAGGTACAAAAGAGTATTGGGGATACATGGAATTTTACTTTTTTGGGTCTTTTTATGGTTTTAAGGAAGGTGCAATCAATCGTGAAGAGTTGTTAGAAAGAGCACAAGAAGCTATTGAGGAAGATTTAAAAGGCGAGATACCAACCAACGTTGTGAAAGGTTAAAACCTCATGTTGTTATCTGGTGTTCTCTGCAGAAGCTCTTCGAGATGAAAGGAGATTTTATATCACCTCGCAATACTATTATATAAAACGTATAATAATAGAATCTCGTTGATTTTAGTATGATTACATTTATCAAGGCTGTAGATGCTATTGACTTTATAGGCTAATTAAATCATAACTACATTTAAGTTAATAAATAGAAATTGGGTGAAACGCTTTAAAGGAGATGAAATTATGAAATATATTGTTATAATATTAGGCTTATTTTTATTAGTAACATCTTTATACGGTTTAGCTACCGATAGTACTATGCCTGATTGGATCAATTATATTAACGTAGGAATTATTATTTTACTCCTAGTACATATATTTATAAAAATACCAACTAATAAAACTACTAAATAACAAAGCGTACTTCCTTAAAACAGAAGTACGCCTTGTTTTATTTATATCTGGTAATCTTGTGCCTCGGTGCTCCCCAACCAGCAATAATTAACCCATTCAAACCCATCAAAAACACGTTGATTTAGCTGGGTACGTTTAAGCGGCTCGAAAACTTCAACAAAAACTTATACTAAAAGTGATATAGACAAAATTAAAAAAGGAAAGCTTATATTTAATTTAGTCCTTATAGGGACAGGGTTGAAGGGTTGGCCGGTAGAATAGCCTTTACAGTAGCAGCTACAACTATTGCGGTTACACAAGCTGTAAGAGAGTACTAAACTTACGACACTAAATGGGCTAGGCAGGACAAAAAATACGCTTGAAAATTGAACATACAAAAGATAATAAATTGAAGTATACATGGACAGCGTTAACTGAAAAAAATGCAAAAAAAGCAACCAAAACTATTACAAAGTTCTACATTACATATCCAAAATAAAAAGAAAAGGCGTTTTAAATAACATCTTTTCTTTCTTTCCACATCTTGAAATGCTTGAAAATTCTGTAGCTGCCGTATCCATAAATTACAATACTTAATAGTATGATAATAAAAGAAGAAAAATCAAATAGATTAAATATATTCACCTCTAGAAAACAAATTGAATAGTAACTAAAATTAAGAGCGCTGCTAAAGCTATAATAGCTATTAGATGCCTTACCGGCTTATTCTTAAATATTCCAGATTCGCCTATAAGTATTACTAACATAATTACTAAAAAAGATATTATGAGCCATGTGTCTATAATGACCGACCCCTTTTTTAAAATTTGATACCCAATACATTAATAATAGTTGCTATCTAACAAAAATCATAAAGTATTAATTATATTATACTCCTGATGTAAAATATTAACATAGGGATATTTGTTCCCTTTTATGAAGGAGGGACTAAGATAAATGAATTAGATATAATCTCAATTGTAGGTAATTAAAGATTCCCTGTAAGTTTATCTTCAAGCTCTGTAATGCTACCACATAGTGATTCGGAATATTTGATGATTTTTCTCAATAAGCGCTAATCTTTTTTTCCCGCAAGCACAAACTATTTTGATAATATTGGAAGGGAGAATAAAACAAAACTTAAGGGAGTGTTTGTTATTAAGGCTATTATTTTCGATTTTGACGGAACTTTAGCGGATACCTTACCAATTTGTTTTGATGCTTTTCAGAATGTTTTTAAAAAATTTGATGATAAAGACCTTTCTTCAAAGGAAATTAAAGCGATGTTCGGGCCGTCTGAAACAGGGATTATAAAGGAGAATCTATCAAATAGTAATAAAGACCAGGCTATCGAATTGTACTATGAAAAATACGCAGAACATCATCACGCATTAGTTGAGCCTAATGATGAGATTAATGAGTTAATAAAGTACTTAAAAGGCAAAGGGTTAAAATTAGGCATCGTGACGGGAAAAGCAAAAAGGAGTTTGGATATTTCCTTACAGGCACTTCAAATGGAAAATATGTTTGATGTTATTATAACAGGTGATGATATTATTAAGCCGAAACCTGACCCTGAAGGGGTAAATAAGGCATTATCGCTACTAGACGTAAAAAATAAAGAAGCTATGTTTATTGGCGATAGTGATGCAGATATACACGCAGGCGTTAAAGCCAATGTTCTTACAATAGGTGTTCAATGGTTACCAAATTATCAAACATCGGCATTTTCAATAGAGCCTCACTTATCGTTTAAAAGTGTTTCTGAGTTTACTAAATTTGTGACTGGGTAGTTTTATGTATTGGCGCTATTCGAACGTATAAAAACGCTCCACTGAAAGATTACAGCCATTATACTCTGGAAAACAGCGCCTATTTGTTGACTATATTAATCGATAAAAGATAATATCTTTTCTTTCAAGCCTCCAATACTAGTAAAAACAATATAACTTTCTGAGGTTGTTTTAATAACAATCCTATCCGTGTGTCCATAAGGAAAACCAATTCTTATTGCCTTTTTATCTTCACCACCATATGTATCGTCATTCAACACATCCGTGATTTCAGATAATGGTATGTCAATTTTACTTAATTGCCACTTAATAGTTAGGTTTGTGTCATTTTTTGATACCTTAACATCCATGGCTTTCACTCCAATCATAGTATTTAGTAAATATACGTTAAATCTAATTAAAACGTTTCAACTGTTCAGGTAAGTTTTTTGTGTAATCTTTAGTATGAAACATAAAACTCTTTTGTTCTGACTGATTTTTGACTTAGTATATAGAGGCTTAAACACCCACTTATCTACCTTTCCAACTTCAAACACTCTTAGATGGAAAAAGATTATCTTAACGTAAAAGAGTAATAGATTTCACCTTGTTTTCTCATGGAAAGACATGCAAACATCACCTATATAAGTTCAATAAGTGTCTTATCTATCAATTTTGTTTCTTATCGTTTAAAAGTCACAGCACCTGACTTTTCACAACTGTAACTTAAATAGTTAGTAAATCTATTCACGAAAATCCAACGGGATTAACCATCGGATATCCTTGTTGCTCTTCAGGTGACAGGTACAAGTGCAAACGATAAAATAGAATCAATGGTTCTCATAACTGCCAAAGATGCTTCACGGAAATTTATATATGACTGTATAGACTTAATTAAGTCTATGCTATGAGTTTGATCTAGATAAAAAAATAAAGGTTATATAAGGGGATAATCTGCGTCATGAGTATACATAATTATAAAAAAAGACGGTCGATAAAAAGTTATTTTTTTGAAAAGTACTTATTTTTACGAGGAACTAAAGAGGGTTTTTCTAGTATAGAAAACACGAGAAAATTTATTGCACAAAGAGGCATTGAAAATACAAAACCGTATGTTATTGAAAATGTTACTTTTTCAAGTACTATTAAAGAACAAACGATTGATGGTATAAAAGTTTTCACATTAAATGATCAAAATTCTCTACATCAAAAAGCGATCTTATATATCCATGGAGGTGCTTGGACAAATCAACCTTTAAAATTCCACTGGAAATTCATGGACAACCTAGCTCAATCACTAAACGCAAAAGTCATTGCTCCAATATACCCTAAAGTGCCCCATTTTAACTACAAACATACCTATCCTCAAGTGTTAAATCTGTATAAGGAGATACTGGAAAGCGTTGAAAGCCCAAAGCAGTTGACGATCATGGGTGATTCCGCAGGTGGAAACATATCACTTGGTCTGGCGCAACTTTTAAAGCTTGAAGGTTTGTCACAGCCTAAAGACATTATATTATTTTCTGCGTGCGTTGATATGGTTTTAGACAATCCTCATATACCAGGATATGAAAAAATCGATCCTATGTTATCAGTAGGAGGTATGCCGGTCATTACAAAGATCTGGGCGGATGATAAAAAGTTAGACGACCCATTAATCAGTCCAATATATGGTGATTTTGGTGGTCTTACTAAAGTCACTCATTTTATTGGAACACACGAAGGTTTATATCCGGATGCATTACTATTTGATGAGAAATTATCGAAACAAGGAGTGGAGATAAATACATTTGTTTATCCAAAAATGAATCATGTGTTTGTGATTATGCCAATCCCTGAAGCGAAAGATGCGCAACGAAAAATTGTTAATATAATAAGAAAAGATTGAACAGCTTAAAATGCTTTAATACAACAAAATTTATTGCAAAAAATAATGGGGAAAAATGATCGGAAAAAGACAAGTGAAAATGTATTGAAGGTTCGTTTTATCACAGATATCCGTCCGTAAACCCCCGTCCCACTTTAAAAAAGAGGGATATCCTGATCACGCAACGATCACTCAGTGGGAGAAGAACGAGAGCGCCCACTGAGTGAAGAGTCGTTTGATATTAGAAATTCACATCTTTCCCGTAAAAGGCTGAAACATATAACTGTTTCATCTCTTCAACTGACGTTTCACGAGGATTTGTTCCTGTACATGGATCTGTCATAGCATTTTTGGCCATTTCATCGACATGCTTATTAAAGAGTTCTTCTGTGACACCAAACTCTTGAAGACTATTCGGTACATTCATTTCAGTATTTAGATGACGAATATATGATACTAGGGCATCGACTAATTCATCATTTGTATCCCCTTCAAGGTCTAATCTTTTGGCAATGGTTGCAAAGCGGTCAGCTACCACTGTTCGATTAAATTGAATGACATACGGTAAATAAATCGCATTTGCACACCCATGTGGGATATCGAATGTTGGACCACTTTTGTGTGCTAAGCTATGCACGTTTCCAAGTACAGCATTAGCAAACGCCATACCAGCCATCGCTTGCGCATTATGCATGTCTTGTCGAGCTTCCTGGTCACCATGATAAGAATCTAAAAGATTGTTTTTAACTATTACTGATCCTTCAATTGCGAGTGCATCAGTGAATACTGTCCTTGGCTTTGCAACATATGCTTCAACACAATGTGTGAAAGCATCCATACCAGTATAGGCCGTAATCTGCTTTGGCATCGACTCTACCATCACTGGGTCAATAATGGCAATGTCTGGCGTTAATTCAAAATCGGCTAATGGATACTTAATATTCGTTTTCTCATCTGTAATAACGGATAAATTGGAAATTTCGGCTGCACTACCACTTGTTGTTGGGATTCCAACGTATTTTGCTTTTGTTCGAAGTTTTGGTAGGGTAAAAGGTTGTGCCGCTTCTTCAAAAGTGAGAGACGGATGTTCATAGAATAACCACATCGCTTTCGCTGCGTCCATGACAGAGCCGCCGCCAATTCCGATTACCCAGTCAGGTTCAAAATCATTTAATACATCTACACCTTCTTTTACCATTTGAACGGTTGGCTCTGTATTGACGCCTTCGATGACACGGTTCTCAATGCCAGCGTCTAAAAGTAAGCCTTGAATACGCTCTAGATTACCGGTCTTCTTTATTGAGCCTCCTCCAATGACTAACGCTGCTTTCTGGCCCTCTAACTCTTTTAACTTATCAAGTGAATTTTCTCCATAATAAATGTCACGTGGAATGGTAAAACGGTTCATAATTTTGCTCCCTCCAGTAGTGATTGGTTTACATTAAGAAGTATAAATCAGTATAGTTATAACTGGGAAGAACTTACTTAAAAGTGGCATAGTATCAAAAAAGTAACTAAAGGATGGAGTGATACCAATCGTACGTGATTTTAACCAGACGTTTAATTGTGAAAAAGAGCTAACCCTTTCTGTCATTGGTGGTAAGTGGAAAATGATTATTCTGTGGTATCTAGGTAAAGAAGGAACAAAAAGATTTAGCGAATTGAAAGCACTCCTTCCAAATATCACACAAAAAATGTTAACAAATCAGTTAAGGGAATTAGAAGCCGATCAAATTATTCATCGCGAAGTGTACCCTACCGTCCCTCCAAAAGTAGAATATTCCCTCACAGAACATGGGGAAACCTTGATACCTATTCTTGAATCGATGTACGAATGGGGAAAGAACTATTTTAATACGGTCGTTCGTGAAAAAACTTCCGAGGAAAAATAAAAGTTGTATTGAGGTAAACTTTAGGACCATAACTATTTTGATTATCGCCCTTACCACAGAACCGCGTCTTATTCAGGGACGATGACGAGCTATTAATTCATGACAGCCTTAAAGTATTTAGAGTAACTTACACACTTTTCTTGACAAGCTTTGGCTTCATTGGCTTTAACGAACGCGCAATTAAATTTATATAAAGCTTATAACTCTTTTTCAAGGTATAATTTGTCAGAATAAAGCAACACCGAGACATCACGTCTGAACATCAAACTAACCTTCAATCAGTGGGCGTTACCGTCCTTCTCCCACTGATTGGTTGTTGCGTTAATCAGAACAGTAGCGTCCGTTATCTCCCGCCTAATTAGATGTATTTTTCTCTCTATTTTGAGGCGGGAGTTTTGCGAACGGGTTAGCTGTGACAAATTGGTTATTTAACACCGTAAGCTTTCCCGTAAAAAGAAGGGTTCAATAAGAATAACGTGTTTTTTCTCTTGAGAAACACAATGTGGACCTGGCTGCAAAAATAGCGGATTCTTGGCTCATATCTCATGCTCACAGAGGCTTTAATGAGGTTGGTTTTTCGCTCCCCATTCACATAACCCTTCCATGATAGGTAATAGTGTTTTTGCTTTATCAGTGAGCTGGTACTCGACCTTTGGAGGAATTTGAGGATATTCTTTTCGTTCCACCATACCGTCTTGCTCCAGTTCTTTAAGTTGTGAACTCAACATTTTATACGTAATGACCCCAATCTGTCTCTTCAGTTCGTTGAAACGAACTGGTTCGTTTTCAGCTAAGAGATAAATAATAACCATTTTCCACTTACCACCAATTATTGACAATGTATAACCGAAGGGAGTATCTTGTATTTTTTTAACTTTTCCTTTGTATTCAGCCATACCCATATTGTCACTATCCTTTCTGGTAGTACCTATCAATAAAGTGCGTACTACTTTTTTATTTGTCTTTATTTTATACTAACCATACTTTGAACAACAGGAGGGTGAATATAATGATTACGAATACGTATAATCACGGTGTGGCATGGGAAGAAGGTAGCGGCATTTCACAAGGGTATTCAGTCAACGGTATGATCTACATTTCCGGGCAATTATCCCACGATATGGAGAGCACGTTCATCGGCGCGGGAGATATTGAGGTGCAGACTAAGCAGACGCTAGAAAATCTTGATCGTGTATTGACAGGGTTTGGGGCGTCGAAGGCTAACCTCGCTTATGTTGAGATCTATCTGACTAATGTGAAAGAACATTTTGAGCCTTGCATTAAACTGTTTAGAGAATATATGGGGCAACATCGGCCTGCGGGCAGCCTCATTGGCGTAACAGAGCTAGCGTTTCCTGAGCAACTGATCGAAATCAGCGCTATTGCTCATTTGAATTGACTGAATAGGCCATCCCTCTACGGATGGCCTAAAATATTGCCGTACAGATAGCGAGCAGAATCGTATCTGGATCTTGTAAGTGTGTGAGATTGTATATACTTCGGACAGTTTGAATATATCTCTTCCGTTTTAGTGTAGATTAGATTAATATTCTTTATAGACTCACAAGGAAAAGTTGAAAAAGAAGTATTAAACGATGACGGGGAAGTTATTGGTACACTGGGAAGCGAAAAAGTTGATGACTACTCTGTTATTAGCCCACAAGCTAAGACAATACCTAAAGGGAAAAATATAAAGTTTATTAGTATGCTGCTACTGTTAACTACCATTTCTATGTTACAGTAAACGTAAGCATATCAACTGGTTTAGGAAAAATAGTAAGTACTTCAGATGAATGGTGTCTTGTTGTTCCACCAGGTATACTTTAAAAATGACTTCCCCAGTAAACACCAGTCTTTGGATTTACGGAAGAGTCAAAGATGGTAAATTTAAAACTGGCGGAAACTAAAAAAGGAAGTTGATACTATGGAGAATAATATTATAATACCGATAATAATTCTTTTCATAATAGCATTGCTTATCACTTTTATTGTAACACTATCAAAAAACACCAAGAAAAAAAATAGAATCTAACAGCAAAAAACGAACAGAACGCGATTGTTTTCACTATACAATCGTTTTTTGTTGATTTCCTTTTATTTACTTGCAGGAAATCCTATCGCCTACGTTGTCACTAGCAAGCTGTCGCCTGCTAATACCGATAAAACTTCCTGCTTTTTCTGCCATATCCCCATGTAGGTTTTTTATAAATCAGATTCCAGTTTCATATCATTAATCAGTTGTCTATTAACCTCTTTTCGTTCTGATTCTGTTAGCAATCTCTTCTCCCTCTCGATATAATCGGACTGCCCCAATTGTACATAATCGCATACACATAATTGGTTTTGTATTTGTCCAAATCACCTGCATACCTTCATGGCGTCTTTAAAGGTCCGGAGTTAACAATGATTTGCTTGCCTTTCAAAAATTATCTTAAATTCGTGGCACTTAAACGAAATACTTGCCAAATTAAAAAAATAGTTGTATATTAATTGATACCTCAATTATTGATGTATCAATTAATTTTTGAAAAAGAAAGCGAGGAACTCATTTTGACAACATGTTGCTCACAAGAAGGCGAGATTTTATACCAACTGCAAATTGTAAACAAAGTCATTGGTATGAAGTTTGAAGCATGCACTGGCATCAGTCAATCTCGTCTGGAATTGTTGGCATTGCTCTTCCAGGTTGAAGAAATCAATCAGAGCGATCTGCAAAAAAAGGTAAATATTGATGGTGCAGCTGTCACAAGGCACTTGAAACAGCTTGAAGCTAAAGAAATAGTATTAAGAAGAAGAAAGCCTGAGGACAACCGTGTCATACTTGTTCGCTTAACTGAAAAGGGACGGGAGCTAATCGAGTCGTCCAAAAATGAAAAGGAGCGTTTCATGAAGGAGATGCTAGTCAA
Source organism: Salipaludibacillus agaradhaerens (assembly GCF_002019735.1). NCBI lineage: Bacteria > Bacillati > Bacillota > Bacilli > Caryophanales > Bacillaceae > Salipaludibacillus > Salipaludibacillus agaradhaerens. The sequence continues at coordinate 2,935,540 of NZ_KV917378.1, forward strand.
TGTCAGTGCCGAAGAACGCAGTATGCTAAAAAAGGTGTTATCACAGATGCAGAAAAATATACAAAATATTAAAGCATAGAGGAGAGTTTAAAGATGGGAAGTACATTAAAAACGAATGATTTTATGAAAATTATGAAAGAGCGTCGCTCAATTAGGAACTATGACCCAACAGTTAAAATAAGTAAAAAGGAGATGACGGAAATATTAGAGGAAGCAACTACAGCACCTTCATCAGTAAATGCACAGCCGTGGCGTTTTTTAGTCATTGAAAGCGACGAAGGCAAAGAAAAGCTTGCAAAATTAGCCAGCTTTAACCAATCTCAAGTTACTACGTCATCTGCCGTTATCGCAGTATTTGCTGACATGAACAATGCAGATTACTTAGAAGACATTTATTTAAAAGCTGTAGAGCTTGGATACATGACACAAGAGGTGAAAAATAGACAAATCGAAGCGCTTACTGCACATTTTGAAAAGCTTCCAGCACAAGTAAACCGTGAAACCATTCTAATTGACGCCGGTCTAGTCTCCATGCAACTTATGCTGACGGCTCGCGCACACGGCTACGACACAAATCCGATCGGAGGTTATGATAAAGAAAACATTGCTAAAGTCTTTGAATTAGAAGAAGAGCGTTATGTACCGGTTATGCTTTTGTCCATCGGAAAAGCGGCTGAAGAAGGGTATGCCTCATACCGCCTTCCTGTTGAAACCATTGCACAATGGAAATAATTCGAATAGATGTGAGTAAATAAAAGGAATGAGTGTGTGTGGAAATACTTTCGGCAATATTAGTGGGAATTGTAGCACTAGAACATTTATTTATTATGATACTAGAAATGTTTTTTATCAAATCAAAGATTGCAAAACGATCTTTTAAATTACCAAAGCATTTAGAAGGGGATCCGAATGTAGCTGTTATGTTTGCAAACCAAGGGTTATACAATGGCTTTTTAGCCGCTGGACTAATTTGGGGGCTCATCGTCGGATTCACGCCAATCGGTTATCAAATCCAACTGTTTTTCATCATTTGTGTCGTGATAGCAGCGATATTCGGAGGTTTAACCTCAAACAAATCAATTATTGTGAAACAAGGGCTCCCAGCGATTCTTGCACTAATGACTCTTTTGGCTGTAATGTAAAACAACATTTTATTAAATGGGTGAGACAATCAGAAGATACCTCTCAAAACCATATTTATTAAGTAACTACCCGTCCGTTTTTACGTTCGGGTAGTTACTTTTTTGAGTGGGTCCGGCATGGGGCCCTATCCCCATTTTAAAGATATTGAATGGCACGACGAAAACAAAATACTTTTGTTAGTTATATTAACTTCATTCCTGAGTAAAAATCTCTTCAATATCATCTAACATGAGTTCAGCAGCGATTATTCCACCAGCTGCATTCCAAGTGATATCACTCACTTTATGTGCGTTGTCTTCTTTAACGACATTTAGATTTTGCCATAGGGGATCATTTGTCCATTCTTCTTCAACTGCGATTGAATCGGCATATGTAAAGTAAAATAAGACATCTGCGTCCATTTCAGGAATTAATTCTTTATCTACTTCAATTGCAAAATTCCCCATTGGGTTGTCTTCAGTAAAAAGTTTCTCTTGGTGCTCTGCACGTTTAAAGCCAAGTTGTTCAAATATAACACCTGAAAAAGAATCTGTGTAGTAAATACGAGTAGGACGAGAACTAAAACGAACAATTGAAATTTCTTGGTTAACCTTATCTCCAAGAGTTGTTTTTAGTGCTTCTACTTTACTATCATAATCAGCCATAATTTCCTGGCCTTCTTCAACTAAGTTTAAGGCTTCGGCATATAGTTCGAAGTTAATTTTCCAATCGCCTGTAAGGTCTTCAGAAAAAACAGTTGGAGCAATCTCATTTAATTGATTATAAAAGTCTTCTTGACGAATTTTATTTCCGATAATTAAATCAGGCTCTAACTCGGCAATTTTTTCAATATTCACTTCCGTTTCATCCCCAACCACTTCAACGTCATCCATGTCAGCACTAATGTGTTCGTACCAAGGATCGTGATCCCAAGACATAACAGCGCCTACAGGTTTAACTCCTAGTGCTAGTAATGCTTCTGTTCCTTCATTTGTTAAAATAACGACACGTTCTGGCTTATCTGGGATTTCAGTCGTACCCATCGCATGTTCTACTGAATAACTTCCCTCATTCCCCTCGTCTGTTTCTGCTTTTGATGTGGTATCATTTGTATTTCCGCAAGCTGCTATCACAAAAAGTGAGAAAATTGAGACTAATAACAATAACTTACCTTTCATCTATCATACCCCCTTGTGTATTTTAATTGATAATCATTATCAATCCATAAACACTATTTTAAATACAATGAAAAAAACTGTCAATATATAATTGAGAATAATTTTCATTATCATTGACTGTATTATTAATATCTTCTAAACTATCAATATATACTGATTAGGATGGATCATACGAAATGAACCTAATATTATTGAATTCAAACAAAATAATAAAATTAGTCATCGTCACAATTGCTCTCATCCTGTTAATGGGGATGAGTATTATTATGGGGTATACGAATACATCAATTATGCTGACATATGAAGCGTTTACTTCTTTTGATGGAAGTAATGAGCATTTAATCATTCAAACGGTTCGGTTACCTAGAGCATTAATTGCAGCATGTGTAGGTGCTTCCCTTGCAATAGCAGGTGTGTATATGCAAACCTTGACGAGGAATCCTCTGGCCTCACCAGGAATATTTGGGATAAATGCTGGGGCAAGTTTTGCAGTTGTTTGTGTGCTTTCTGTCTTTAATGTTTCAAGCCTTAACGTCTTTACATGGGTAGCGTTTTTAGGTGCTGCGGTTGCTGCCTTAGCCGTATACTTTGTTGGAGGTGTGGGGAGGCAAGGGTTAACACCAATGAAGATTACACTTGCAGGAGCAGCGATAACAGCTTTATTTTCGTCTTTTACACAAGGAATTTTGGTGACAAACGAAGCAGCGCTTGATGAGGTCTTGTTTTGGTTATCTGGTTCTATCCAAGGGAGGAGTCTGACCATTTTAGTGACTGTTTTCCCTTACATATTAATTGGATGGTTGCTGGCTCTCATAATGACGCCAATGATGAATGTATTGGCTATGGGAGATGACGTAGCTAAAGGGCTAGGGTTAAAGGTCGGACTGTTAAAACTAACGGTAGGCTTAATTGTCATTTTACTTGCTGGTGGATCTGTTGCGATTGCAGGACCGATTGGTTTTATTGGGATAGTTATTCCTCATATCGCCCGAAGTTTGATAGGCACGGATCATCGATGGTTAGTCCCTTTTGCAGGTCTTCTGGGGGGCGTTCTTTTATTAGCTGCAGACATAGGCGCTAGATATATTGTGATGCCTCAAGAAGTACCAGTGGGCGTAATGACCGCCTTCATAGGAACACCATTTTTTATTTATATTGCAAGGAAGGGGTTTAATAAAAGATGAGAGGATATCGTAGTATTCGCATAGGTAAGGATAAGATATCCCTGCTTTTAGACACAAACACCTTCTTAAAGTTAGTATTCCTGATAATGATAACCTTGGCCATTTTTATTATAAGTATGAGTTTAGGCCAAGTTAAGGTCCACCCATTTACAGTTGTCAGTTTATTGTTTGGAGGAGGATCAGAGCTAGAACAGCTCGTCATCTATCAGTTTCGATTACCAAGAATTATTGCAGCCATGTTGGTAGGAATGGGATTAGCCGTAGCAGGGGGAATTCTCCAAGGTATGATTCGCAATCACTTAGCAGCTCCAGACACAATAGGCGTCACAGCAGGAGCAGGGATGGCAGTTGTCGCTTTTTTATGGCTTTTTAGTGACGAAAGGTATTCCTTAATTGTAAGTATAAAATGGTTGCCTGTCGCGGCTTTTGTAGGAGCTTCTATCGTTGCTTTTGCTGTCTATTTCTTATCATGGAAGGAAGGTGTCACCCCTATCCGACTTGTACTTATTGGAATAGGGATTGCAGCTTTAATGCAGGCAGGAACAACGATGTTTATGGTATTAGGCCCGATTCATATGGCAAGTCAAGCAAACATTTGGATTACAGGTAGCTTAAACAGTGTCACATGGGAGGATGTCAATGTCCTTCTTCCATTTACCGTTATATTAATCATTTTGGCTTTTATTTCATCACGCAATGTAAACGTTCAAGCACTGGGAGAAGATATTGCAACAGGAGTTGGAAGTCCTGTTCAGCGTCATCGATTTATTCTATTAATGATTAGCACAGGTTTAGTAGGGACAGCTGTTGCAGTGGCAGGTGGTATTGGATTTGTTGGACTGATGGCACCACATATGGCACGTAAGCTTGTTGGCTCTTCGTTTGGATCATTATTGCCTGTATCTGCTTTTATAGGGGCAACGCTTGTTATGCTGGCAGATTTAGTGGGGCGTACATTATTTTTGCCATCTATTGTTCCTGCTGGTGTATTTACTGCCACTATAGGTGCTCCCTACTTTATTTATCTTTTAATGAAAACAAAAAACAGTTAGTAGACGGGGGATGATGTGCGTGCAAAGTATTTTACAAACTGAAAAACTCACCCTTTCTTACGGCGAGACAGTCATTATTAAAGAATTAGACTTGTTGGTTCCTAAAGGGGAGATTACAGTATTTATTGGTGGTAATGGCTGTGGAAAATCTACTCTCCTTCGCTCCATAGCTCGTCTATTAAAGCCCGAAGGAGGAAGTGTCTTACTTGATGGAGAAAGTATCGCAAATCTACCTACAAAAGAAGTTGCTCGGAAATTGGCTATTCTTCCGCAGTCGCCAGAGTCTCCAGAAGGATTATCTGTTTTACAGTTAGTGAAACAAGGTCGGTATCCTTATCAGAATTGGCTTAAGCAATGGACAGAAGAAGATGAACAGCAAGTAGTCAATGCCCTGACAGCGACCTCTTTATTAAGCTTAAAGGATAGACCCATTGATGAGCTATCAGGAGGTCAAAGACAACGGGCATGGATAGCCATGACACTTGCCCAAAACACAGATATTATATTGCTTGATGAACCAACGACTTATTTAGATATGACACACCAGATTGATATTCTTGATTTATTGTATGATTTAAACGATCAAGAAGAGAGAACGATTGTAATGGTGCTTCACGATTTAAATTTGGCTTGTCGTTATGCCCATAACTTGGTAGCAATACGAGATCAACAGGTCGTGGCAATGGGTAAGCCCGAAGATGTTGTAAATACTGAACTTGTCCAACAAGTTTTTGATATGCGGTGTGTTGTCACGGTTGATCCTATCATAGGGACACCACTTTGTATTCCATACGGGAAAGGGCGATCTATTGTTACTACAAGTTAAGGCTATAATGCGCCTATTGTATTTAACTTTTCATACAATCATTTTTTGGAATGGTGACGCCCTTGTGAAGTTACGTCTAGGCTCATGAAGAGATCATCAGCAGGGTGATCATTTTTAACGTTTATCCGATAAAACGCACTGAACTACCCCCCCTGTCAATTAGACAGGGGAAATAATAAAAAGGAATCTAGCTCTATATTCTATAGGGCTAAGGCCATCTAAACGTTTTTGTATCTTTCATGATCATAAAAATGAATGTACGCATTTATTGCCGCATCAAGTTCCTCAAATGTCTCATATTTATTTAAATAATATTTCTCCTATTCCAGACACCTCAAACTTTTTTTAAATCACATTAGAATCAATTTCATAATGAATTTTTTAACGCCAAAAATAATCCCAGTTAAAGATCTCCCATATCCGCAAATATTCAGGCTACAGTTTCAAAGCAAAAAGAACCATATATTGGTATATTATTTGGGGTCGCTTTTCTAACACCATAAGTAACTCTAAAAATGTGTATAATATGAAAAAATATTATAAGCATTAAGTTAAAATTAGAGACATAATTGATGAAGTAAACGAAATGGAAAATAGCTAAATTAGCTGGTGTTTCTCCTACAACAGTGTTTAAAATAATGAACAATTACAGCGCTATTAGTCATGAAACGAAGGAGAAGGTTACTCGGGGTGTTGAAGAGACTGGATATATAAGCCAACTTTTCGCTATGCTTCTTTCTTAAGATAAAAGTATTGCTTTTTTATAATTTAGGATATATAATTAAGGACGAAAACGGTTTCGTTAACGCTTACAACAAGGTGTTATTCATTTATAATATGACTAGTTTAGTTGTTTCTAGCTGAACGTGATAACGATGCTAGTGAGTCATTCTGCTATGTTAATATAATATTTTTTTAATTATTTACGAAACCGTTTTAGTCAATGTGTTTTCCTGTGATAGAATATTTATCTTGTCTTGAAATAAACTATTTAAACAGTGAAAACCAAGAAAGGGGTTATGTGGTGGCAATGATTCAATTTCCGAATGAGCTAAAACAGGGAAGTACAACCGTTTTGAGTCAATAAAAGGCTTAGCTCATAAGGCTGTGAGGGAGCTGTCGATATGGAAGACCTTTTCGAAAAAACTAGGGAAAGAAGTGGAAGCGGATAATCGGTAACAACTTTTATCGTTATTAAGAATATTTCCAACTGATAATAACAAAGGGATTAAATTTCTATCATTATTCAGTTGTGTGGCCGAGAATTTTCCTAAATGAGGTTGGCTAGATACCCCATGTAGAATGACTTGAGCCTTTAAAACAATAAATAAGAGGATATGAATTGCACGTAACAGTGCTAGTGTTCTCCATAGAATGTTTATTTCATCCGTATTTAAAAGAGCGTATCCTTCCATGGTGGATTGGTTTAAGAAAAAGAGGGGTTGTTTTACCTGTTTAAAAAAGGTGCCATGAAGATTAGTCGAAGGTCATAAAGAGAGGTAACTGTCATGTCACGTTACTAATTCAGATGATTTTGAAAGCGCTTCATATGGTTGCGGAGTTCATAAGATATATTTAATTGATGTGAAGGGGGAGAGTTAAAAAATTTCATTTTATTTATCCTGTATGACTGGAATATAAAACCGCTTAAAGGAGGAAATTTAAAATGTTGAAATTAGGAAAAGTAGGTCTGTTCTCATTAGCATCTGTCGTTGTTTTGGGTGCATGTGGTGGCGCAAATGATGGTAATAATGGTGGAAATGAAGAAGCTGATACTGATGCAAACGAAGAGGAAGTCACAATAGAGCAGATTGGCAGTGAAGATGCGGATGTGGAACTGGTATTTTGGGAATTTGGAAATACAGGTTATGATGTCTTAATTGAAGAGTACGTGGAAGAGAATCCACACGTCACCATTAACCTTCAAAATAGTGACATGAATGATCTACATGATAATTTGTTTACTTCTATTTCAGCGGGAACCGGCGCTCCTGACATCTCCATGGTAGAAGAAGCGCAAATTGGTAGATATTTAAATGCGCAAGAGTCATTTATTAATCTTTATGACCATGATGCTGACAATGTAGAAGGGGAATTCCTTGACTGGGTATGGCGTGGAGCACAAAGTGGTGATGGTGATTTCCAGTTTGGCTTACCAACAGACATTGGACCTACCGTTATGTTCTATCGTACAGATGTATTTGAAGAAGCAGGATTCGATTCTTCTCCAGAAGCTGTATCTGAATTAGTAGCTACTTGGGATGATTTCCGTGATGTAGCAGAACAAATTAATGAGGATACTGGCAAGCTAATGACGGATAGTGGAGAACTTGTTTTTAATGCACGCCGTGATCAGGCAACACAACAATATTTTAATACTGATGGCGAGTTAATTGTTGATGAACATGATCAAATGAGAGAGGCATTTGATTATACAGCAGATTTGTTAAATGATGGGTTAGTTGGTGACATACCATTATGGACACCAGAGTGGCACAGTGGTATGGCTAGCGGTGAGTATGCAACCATGCTGGCCCCGGCTTGGATGCAAGGTGTTATTAAGGATAATGAGCCGGAAGAGGGAGTTTGGTCAATTACGACATTACCTGAAGGTGCTGGAAACTGGGGCGGTTCGTACTTAACGATCCCTGCTGAAACTGAACATGCGGAAGAAGCATACGCATTTATCGAGTGGCTAACAGCCCCTGAACAGCAATTAAAAGCGTTCCTTGGGTATGGACTATTCCCGTCCACACCAGCTGTGTATGATATGCCTGAATTTTTAGAGTACGAAGATGACTACTTTGGAGGCATTGCTACAGCTCAAGTGTTTGGTGAAGCAGCGCAAGCCGTTGAGCCTGTATTCAAAGGCAGACAATACTATCCGGTAGATGATGAGTTTAAACAAGCAATAGATGATGTTGCAGGTGGTGTTGACCCAGAAGAAGCTTGGCAAGAAGCACTAGACAGAACTGAAAGAATTTTAGCAAGATAGTCATTAAACTAGTGAGGGGTATAGCTGATACCACATGCTATACTCCTCTAAAAATTAGCTTGTGTTCCTTTGGCAGAGAGAGGACTAGTACAAGAGTTTCAACGAAAAAATCCATGCCCACTCATGAAGATATCTTGTTGAAAACGGGTTTCGAGTGTGGCTTATAAAATAGTGACTACATCTATGAGATATACTCGAAAATCAACAAGAAAATCAGAGTAGACACACCTTTTTCGACATGAAGGAAACTGTCTATGTAAGGAGGCAAAAGTAGTGACTACTAAAATGAAAAAACGAAGAATGTCAGATCAAAAAAGAACAGCGTTATCCGCCTACTTATTTATATCTCCATTCTATATTTTGTTTGCTATCTTTGGTTTATTTCCAATGATTTTCAGTTTTTATTTATCTTTCTTTCGTTGGGATGGCCTCACTCCTATGGAGTATGTAGGATTTAGCAATTTTGAATTTATTTTTTCCGATCCTGCTTTCTTTTCATCAATAAAAAACACATTCTTAATTGGAATAATGGGAACTCTGCCGCAAATCATAGTTGCTTTATTCCTGGCATTTGCATTAAATTCACAGCTCGTCCGTTTTCGAAATTCGTTTCGGACACTGGTGTTTCTACCGTATATTACATCGATTGTTGCAGTAGCTATTATTTTCGGTGTTATCTTTAATAATCAGCCATTCGGTTTTGCCAACTATGTTTTAAGTTTCTTTGATATAGGTCCAATTCGGTGGAATGCAGAGTATTGGCCGGTCAAAATCGCAATTGCATCGATGGTGTTTTGGCGTTGGGTAGGATACAATACGATTATTTTCCTGGCTGGTATGCAAAGTATTCCAAAGGATCTCTATGAAGCGGCAAAAATAGATGGGGCAACGATCTTGCAACAAATCCGTCATATTACGATACCGATGCTAAGGCCGGTTATTATGTTCGTTGTCTTTACGGCGACGATCGGAAGTTTGCAGTTATTCACAGAGCCTTTGATCTTCTTAGGAAGAGGGTTACGTGAAGAAGGTATAACAGTGGTAGCTTATTTATGGAGAGATGCCTTTGTCTATAATTCATTTGGATCAGCCTCTGCTGCTGCAATTGTTTTATTCTTTATTATCATTGTATTAACCACCATTAACTTCTTAATTACGAGCCGTATCGGCAAATCTAAGAAAGTTGGTTAGGAGGAGTCTCAAATGGCAAAAAAAGAGGTCGGGGCATCAAAATTGTCGCCTAAAAAAATGTTAGTATATCTATTTTTGACTCTAGGGTCTATAACCTCTCTATTTCCTTTTTATTATATGCTGGTTATGGCTACAAGGCAAAATAGAGAAATAAACCAAGTGCCACCACCATTTACACCTGGGAGTGACTTAGTAAGTAACTTCCAAAAGGTGTTGGATAATATCGATTTCTTTGGCGCGATATGGAATACCTTTTTTGTTGCATCCAGTGTAACCATCGGGACGTTATTTCTTTGTTCGTTGGCTGGATATACATTTTCTAAATTAGAATTCAAAGGAAAAACGATTTTATTTACGATGATCTTGGTAACGATGATGGTACCGCCACAGCTTGGGCTAATTCCGCAATACTATATTATTACGACATTAGGCTGGTTAAATGATTTTAGAGCGATCATTATACCTGGTTTAATCAATGCTTTCGGTATTTTCTGGATGAGGCAGTATATGAAAGAAAGCGTTCCTTACGAAATTATTGAATCGGCAAAAATTGATGGGTGCTCAAACTTCCGAATTTACTGGAATATCGTGGTTCCAATGTGTTTACCCGCATTTGCAACTTTAGGCATTATCGTATTTATGCATGTGTGGAATGACTTCCTATGGCCGCTCGTAGTTTTGCGTGATCCATCAGTGCATACAATTCAAGTTGCCTTACGGGCGCTTAACGATGCGCGATTATTGGATTATGGCATGATCATGTCAGGTACATTTTGGGCAACTGTTCCATTAATTGTTGTGTTTTTACTATTTAACCGGTTATTTATTGAAAGCTTATCAGAAGGTGCTGTGAAGAGTTAAGTTGACAATGAAGGGGCATTAACGTATGCGTCTTGTTATAGTAGGGCTATTTTCAATAATGTGAATAGCAACTATAGCAAGGCGCCATTTCCAATTTAGAAAGGTTTGAGGTGTTACAAATGGGAAGACTCATATTTCAAATAGCTGACCTTATCTACCGGTTTGTTTCACTAAATATTCTCTGGTTAGTCTTTACGCTGGCTGGACTTGGTATTTTCGGTGTGATGCCGTCAACAGTGGCACTTTTTTCAATAGTAAGAGAGTGGGTTCGCGGAGAGAAAGATATAGCCCTTTTTTCAAAGTACTATGCTTTCTTTAAAGCAGAGTTCGTCCGATCCAACATCCTCGGATTATTTTTTCTCGTCGTATTTTACGTCATCTACGTCAACTTTTCATTTGTTTCTTATTTTTATGCAGCATCGGTTGAACTATTTATTTATATAGTGATCTTCTTTTTTGCAGTGATTGCATTCATGACGTTCATTAATTTATTTTCTGTCATGGCTCATTATGAATATAAGACATGGCATTATCTGAAGGCTTCTGCAGGCTTAGTATTTTTACATCCGGTAAAAACTATTTTGCAGATTGTCTGGATTGTGGCATACGTCATTATTGCCGTTAATTTTCCGAAAGTCTTTGTCGTTATAGGAGTCAGTGTGTTTGCTTATATTTTGATGAGTTTAAACTACTCGACTTTTAAAAGACTAGGCTCAACGTAAATGGGTGTCGAGAGAAGACAACGAGGGTATGAAGGTCAATTTCTCATTGAGGGGGACGAATGAATGTATACGTTAACAGAGAATCAAAAGTTTGAATTGAAAAACTATCAGGATTTAGCGCCATTTTCAAGTTTTTTACCGGGGATTGCCGGTATAAATGGTATCCCCATGTGGGTGTTTTATGTAAATCGTGGTCAAGGGATTGCCAGTTTTGGTATCCAAGATAAAAACCATGCAATGATAGAATTTTACCCTGCGGACAAATCGTATCAGCTGACGCAAGTGCAAGGGTTTAGGACGTTTATAAAATGGATGAAGGATGATGGCACAACGACATTGTTGGAGCCGTTTTCAGAAACTAGCAAGAAAGATCCGCTTGTTGAAGAAAAAATGAGTATATCTGAAAACATGTTGGAATTGGAATATGTACATAAGCAGTTGGAGCTCACTTTTCAAGTGGAATATTTCATTCTTCCAGAAGCACCGGTAGCTGCTCTTGTTCGCCATGTTAAGCTAATAAGCACATCAGAAAATCCGAGACAAATGGAGATTGTGGATGGACTTCCAGCGATTTTTCCTAGCGGGGTCCCGCATGCAGTTTACAAAGAGCTTGGGAATACAATCAAAAGTTGGTTTGATGTGGCGAATTTAGAGGAGGGTATTCCTTTTTACCGGTTAAGGGGCAGTATTGAAGACTCCTCAGAGGTGAAGGAGGTCCATCAAGGGAATTTTTATTACAGCATATCCCATTACCGTGACGAAGAAAAAGTGATAAAGCCTATTATTGATAGGGATATTCTTTTCGGCACCGATACATCTTTACAATTTCCGGAAAAATTTCTATCCCAACGTTTAGATCAAATGCTAAACCAGCCGCAGCAGGCAACAAATAAAGTGTCTTGTGGTTTTTCTACTTCTAGTATTGAGCTGAAAAAAAACGAAGTATTTCAACTGTTTACTGTTGTTGGTCATGCGAAGACGCTACAGACTGTTCACAATTACGTAAAAGAAAATCTAAGTTGTGAGACATTATTGCAAAAGAGAGATAAAGCCAAGACTATAACGGATGAGATTACGCGCAAGGTAAAAACGCAAACAGCCCAGCCACTGTTTGATGCGTACATTCGCCAAAGTTATTTGGATAATGGGCTTCGTGGAGGATTTCCGATAACGTTTGAAAAAGGCGATAAACATAAAGTGTACTATTTATTTTCACGGAAACATGGTGATTTAGAGCGGGACTATAATTTTTTCTCCATTAGTCCAACATATTATTCACAAGGTAATGGGAACTACCGTGACATTAATCAAAATCGACGTTGTGATGTGTTATTTGAACCTAAAGTAGAAGATCACAATGTTAACATGTTTATGAATCTTATTCAATTGGATGGCTATAATCCACTATCGGTTAAGGGATTACGTTTTCAAATGGCTGATATGACTGAGTTATCCTTATCTAAGTATGTTGTAAACGGGGAAGAAAAGATAGCACGTTTCTTTAAGGATAGTTTTACCCCAGGGGAATTAAAGCACTTTGTGGATGAGGAAGGGGTTGAGCTCTCTGTCCCGTTCGAGGTTTTTTTAACAGAAATGCTACTGTCGGCAGAAGAAGTCTTTCAAGCTGAATTTGCGGAAGGATACTGGATTGATCACTGGACATATAATTTAGATTTAATTGATAATTACTTGGCGATTTTCCCGGATAAAGAGTCAAACTTCTTTTTTGGACGCTTGTACCGCTTTTTTGACAGTCCGGTAAGGGTGAAACGGCGCAGTGAAAAATATGTGCTCACAAAAAATGGGGAATTGCGTCAGTATCATGCCAATGAGAAAATAAAAGAAAAAGTGGAGGCATCCGTGAAAAGCGGAGGTAATCTTTGGGTTCGTAAACATGCAGGTAAGGGGGATATTTATGAAACCAATCTATATTCCAAGCTCCTCCTTTTATCCCTTGTGAAAGCATCGTCAATGGCACCTCTCGGGTTAGGAATTGAAATGGAAGGGGACAAGCCGGGATGGAATGATTCATTAAATGGTCTTCCGGGCATGTTCGGTTCAAGCACCTCGGAGTTATTTGAACTAAAGCGGTTAATTGATTTACTGCTTTCTGTAAAACATGAAGGTGAGATTTGCTTGCCGGAGGAAGCTGGAAAGTTCTTAACAAAGACAATTGAAGCGATGGAAAAAGCGGACAGCGGTTCAGAAAAAAATGAATTGGAGTATTGGAACCAAGTGACAACAGAACGGGAATTGTACCGTGATACAATCTATCAAGGTATAAGCGGCGAAGAAACCCGTTATTCTTTAACCGAGGCGAAAGAAATATTGCAAGTTTTAAGGAAACGGGTTGAGGAAGGAATTGAGAGGGTAAAAGGTTATGCAAATGAGCGCGGACTGATTCCAACCTATTTTTATGCTGAAGTAAAAGCAGAAGCGCTGAAGGAGCCAATAGATATTCAATCATTGGCATGGGTACCGAAGCCAGTGACACCGTTTTTAGAAGGTATTGTTAAACAATTAAAGCTGTCTGAAAATAAAGATGAGGCAAAGCAGCTGTACGAGAAAGTAAAAGGCTCCTCTATTTATGATAATAAGTTGGGAATGTATAAAACGTCGATGAGCATTGCAGAAGAACCAATGGAGCTTGGCCGTGCCAGGTCGTTTACTCCAGGGTGGCTTGAAAACGAGTCGATTTTTTTGCATATGGCATATAAGTATCTTTTAGCAACTATCCAGGCGGGGCTGAAAGAGGAATTTTTTGATGATATGCAAAAAGCATTGATACCGTTTTTATCTCCGGAAGTTTACGGAAGAAGTATCTTAGAAAACTCGTCGTTTATTGCCAGCAGTGCCAATCCGGATCCTGCACTGCACGGGAGAGGGTTCGTCTCCCGATTAAGCGGATCTACAATTGAAATATTGACTATGTGGTTCACAATGATGGTGGGGCCACAGCCGTTTACGATGAAAAACGGGCGTCTTTTCTTCCAATTAGTGCCTACTTTACCTGGGTGGATGTTTGACGAGAACGGCAATGTATCGTTTACCTTCCTCGGAAAAATTGACGTTACGTATATGAATAATACGAAAGCAGATACGTTCGGACCTGAAGCTGTAACACCTTCGAAAGTGGAACTGTTTTATGAAGATGGGCAGACGGCAATTTTGTCTCCTAAGGATCTAGTTGGAGATATAGCACTGGCTATTAGAGAAGGGAAAGTGGCGAAAATGATGATTGTTTTAACGAAATAGGGATGGTTTGCTGTTCCAATAATAAGAGTGGTACCTTCACCAACAGTTGGTGGGTATCACTCTGTTAAGTTTAACCCTTAGATGTTCTAAGGGTTATGATAGTTTTAAACGGTGTCCGCTAGTTTAAAGGCTATCAGGAAAGGCGCCTTAAGTGCTACAGCTAGGAAATCGAAATCCTCCCTAAAGTCCAGAAGCATTTAAAGTAAAGGGAGCAGACGATGAAAGAGGTGCAGATGTCGGCCTCTGATATCGTGAGGATTCGCTCTTATCGGTTGGGGAATCAGGTTAAGAAGCCGATCTGAGAAATAGACGGAGAATATTCTCTTAAATAACCATTAGCTATAAAAGTAGCATTAAATAGACGGAAAGGTTCCGCTAATGACCCGAAAAATCTGAGAAATGGGTCGTTTTGCTTTGCATAATCGGAAAATTTCCCCTTATAATACCCCAAATGACCTCTCTCCAGCATCTAACCGGAAAATATTCGCTTATTTTACTTTCGCTAATGAGTCGATTATTGACAAGACTTCTTAGTTTAAGTGGTGGAAGAATGACCTATCCTCCGCTATATAATAGAATAGTCTTGATTAGATTTAATAAAGTACTATAAATGAAGAGGCTGTAGTGAGTAGCGGGATTTTTCATATCTCGAATTTAAACGAATAGGAAAATTGGATGGGAGGTTCATTAATGAGGAAAGTGGAAGTGACACCGTTTAATGAAAAATGGTCCTTATTGTTTGAAGCAGAATTAGAAAAGTTATATAGGATATATGGAGACCAACTCATTGAGGTGCATCATATTGGTAGTACCTCTGTGCCTGGATTAAAAGCCAAACCAATTATTGATATGATGCCTGTTGTAAAAAATATTCAGATTGTGGATGTATATAACGAAGAGATGATGGCGATTGGCTATGAGCCAAAGGGGGAGAATGGGATACGAGAAAGGCGGTTCTTTCAAAAAGGTGGGGATAATCGTACGCACCATGTTCACATTTATCAACATGGAAATTATGATATCAAACGCCATCTCGCTTTTCGTGACTATCTTAGAACGTTCCCTGAAATGACACAAGAGTATGGCAATTTAAAGCACGAACTGGCCAATAAGTATCCCTATAATATTACAGCTTATATCGCGGGTAAAGAGCATGCTGTTAAGGAAATTGAAAAGCAGGCATTGCAATGGTATGAAAAAGGCCAATCTAAGTTTTAGCAATGTATTGCTGGAATGAAACACAGTTTCATTATGAGATAGCTCGTGATTTTTAGCGGGTGTCGTTTTAGAGTCTATAAATAAGGGTCTTATGGGTTTAGGTGTATTATGTGATGCTTATCCCTACCATAAATGCTTGAATGACGATACTGACCTACCTAAATAGAATTTATTCGTTGCGACTGCTGAAAAAGCCTTATCGTAAAACGGTGAGTAGCCTCTAAATTTCACGGAAATTGCTGTTGAAAAGATTTTCTTATCATGCGACATAGAGGGGGGGACCTCCGAATTGACTTAGTGGTTACTCACTAGAAACGATATTTCGGGAATGTACTTTTTTGAAAGACATAGAACCGTGCAGAAAAATGTAGCCATTAAAAAACGCCTTAAGGAAAATAACAATGCCACATTGGGGCTACTTGTCGGTGATTATTAAAAGCGACTATCAGTTTGATTTATCTCGAGTAGTAGTCTTTGGTAGTAATACAACAAACGATTTTTCCGTTTCACTTTCTTGATAAACATATACTTTACCACGATGTCTTTCAATAATTTTTTTTACAATCGAGAGGCCTAACCCACTGCCATTTATATTTCGATCTCTCATACGATCCACTTTGTGAAATCGCCTAAAAATACGTCCAAATTCCTCTGATGGTATTGGGATGCCATTATCTTTAAAACGTACTTCGATATAATGTTGTGACGTGCTGATATGGATACTAATCTTACCGCCTGGTGGCGTGAATTTAATCGCATTAGACATTAAATTGATCCACACCTGATTCATTAAATCCTTTTCGGCAACTAGTAATGTTTTTTCGGCATTCATTTCCACCTGAAGCTTCTTTTGTGTCCATTGGGGTTCTAACGTAAATACTATCCGTCTGATTTGTTCTGCTACATTATATTGAATAGGTTGAGAGGTATGCTTGTTAGAGTCTAACATTGTCAATTTTAATAAATTATCACTTAACCTAGAGAGTCGATCACTTTCCTGTTGAATAATTGTTAAGGCTCGCTGTTGATCTTTTGGAGGCATGTCGTCATTTAAAAGCATAGAAGAGAACCCTCTTATTGAGGTTAAGGGTGATTGAAATTCATGTGAAACGTTTGCTACAAATGCTTCTCGCTCGCGTTCTAATTGTCCCAATTCAGTAGCCATATGGTTAATGTTAACAGCTAAACTACCTAATTCATCGCCTCGTGTTGTCGGAAGGCGAACATTAAAATTTCCCATCGAAATTTCTTTTGCTACGGACGTCACGGCGTTTACAGGTCTGACCAAATAGCGCGTGGCGATTAGCACTAACACAATGCTAGTCAGCACTATAAGAATAAGGAGAGTCATTAACTCAAGAAGATTCCCCTCCGGATAAGCTTCAATTAATGTCATCTGATAAACAGTCCCATCACGTTCCCATGGGATGGTATAAGCAGATATTTCTTTTTCAAGTTTAGATAATTGCGTTTCTTTTGGCAGATTAAACGTTTGAACATGTGATGTCTCTTGATCTATTAATTGTATGGCTAAAGAAGATGTTTGGGCTAAATGATTCATAAAAGCCTGAAAATCCTCTGGTTGCATCTGTTCATAAAAATCCATGATTAGCTCGGCTTTTTCTTCAAATATCTCTTTTTGGTCCTGGCCAGTTTTTTCAAAAAAAAGTAGGATAGTTAGTAGCAAGCTAAAAGCCACACTGAACATCACTATCCCTAAATAAATTGCCACGGTGCGAACATATAATGTTTTAAACATGTTTCGTCTCCAATCGATACCCTAGGCCTCGTACAGTGACAATTTCAAAGCTATCTGTCAGCTGTGAAAAGCGTTCTCTCAATCGCTTTACGTGTACATCTACCGTTCGTTCATCACCTTCAAAATCAACGCCCCATACATGCTCAATTAATTGCTCTCGTGTTAATCCGCGATTAGGATGAGAGGCTAGTTTAAACAAAAGATCAAACTCTTTAGGAGGAAGAGTGATCGAAATGTCATTTACTCGAACAACACGCTCTGTATTAATATAAAAATCTCCCAGATGCACAGAATAACCTTTCTCCATTCGAAATCTCCGTAGCAATGCTTTGATTCTATAGCTTAATTCTAATGGGTCAAATGGCTTTACCAAATAATCATCTGTTCCTGACTGAAAGCCTTTTACTTTATCACTATTTGCCCCTTTTGCTGTTAGCATAAGGACAGGAATTTCGTAATAGTGCTTTATTTCACGGCAGACGCGCAAGCCATCGACTCCTGGAAGCATAATATCCACAATAGCACCATCTATAGGAGTTCGTTTCAATATGGTTAGAGCTTCCGTTCCACTTCCTGCTTCTATTAGATCATACCCATCTGCCCGAAGCGCTAACTTGACTAATTCCCTAATATGCGGATCATCATCAATAATTAGTAGTGTGCTCATAAAGATTTCTCCTGTCTTTTTAATGACTCTTTTGAACCAATGTCATCATACAAAACAACTTAATAGAATGATCTTCTACTACAGAACAGAGGCTTTCCCGAGGGCTCGCTTTCAGCTAGATTTATTAGACCTTCAGCGTCACTGACCCTCCCGGGAGTCACCGTCTTTCACTGAAGTCCTTTTGAAAAAGCGAACATATGATATCGTTAACCTTTCATTCTTGCTATTGTTAGAATTTATTTGCGAATCACTTGAATCGATTCCATAATCATGATTGTATCGATATTCGAACGTTATGACTGGTTTTCACTCCAGATGGCTGCTTTCCGTGGGGCTCTTCTTCAACTCATTCTGCCAATATCAAGCTCAGTCAGAATGGGTTTTCAGACGTCGCTTCCCCCCACAAGAGTCGCCATTTTTCGTTCCACTCTTTCGTTTCTAAGCACCATTTCATTACTCATTTCTAATATCGTTCGTTATATTGAGCGTGACATTGCATTATGATATTCATTCACTTAACAAAAAATTTAGTCTATTAAAGCATACCACTTTTAATGACTTAAGGACTTACATCTTTCATATGTTTGTGAAAGAATTCCAGTAAATTCTGATTAATTTTCTCTAATAGTGCGGCGTCGTATTCAGCTAAACCAAAGTAAGAAGGGTACAGCATGGCATCCGAAAAACTTAAATGATCAGCTTCTTCCAAAACAACGGTAACACCATTATTTTTCATCGCACCTTCTCTTCTCCTTTTTTCGTCTTCAACAAAATCTTTAGCCCACTGTGGGTATTCCTCTTTTGGTACAGGGTTGCCTTCCTCATCATTAAGGATCATTTCGTCAGAGCCTGTTAGTAGCATAAAAGGGTGAGCAAGACCTTCCTCAATAACAGGTCCATAAAAGAAGCCATCCATATTGACTCCTGCGATAATTTGTGGCTCTAGGTCCATAACCTGGGCGGTTACAGCCCCGCCAAATGAATGCCCGAACATACCCATGCGTGAGATATCTAGTCTTCCCGTCATGAGTCCCTGTGGATCGTGTCCATTCAATTCATTAATTTTATCAATAGAAAATAAGATATCTTCAACCCATACCATTATCTGCTCATCAATTTCTTCATTTTCTTCCGATAAAACCATTTCCCCTTCAGCCATTCGCCTTTCTGGAAAAACCGTTGGGATTTCAGCATGGTAAGGGTGATCAATACCAAATACAATATAGCCATGGCTAACCAATGCTTCTATTTGACTAGTATACATATAAGGTGAAAATCCGAACCCTGGTGATAATATTAAAACGGGATATTGGTCAAGCTTATCGGCAAGTGGCACACCTGTGTATGTATGATGTTCCGCTTGAAGAAATGATTTGAGAAGCCATCTGTTATCTAAAGAAAGCTTGTTAGCGACTATACTTGTGGTCTCAGAATCTAAAGCATAAGGGGCCTTTTTAGCTCCGTCGGTCAATTCAGCTGGATACCAAACTCGTATCATCAACTCTCGGTGATCAACAGGAGGGTCTGCATACATTTCCTCTCGGCTATTATCTATCCAATGATAATTCGTCACCCCCACAGCATAGGGACCTCTTGGCTCAGGAATTTTGACAACGGAGTAAAAATAAAAAGAAACCATTAATGTGGCTGCTAACAGAAAGGTACTTATACTCCCAGCCACGACTCTTTTCCAAAAACTCGGCTTAACAGGCAAGTCCGAGTTTTTCTTCATCAACCTGATCGCTATCTCTACTCCAAATAAAGCTAGCACGATATAAAGCGGGATAAGCTGAAACCTAAATCCTTCTAATACTGCATGAGAGAGTAGCAAGGCAAGCCCTAGTATACCGACTACTACCCTTTTTTTTGTCTGCATCCAAAAGCCGAATACATACCCATAAACCAACAAACACGCGATAATAAATAAACCAATTTCAAATATTTTCATCATTTATGACTCCCTTCTATATTTTCAAGAAGAGAGTAACAGAAAAACATGAACAACAGATGAATAATTTAAAAAGACAAGATCCTGTTTTTTGCGCCTAAAGCTTAATCTAATAAGCTACTTTAGAGACTAATAATTTATGTAAAAGCCCATTATGTCTAACGAATTAACATCATCTTAGGGTGGGAGAATATCCAGAGACAAACGGGGATTGAATAAAGTTTAGGTACCCCTAGTTATAGTAACAGTTACTTTCACTTCTAAATCTTCATAACAATCAATACATCATGACATCTCTCTTCATAAAGGGTTTGAATGAAGGGGGCGGGAAATGGCGAGAGAAAAAAAAGCAGGAAGCAAGAGAGTTTCGCCTGCCGGTGGCGGAATGGACGTTTTGGAAATTTCCTGATGAGGGGCTCTCTTGTATTTGGGTATATTAAGTGAAGGAGGCGATTCATTAACAGTGATTGAGCGGACTCTACCTGACCCCACGATCACTACACGATTATTTTACCTGCCCATTTCTTGTTGTGAGTAAAAGAAACAGTCAACCATTTTTTATACTTTAGGTTTTTCGTTTGTTCACTTATTTCTTCACGGATTTTATCTTGGTCAGCAACCGTTTTTATTTTAGATTCCTTATTAAGGACGAAATCTATTTCAATATAAAGCATATTGCCGGCCTTAGAAATTCGCAGTATAGACTCTTCGATTTGGTAGTGGTTTTGAATATTGTCGGTTACCTCTTTCACGTTTTTCTGAATAAATTGGGCTGGCGCCATATCTAATACTTCCCTAAAGGCCTTTATCATTTCAACAATCGGCACTTTGAGGAAGTAACCCATCACTATAAGAACCATTAACGGATCGACGTAGGGGATGAAAGCAGAGTAAGATGTACGTGATATAAGGGAGGCTATTAAAAAGCCTAAGAGAACAGCCGCACTTAATAGTGTATCCATTTTCCACTGGTTGGCCTCAGCTGTGATAAAGCCTGAGACCATCTTTCGTTTATTTAAAATAACGTAAACGATCCAACAACCTATCGTGGACATGAAGGAATATAGAAGGGCAAAACCAAGACTAATTTCTCTCCCTCCTGACAGGATCGCTTGTATCGCTGATATGACAGCTATTATACATAAGATCAAGATGGCAGTATATTTAACGATGATGGAGATGGGTTCTAACACTTCTTTGCCATATGGAAAGCGTCTTGTATCACTTTTAGTCATAAATTGAGCCATCAGCAAAGAGAACATTGATAAAATAACACTGATGAAGGAATAGACACCATCAAAAAAGATCATCTGGGAGGAACTCATTATTCCCCAAATTATGCCTATTAGTGCAAATAAAAGGGCACCGATGACTGATAGTGTTAATAATTTTCTTTCTAATGCTAAAGTATTTAGCATATATAGCACCTCGTTAATAAATTATTCTATGAATGACAGTCAGTCATAGCGCTTTTTACAAAAGTAGTTATCTCATTTTTTGTCGTGTTGATTGCTTCTGTACTTTGGTTAGCTAAAACATATGTTTCTGCTGAGGTTTCAATCACATTGATTATCATTTTAGCCAGCGAAGAGAGCCTTATTGTCGATTTAATCATTCCCTTTGTCTGCGCGTTAACTAATTGGTCTTCTAACCAATGGTAATAAGGCTGATAAATCTCTTCCCAACGCCCAAAGGAATCATAGTAGGCTAAACCTGAGTAACAAAATAAAATAAGCTCATGATATTCTTCCGTAATATCAAATGTTACGTCAACGATCATCTCAATTGTGTCAAAGATAGATGCTTCCTCATCATGTCTTGCTTTAATTTCTGTTAAAAGAGCACTGAGAATCTTTTCTGCAATAGCAGGGACGACGGCACTTTTCGATTCAAAATATAAATAGAAAGTTCCTTGAGCGACCCCTGCTTCCTTGACTATCTGGGAGACAGAAGCTTTTTCAAATCCTTTTTCTTTCATAACAGTGAGCGCTGCCTCAATGAGCAAGTCGTATTTATTCGTTTGTTGACGCATGTATCAGTCCTCCAAATAAGGTGAAATTTAAAATGACTGACTGTCATTCATTTAAAATGATATCATACGACTCTTTTTTTCTCAAGTTATCACGATGTATCCATTTCCTTTGTTGTGAAGGCATCAATACAGGCACATTTTTAAAACTTTAAATAGAGGTACACGTTTAATTATCGTTCCTCACGATCTGTTATTAGAATAATGGTAAATGATTTTAGGATAAGAAGAGGCGGAGAGCATGACAGGCAAACGTCATGTTGGCTCTCCACCTTATTATAAAAATAAATGTCTTTATTCTCTTAGGAAAAGTTTAGGTCTCAGGCAAATGCTACCGCTGAAATTGTTCCGATTCTGTGGAGCCTTTAAGGGCAGTTGTAGAGGAGGTCCCCCCTGTCACAACTTGAGCCACATCATCGAAATAGCTTGTGCCTACTTCTCGTTGGTGCCTAGTGGCGGTATATCCGTGTTGCTCGCTTGCAAATTCAGCCTGTTGAAGCTCAGAGTATGCGGCCATTCCGCGTGTTTTATAGTGGCGAGCAAGTTCAAACATGCTGTGATTAAGGGCGTGGAAGCCTGCAAGTGTAACGAATTGAAATTTATAGCCCATGTCACTCAACGTTTTCTGGAAACTCTCAATACTGGCATCATCCAGTTTTGCTTTCCAGTTAAAAGAAGGGGAGCAGTTATATGCGAGTAATTTGCCTGGGTATTTCTCATGGATTGCTTCAGCAAATCGGCGTGCTTCTTCTATATTAGGTTCAGCTGTTTCGCACCAAAGTAAGTCGGCATATGGGGCATAGGCTAAGCCTCTAGCAATCGCTTGATCAAGGCCAGCTGTTGTTTTGTAAAAGCCTTCTGCCGTACGTTCCCCTGTTAAGAAAGGGGCGTCATAATCGTCCACATCACTTGTGATAAGATCAGCGGCATTGGCATCTGTACGGGCAATCAAGACGGTTGGCACATCCATCACATCAGCGGCAAGGCGGGCAGCAATGAGATTACGAACCGCAGTTTGCGTTGGTAAGAGCACTTTTCCACCAAGGTGGCCACATTTTTTTTCGGATGAAAGCTGATCTTCAAAATGAACCGCTGCTGCCCCTGCTTCAATCATGCTTTTCATGAGCTCAAAGACATTTAACTGTCCACCGAAACCTGCTTCAGCATCAGCGATAATCGGTGCAAACCAATCGATTTGGTTGTGTCCTTCCATATGATGAATCTGGTCGGCACGTTGCAGCGCGCGATTAATTTTTTTAACCACCTCTGGGACACTGTTAGCAGGATACAGACTTTGATCAGGGTACATACTTCCAGCAAGATTCGCATCTGCTGCTACTTGCCAGCCGCTTAAATAAATCGCTTTTAATCCTGCTTTGATTTGTTGCATCGCCTGATTTCCTGTTAAAGCGCCAAGTGCTGGAATAAAATCCTCAGTATGAAGAAGCTGCCAAAGTTTCTTAGCCCCTTGTTCAGCAAGTGTGTAGTCAATCTTAATAGATCCCCTTAACCGAACGACATCATCAGCTTTATACGGTCTCATAGTACCGTGCCATCTTTCGTCTTTCTGCCAGCTTCTCTCCAGTTGCAATATGTTGTCCTTACTCATCGTCTCATTCCTCTCATTATAATTTTTCATAAGCGGGAATTGTTAAAAATTCCTCGAAATGCTCGGTAAAAATAAGATGTTCCAACAACTGTATAGCTTCTGGAAAACGATCACGTTCAAAGTGCTCTTGCCCCACTTCATTCGTTATTTTTCCAATTTCATCCTCGATCAACGTTCTAATCATTTCAGCGGTCACATGGCGCCCATCTTCAAGAATGGCTTTTGGGTGGTGAAGCCATTGCCATAGTTGAGCTCTAGAAATTTCAGCTGTCGCGGCATCCTCCATTAAGTGATCTATCGGAGCAGCCCCTCTCCCTGATAACCATGAGGCTATATAACGGATGCTGGCACTAACATTTGTACGGACACCACCTTCAGTAATGTCTCCGTTTGGCATGTCGAGCAAATCTTCTCCATTAACGGTCACGTCTTCACGCTTTCGATGAATTTGATTGGCTGTGGGCATATGCTCATTGAAAACATCAAGGGCTGTTTGGATCATTCCTGGATGAGCAATCCACGTGCCATCATGGCCATCTTTTACTTCCCGTTCCTTGTCTTCGCGGATTTTGGCAAATGCAGCAGCATTAATGTCTGGATTGTCTTTCGCAGGAATATGTGCTGCCATTCCTCCAATGGCATGAACATTCCGTTTGTGGCAAGTTTGAATCGCTAACAGTGAATAAGCTCTCATATTTGGGACGGTCATGGTGACGGTGGAACGATCTGGTAGGATGACATCCTGCCAATGACGGAACTTCTTAATAATGCTGAAAATGTAGTCCCATCTCCCACAGTTTAATCCAGCCGAATGTTCCTTTAATTCATACAAAATCTCATCCATTTCAAAGGCCGCTAAAATCGTTTCAATTAACACAGTCGCTTTAATTGTCCCTTGGGGAATGCCCAGTTCTTTTTGTGCAAACACAAACACATCGTTCCATAATTTAGCTTCACGATGATTTTCAATTTTAGGCAGATAAAAATAAGGACCGCTTCCCTTTTCAAGTAACGCTTTTGCGTTATGGAAAAAATAAAGGCCAAAGTCAAATAAGCTTGCAGATATACGCTGTCCGTCTACTAAAAGGTGTTTCTCTTCTAAGTGCCATCCTCTTGGCCTCACTTTTATGACGGCAGGATCACCATGAAGCTGATAATGTTTACCGTTTTCATTTGTATACGAAATAACGCCACGGATAGCATCTCTCAAATTTATCTGTCCTTCTAGACAATTGGTCCAAGTTGGGGAATTTGCATCTTCAAAGTCTGCCATAAAGACTTTTGCGCCAGAGTTTAACGCATTAATGACCATCTTTCTGTCTACTGGGCCTGTGATTTCTACCCGACGGTCAAGTAAATCTGGCGGTAAGGGTGCGACGGTCCAATCCCCTTCCCGAATAGCTTTCATTTCGGATGAGAAATGAGGGGTGTGACCTTCATTAATTGCCACTTGCATTCTTTTTCGGTCAAGTAATAGTTCCTTTCTTCTCTCACCAAAGCGACTCTCTAAGAGATAAATAAAGTGAAGTGCTTCGTCGGTTAATATGTCTTCATATGCGGCATGTCGTTCTCCGAGTATTTTAATCTTTTCATTAACTGTACTCATACAAAACAACCCCTTTGCATTTGTTATTTAACAGGTGGCGCTTATTCACTTTTTTTAGTAAGACAGCGTTCACATTCCATAAAGTAAGACTCTGTCAGCTCTTTAAGTGGTTCGCCGCATTCACCGCAGGCTTTTTTAGCCATAGATTTAAAGGAAGGACACGTCTTTTTCATCATTCGTTTCTCACCCCTTTTTATAGTACAGTTGTTTAATTTAATTTCTGTTATATAACATTATACATAGCAGAATTTAAAAAGTACACACATTTTTCAAAAAAATGTTTATTAATTTTTATAGAATTTAAAAGTAGCTTTCTTTCTTTGCAATGGGATACGAGAACATGGAGAAATAAGTAACAAGCTAAGGTGAAAAAAGGACATGGGGGCTATACGTTAACGGTTAGGGGGGAGCGACTGAGATAAAATGAGGATAGGAGAGGGTTTCTCACGTTTGACTCAAAACTTATAGTTAAGACAATCACTATACATAGACAGATACGTTCTCACTAAATTAACGGATTCAGACAGAATGACTAGCGTCTTTTCTGCCTGAACATTTATCACAAATAACGGACGCTAATCTCCTGATGACTCAACTAATAATCAGTGGGAGAATAACGCCCACGCCCACTGATTGAAGGTTCATTTTATTAAGGCCATTTGAAATTATCCATTTTTGCTTATTTAAACACTTAAGTCGATTTCTAATAATGTTTTTAAAGCAATAACACTAATATTATGCTTAAGACGGCGACTCCCTGAGGAATGAGTAGCCGTTTTTGCCAGAGTTAACAGAGTGAAAGTTAGCTGAAGACAAACCCTGGGGAAAGCGGCCGTCTGAAGTGAAGGTCACAGTCCTTGTTCGAAATGTGCACTCATTCACTTATTAAATTTAAGGTGATGGATAAAAATTAGTCCGGCATATATAAATGCTTATATAGCAACAAAGATCTAATAACGCCCGATTGAGAGTAGCTTGGTAAGCCAATGCCTCTAGGACGGCCAGAGCTATAGAGTAATTCAGGAAGGAGTCCGCAAAATGCGCTATTATCATAATTGTGATTAAAATACCGCCAAGCTTCGTTGACGTCATTATCAATCAAAAATGCTTGACCTAACCAAAAAGTTGGTCCTGTCCATGGCTTTAAATCTCCTTCTTCAGTGACTAAACTTTCATGTCGCCAAATACCACCAATGAACGGATCTTCTAGCCTTTGCCTCATAGCTTTTATCGTAGGTTGTAACCACTCTTTTGGAAAAATAGGATACTCTGAAAAGAATAAACTGACAGAAGCATCTAATAATTTTGTCTCTAGTGATCGTGTGACAATGCCATTATGAACGTTGTGCCGTGAAATGGCTTGAATTAATTCGGCTGCACCTTGCCTATATTGATTAGCTTTTTCATTTTCTGAGACAGCCTCAGCCATTATGGCAGCTTTGCTTAAACCAAATGCTGAAATGGCAGATGTCCAAGTCATATGTTCAAAATGCTCGTCTAAGTGAGGGCCGAATGTTTCCCAAATACCTGCATCCGGGAGAATGAGCCCAGTGCTATCTCTGTTTTTTAATATCCAATCGGTCGATTGTTTAATGATAGGCCACATATCTTGCAGCAATGACGAATCATTGGTTAAAGACCATACTTGCCAAATGCCATATAATATGAGGCCTGTTGTATCATTTTCGAAGGCATGCTCATTTGGTAGCTTTGTCACGACATTATAGGCAAAATAATAGTTGCCGTCAGGGCGCTCAATTAAATAACTGAGTGTGGCGTATAATGCTTTTACAGCATCTTCTAAGTGTCCTGCTAAAGCTAAAGTTGCCGCTACCCATAAGCTATCACGAATCCATACATTTCCGATATACGGTTTAAACCCAATGATAATCGGTGTGCCATCACTTTGTAAGCTCATTTTTATTAACGTGTTGCTGACTTTCCAAAAATAATCGTATTTTTCTGGAAGTGGACCGACATCGACTGTTTGTGTGTGGCGCAGTTGCCAATAACGTAATGTTTTTTGTTCGCTTTGTTTAACCTCACTTCGCGTTCGTTCTAATTCGTGAAGTGCCTGTTCTTTCGAATCGCCCGCAGCAAAAAGTTGGTAAACTGGTGGACTATAATCCGGTCCAGGTAGCGGTTGAGTTGGCATGGTGAAAACTAACGGAGTAGGGAGGAGGCTATGTTCAAAAATAGTGATCCGTTCCCCTGTGACAGCTTTACCGATGTCTCCACTGATACCGTCGATAACAGGAAAAACCGTCACAGCGAGCCACTGATTTTCCGAAATTCGAGATATAAAGATATTATCAAGTCGTTGAACAATGTTTTTCAGATGGATGACAGGGTAAATTGACGCTTTGGATTGGTTGCCTCGCAGGGTTTTCGCACTAATAGATCGCACTAGTGAATGTGTGTTAGGTGGGGCCCAAGTCTTTGTTTTAACAACGGTATTGCCTTTATGGGACACGACTTCGTAAATCCCAAATCCATCGACATATTTCGTATCATTGATGGAAACAATTTCGCCGATTTGCCCTAATTTCTCTTGGACAAAACCATAAGGATCATACCATACTTTTTCATTGTGATCTTTGACTAAAACATAGGAGCCATTGTCATCTAACAGAGAACTTGACATGTCAAAGTATTTAAAAAAAAATTGATTTATCCTATCAACTGGACGGCAGCCTACATCATATTGTTGAATCCATGCCAATACGTTGCCATTAGAAATAGGGGCATTATTATTTTGATTTTTGCCAATAAAATAATTCACTAAAGTCACTCCCTTCGAAATCAGTATGTCTTTAATCATATTAAAAAGGCGTTTGTTTTATTAGAAGAATGAAGATGAAGGTCTATGAAGTCATTTACTAGAATCTTAAGTAAAAGAGGGTTGGCGTGTTATACGGAATGGCATATCATCAGTGATATTCATTCAAGCTAGTCCTTTAAATAATCATGTATCAACAATAAAAGAAACATAAAAAAGTAGGATTGTTAAGAAGTTAACTATGTTATAATATAACCGATGGTTAGTAACCGGTGGTTGTACAATTGCTTAGTGAGGAGGGAAATAAAAAGTGTCTTTAGAAGCTCAGGCTAAAGAAAGAATTTTACTTGCTGCGCAAAAATTATTTACTCAAAAAGGGTATGAGCAGGTGACTGTGAGGGAGATAGCAAGAGAAGCAAAATGTTCTCACACAAGTATTTACGTTTATTTTGAAGATAAAAAACAACTTTTAGAAGCATTAGCTGAAGAACCCCTTAATCGATTGCGAAATAGTATTCAAAATACGCTTGCATCTGATAAGTACGGACCACAAGAACAGCTGACTAGGTTGTCAAAAATGTTTGTTCATTTTGGTCTAAGTTACCGTAATCTTTACCAAGCCTTTCTAACTTATGAAGCCAGTCGAGTTGATATTGAAGAAACGATTTGGGAATTGAATGAAAAGAGGTTAGAGCTGTTTGTACATTTAAAAAGTGCCGTAAAGGGCGTTTTCCCTAATGCTGATGAGAAGCAATTGCTAGATTTAAGTCGGATGATTTATTTTTTATTACATGGGATTATTATGACCTACAAAAATGTAGACGAACATGTAAATGGCATCATTAGACGTGTCTTTCCAATTGTGGAAAGGTCAATTAATTACCTTATACAGGGAGGCGTATATGATGAAAATAATCAAGGTCTCACAACACGTTTACAAAATTGAAGCTTGGTTTCTACTGAAAATGAGCGCTTGGCTAGTAAAGGCTAATAATGGGGTTTATATAGTGGATACGGGCATGCCATTTATGGGAAATCGCATTATAAAAGAGGCAGAGAAGTTAGGGGAATTGAAAGCCATTTTATTAACGCATGGACACTCTGATCATGTGGGAGGATTAAAGAAAATACTAGATAAACATAACTTGCCAGTTTATAGTCACGTTATGGATATAAAGTACATGGAAGGAAGAGAACCATTTCCAGGACGTAAGAAGAAGGAACATCTTGTTGAACCGGGGATTGTAAAACCGTTAAAACAGAATGAAGATGGGACGTTAGAAGCTGTTGAGAATCTAGTACCCTATCATACACCAGGTCATTCTCCAGGACACGTCAGTTATTATCATACACTAGATCGCGTCCTTATAGGAGGGGATTTATTTACTTCAAAGGGAGGTAAACTTAGGCAACCAATTAAAATGTTCACTGCTGATATGAGCCAAGCGATAGAAAGTGGGAAAATCGTTAAGGAATTAAAACCTGAAGTTGTAAGTATATGTCATGGGTCTGATATTAAACAACCTCATAATCAAATTAACGCATATCTACAAATGTAATAAACAATTAATACCATTTTAATTAATGGTATTTTTTTTAATATTTCGTATTTTTTTGAAAGAATATGTTGAAATGCGGATAAGTCAATTTTCATTGGTTCTCTTTTCACCTTATTTAAGTAAGCGTAATAACATCAGAACTTTAAAGCGCAACTAACGTCATTAGCTGGACTTTAATAAATTTTTTGTCTGATCAACCAAATAAAAGGGCTGTCACCTAAACTCACATGTTTAGTGACAGCCCTATCTTACTGACTTATGACTTATGTTTACAACTTGCTTCCGTTCGTTTCGATAACTGTTTTGTACCAATTGAAGGAGTCTTTTTTCATCCGTTTCATTGAGCCATGTCCTTCATTATCTCTATCAACGTAGATCATACCGTATCGTTTTTTCATTTCGCCTGTTGTAAAGGAGACGATATCGATAATGCCCCAAGGTGTGTAGCCGATAAGGTCCACGCCATCATACGTGACAGCTTTTTCTAAAGCTTGAATATGGGAGCGCAAATAAGCAATCCGTTCTGGGTCATGGATTGATCCGTCTTCTTCGACGGTATCAACTGCGCCAAAGCCGTTTTCAACGATAAACAAAGGAAGTTGATAGCGATCATACAACCGATTTAACACATATCTTAAACCGATTGGATCGATTGCCCAGCCCCAATCACTGGCTTTAATATACGGGTTGTCCACGCTATTTGGCAGACCGCCATTTACGATATCGCCCGTATTGTCATTCGTGACATCACTCTTAACAGTTGTAGACATGTAATAACTGAACCCTAAATAATCAACGGTGCCATTTTTAAGAATCTCATCGTCTCCATCCTCAAACACGACATTTAAGCCTTCCCGTTCAAATTCCTTTAAGGCGTAATTTGGATAGTAGCCCCGCACGTGAACATCTGGGAAGAAGTAGCGCTGTCTCATCATTTCCTCAGCTAGCATCACATCATCTGGATTGGATGAATAAGGGTAAATAGGGACGTGTGATACCATTGCCCCGATTTTAAAGTTAGGATTAATCTCTTTTCCTTTTGCGACAGCTAGGGCACTTGCCAGTAATTCATGGTGCCCGGCTTGATACATCACCTCTTTAGCATTTTCACCCTCTTCTACCATCACACCCGAATTTGTCCATAAAAATAGTGGGTTATTTACGTCCATCTTGTTGTTAATTTCATTAAAAGTCATCCAGTACGTGACTTTATCTTTATAACGCTCAAAGCACACTTCAGCAAATTTCACGAAGAAATCAACCATTTTACGGTTGCGAAATCCGCCATATTCACGAGCTAAATGCAGCGGCATTTCAAAGTGAGACAAGGTAATAACAGGCTCAATACCATGTTTAATTAATTCATCAAACACGTCATCATAAAATTGTAAGCCTGCTTCATTTGGTTCTGTTTCGTCACCTTTAGGAAAAATTCGGCTCCAGCCGATAGACGTTCTTAAGCATTTCAACCCCATTTCGCCAAATAAAGCGATATCCTCTTTATAGTTAGAATAGAAGTCAATGGCTTCGTGGTTAGGGTAGAATTCATTTTGTTCAATTGTGTCAGTGATTTTTCTTGGTACACCATGGGCTCCGGCTGTCATAACATCGACGACGCTCGGTCCTTTTCCGGCTTGATCCCAACCACCTTCAAATTGGTGGGCAGCTAATGCACCGCCCCATAAAAAATCTTTCGGAAGCTTTTCCATTATTAATTCCTCCTATTTAATCACAGTAAATAATGTGTCTTTTAACGTAGCGTCTTTAAGCTCTTCAATAAGAATCTCTTCATAAGCATCCTTATTCGTAATAATGATCGGCGTTATCGTCTCTAAACCTTGCTGATGAATGGCTTTTTTATCAAAGGTGAGAATGACATCGCCTTTTTTAACCTCATCACCTTCTTTGATCTTTAGCGTAAATGGGCTTCCGTCTAATGTCACAGTATCCAATCCGATATGCACGAGTAATTCTACCCCGGAATCGGATCGTAAGCCAACGGCGTGTTTAGTCGGAGCGAGCATCACAACGGTTCCGTCAAATGGGGCATATAATGTGTTGTCAGATGGCTCTATGGCTAAGCCTTCTCCCATGGCACCTGAACTAAACACCTCGTCTCGAACATCTGACAGAGGGATGACAGTGCCGTTCAGTGGGGAAGTGACCGCTTCCTCATTAGTTGTTGTATCAGTAGATAACCCTTTGCCACTTTGTCCTTGCTCATTCACTAAGCTGTTATTCCCAGCTTGCTTGGCCGTATCTTCTCCGTATCCAAAAATTTGGATTAAAACGACAGGGAGAATAATGGCGATGGCAACCCCAATTAAAATGCCCCAAATGGACGTAGGATAGTCTGCGTCTATCGCATTCACGATTGTTAATGGTCCTGGGAGTCCAGCGTATGCGAAATAATAAGGTTTGAAGAAACTAGCGACGATCGCCCCGATAGCACCGGAAATACAGCCAAAAATAAATGGCTTTTTAAATCTCAAGGTGATCCCGTAAATAGCTGGCTCAGTAATACCAAACAGTCCTGTTACCCCTGCTGAAACACCAACTTTTCGAGTTTCTTGACTTTTTGCTTTAATGATAACACCGAGGACAGCCCCTACTTGAGCGATGACGGCGATGGTTTGATACGCTTGGAAGGAATCTTGCCCATATAACTCAAAGTTAGCTAGAACCATCGGTGTAATGCCCCAGTGAACCCCAAAAATAACGAGCACTTGCCAGAAAGCCCCAATAATAGCGCCTGCTAGAGCTGGTGCATAATCTGCTAAAAAATTATAACCGTTAGCAATACCGTTAGCTCCCATTGTCGTCACAGGGCCAATTAATAAAATTGTTAAAGGAACCATGAGGAGCATGCATAAAAATGGTACAAATAATGGCCGTACTATCTCATTCATATTTTTGTTTAAAAATTTCTCAAGGTAAGACAAGATCCATACTAAAAAAAGCGGAGGTAATACGGACGATGTATAAACAGTTTCCGACAAAGCAATACCTAGAAACGTTATTGTGTGACCATCTGCAATTTGCGCGGCTATTTCTGCCCATGTAGGACTCACTAATGCAGCACAACATGCCACAGCAATATACGTATTGGTTTTAAAATGCTTTGAAGCGGTAATGGCAATGAAGATCGGCAAAAAAGTAAATGGCGCCCATGAAATAAAGCTTAAAACCTCGTAAGTGCCCGTTGCCCCAAAGTCATCAAACAGTAGATTAAGTAAAATAAGTGAACCTTGTAAAATACCAGCGGCAGCTAAAATATAAACAAAAGGTGCAAAAACGGCTGACATCGTAGCAATAACTCGATTTAAAACGGTTCCTTTGTTTTCACTTTGACTATCTGATAAGTCCAGATTAACTAAATTCGTAAAGGCCTCATAGACCTCACCAACATGTTGACCAATCACAACTTGGAATTGGCCACTGTTTTCCACTACTGTAATGACCCCAGGCATAGCACTCACTTTTTCTTTCGCTTTAGATTGCGAGCGTTTAAGTACTAATCGAAGTCTTGTAGCACACCGGCTGACGCCTATGACATTTTCTTCTCCTCCCACAGCCTCTAATATATCCTTGGCAAGCTTAGGATAATCTCTCACTTTTTCCGCCATCTTAAAGCCCCCTTTAAGTTTGTCAATACGCTTACATTATAATTGTACCGGTATAATTAATCAATACCCAAATAAAATTTTTGTTAGAATATAATAGTGTGGAATGAGCTTTTAAGGTAGGTATGCTATAATTTTGGTAATACATTAGAAAACAATGGAGAATGCGTATGTTAAAGTATCAGCAAATCGCCACAGAAATCGAAAAGTATATAGAGGACCATGCCCTTCAACAAGGTGACAAGCTGCCAGTTTTAGAGAAACTGATGGCTCAATTTGACGTGAGTAAGAGCACGATTACGAAATCATTGGACCTTTTAGAGAAAAAAGGGGTCGTCTTTCAAGTAAGGGGAAGCGGTATTTTTGTACGGAGGCATAAGAGAAAAGGCTACATAAGTTTACTGTCTAACCAAGGATTTAAGAAGGATCTTGAGGAGTTCACGATTACGACAGAAGTAATTGAATTAAACGTTATAAAGCCTAGCGAGGAAGTGGCACTTAATTTGAATATAAAGGCGGACGATGACGTCTATTCGGTCAAAAGAGTCCGTTATATTAACGGGCAGACACTTTGTTTAGAGGAGTCGTTTTATAATAAAGCGATTATTACGTATTTGAATAAGGAAATTGTATCTGAATCCATCTTTCATTATATAAGGGAAGGATTGGGGCTGAAGGTCGGCTTTTCCGATTTATACCTTCATGTGGACATGTTAACTGAAGAGGAAGCGGGCTACCTCGGATTGAAACAGGGTATGCCTAAATTGTATGTTGAAACGGTCTTTCATTTAACGAATGGTCAGCCATTTGATTTCTCAAAAATCACATACAACTATGAACAATCACAATTCGTCATTCAAGCGGACAGTCACTTTTTGTAGACTGTTCTTTTTTTTGTTTATTAATTGAATTTTAAACATGCACGGTGATAAATAGTCTCTAAAACCTCTTGTTTTGAAAAAAGGCTGAAGATGATACCCTAGAAAGCGTTCGTTTGTAACGGAGAGAAAGATCACTGTTTAAGTTGTTTTATGCAAATGTATTTGTGTAGTGATATTAGTTCAAGTAAGGGAAGAGGAAATTCTACGTTTTTACAAAAGAGAGATCGGTTTCTTAAAAGAAAAAATAAAAGATGATAACTTATAGGCTGTTAATCTACCTTTTTTCAAGCTTCTATTGAACTCTCTTACAATGGTTTACAATTAAAAGGAATAGATGTACGCTGATCCATAGATGGAGATAAATAGAATTATTTAAAATTGTTGTTTTTAAGAGAGTTGTTCACAATCTATTTTTTTATGTCAAACTCATCTTCCGTTTTAACATACATGAATGAATGTTGATGTTTTGAAGGGGGTGAGGGAGCTAATAAAAGCAAGTCAATCAGTTTATTTAGAAATGGACGTCAGTCAGGAGAAAGACAAAGGGTTTGTTTTTACATTATCTTGAAGAAAATTAAAGGAGATGTTTTGCTATGATGAAAAAAATGATGTTAGGTATTTGTTTATTGACGGCTGTTACATTTACAGCACCTTTAGCTTTACCATCAACAGCAGAAGCCAATTGGTCATCGTGGTCAGATACGTCATTAAACTCTTCAGATGGTTGGAAAAGAACAGGGGCTTTCTCAGGGAAAACAACGTCGAGATTAGAGTGGAGTGCGGTTGCTAGTACAAAGACTATGTGGAGTAACCCTCAGAAACGGATGGTTAACTCTAATAATGCTTTAAGAGGAAATGCCGTTACGCTTTCAAACACAAATCAGGTGTACACCAATAGTACGAATAACGCATTACCTGGCTACAATTATTATGCGCAAATTAGACCGGCCTGGAATCAAGTTGGTACAGATACTATTACAAGCAGACATAACGCACATTAAACCAATGATAATAGTGACAGCGGGAGGGCTGCTTTCGCTGTTACTCCTTTATAAAGGATGGATGTCAGATGATAAAACATGAGTATTTACGTTACATAAAATCCCGTTTTAATATACTTATTTTATTAGCCATTTCTCTCCCTGTGATCGTCAGCTATTACATGACCCGCATCGAGAAAAATGATTGGAAAGAGCAAATTGCTTTAAACCCTGCAGATTTAAATATAGAAGGTGCTAAGCTTACACTTGAAGGGTATAATGGGATGGCTTTTTTAGATCATTTTTTATTTTCGCCCGATTTTTATATCGTATTTGTCGTTATTTTACTTATCGGGTTTGGTATACACCTTTGTGCAGTATCCTACTATCATTTAAATGCGGGAATGGGCGCTATCATGGTGTCTAAAATGGGATATAAAAAATATATTTTATCTCTACTTACAGCTCAATGTCTTTATATCATCACATTTATCTTAGTCTACTTTAGCTTATTAGCTCTCTTAAGCTTAATACTATGGGGAGGTTATTCTGATTTTCTTATTACGGGGTTAGGTGAGGTAAATGGGGCAAATCATTTTTTAATGATGATAGGTCATATTATTCTATTAATCATTTATACGTGCCTTGTTGTTTCGGCTACGTCATTACTAACTCATGTTGTGAAGAATAAATATTTACTGCAAATTATGCCATTTATATTTTACTTTGTGACGTTTATTTTATCATCGTTTCTCGGCAGTGTCTTATATGAGTTAGGTTATTCACTCTATCAAGCGACGTGGTATTTTGTAAGTGATCATTACCTGCTAGGTATTTATTTTTATCAAGCATCAGATGCAGGTTTCCAAAGTTTTGTATTGTCGGTAGTGACACTTCCTTCACTGTTAATTATTTTCTTACTTGTTTTGGCTATAACGAATATTAAAAAATACGAAAAGAGTTATTTACTATGATTTTGAATAAGGGCACTTATATATGGTTTCTTTTTTATACGGTGACGCTCGTGTTTGTGACGGTCCAATTTATAGAAGTAACAGCAGTTCAAACATTCGATTATCTCATGTTTGAAGAGCTATTAATAAGACCACAAAAATTACTGTTTAATACGACACTATTTTTCGTGTTATTTCTTTACGTCACAAGAAAGGAGTTTCTTAATCCACTTTTAGTTAGTCGTTACACGAAGAAACTCCCCATTAAAATGATCACGTACGGCATACTTATCAGTGCTGTGTTTGTGATAAGTACGCTAACTGTTCTTTTAAGCGTTGTCTTCGCTAAGGGGTTAGCGATAGAGCTGAATCTGTCGTTAATAGCACCTCTTTTAAAATTTATACTGTATTGCCTATTTGTTTATATGACGTACGCAGTGGTCTATCTTATGACCAATAAAAAAATACCCTCTTTATTTATAAATATAGTCATAAGTTTCGTTTTACTCATTACCTACCACGGGATTGTTTTTTTTACCTATATGACAGATGATTCAGTGTTAATAAAAGCGTATTGGACAACGCTATCATTTGTAACCCCTATTTTAATGTACTTTATTTATTATATAGGGAAGCGCAAGGAGATATTAAATTGAGAAAATATATCATCTGGACGTTACTCATTATGTCACTTATTAATTTCGCGTCTGTAAAAACAACAGATATGTCGGGTTTTTCGGCAGTCTTTCAAGGGCTTGCGGGGGTAGATTGGGCAACAGGCCAAGTATCTACTTTTTTACTCGTATTAAATTTAGGTATTCAAGCCCTCTTCGTCTTTTTCATTATGACTAAGGTAGATGAGCTCCTTTCATTAGGCCCCTACCTTGTTGTCAGAAGTTCCAGAAAAGCATTTTTAAAGAAAATCCAGTTGGAACTACTGGGTGTTGTGAGCCGACTAACGAGTTTAATGCTAGTAGTCAATCTTGTATTCTCTTTCCCCTTAAACACAGGTGAGATTAAAGCTCTTATATTTGTTTTTGTTGCCTATTTGATCAACTTTTTATTTTGGGGGAATGTCGTTGTTGGCTTGCTGTTACTGTATGTAAGTAAGTCTTGGGTTTATTTCAGCGTGATTATAACTTTATTATTTTTGCAAATAGGATCTGCTCACAGTTTGTATACCAGCTTGTTTGTAGCGGGCTCCAT
The DNA here is from genome assembly GCF_002019735.1 of Salipaludibacillus agaradhaerens. Classification (NCBI taxonomy): domain Bacteria; kingdom Bacillati; phylum Bacillota; class Bacilli; order Caryophanales; family Bacillaceae; genus Salipaludibacillus; species Salipaludibacillus agaradhaerens. The sequence continues at coordinate 2,972,743 of NZ_KV917378.1, forward strand.
AGACGTATTGGAAAATACGTTGCTCGTTTTGGTAGGGAAATTTATTATTCTCTTCGTTTCTTACGTTCTATTAAGTCGGCTAGTTAATCACTATGAATTTAAAGGAGATAATAAGCGATGATAAACGTGCAAGCAGTTTCAAAAACGATTAAGGAAAAGGATGTCTTACAAGACATAAATATAGATTTTGAAGAAGGGAAGGGTTATTTAGTAAGAGGGCATAACGGTAGTGGAAAAACGATGTTGTTAAGGTTGCTTTGCGGTTTAATAAAGCCTTCAAAAGGTGATGTGTCCAACGATAAACCTTATACATTCGGTGTGATGATAGAAAATCCAGATTTTTTAGAAGGCCAAACAGCGCTTTATAATTTGAAGTACTTAGCAGCAATAAATAAGAGAATAACGGAAGAGGAGATCCTCAAGGCGTTAAAAAAAGTAGAGTTGTATGATCAGCGTCATGAACAAGTAAAAAAGTATTCATTAGGAATGAAGCAACGGTTAGGTTTATGCCAAGCCATTATGGAAAAACCAGATATTTTATTACTTGATGAGCCATTTAACGCATTAGATGATGACAGTTATAAGCGTGCATTATCCTTGCTTAGTGCTTTAAAAGAAGATGGAAAGATGTTAGTTGTCGCAGCACATGATCAAGAGCTTGTTACTCATCCGTTGTTTGATGAGGTTATTGTATTGGAAAATGGATGTATAAAAGAGAGAATAAAACGAGAAGACGGGGATGTGTCTCTAGATTCGTCATCGGACGTGGCTAAAGATTGAATGTTGAAAATTGCGCGAATGAGACATGGATAAGCCATCTATTTGAAGGTGGGGAAATAACGGCCGCTAATATCCTAGTTGAAGTTTCGTTTTATGGCTGTTGAATAAGTAATGATGGCAAGAATTCCCCTCTCTTTGTGAAAATGCATAAAGAGAGGGGGGCTGATTAGCGTGATTAGTTTTGGAGGATATGAAAACCTGCCGGCAACGGTTCAGGCCTTTGGCAAGTGCTCTGCATTTTATAATACGTTTCTGAGGAAGAGGCTGTGTGAAAGCCATGCATTGCTTCTAAAACGTGGTAACCTAACTCCCCATTGGCGCGATGCGGTGTGTCATTAAGAATAGAATGAACCATATCAGCAATTCCAATCCCACGGCTGTTTTCAGTATTGTGCTCCGATAATGGAAGGCTGACAAACTCCTTTTTGTCTCGTTTACGTAACTTCACAGGGCCACCAAATGTGTTAGGATCAGGTACGAGAAGAGTGCCTTCATCACCATATATCTCAATATGTGGGAGAGATGAGCCACCGAAGGCATCGAAGCTTGTGGTGATAGATGCTACAGCGCCATTGTCAAAATCAATGATTCCTGCGATATGGGTAGGCGTTGAAACTTGTATTTTTTCCCCATATTTAGGTTCACTTAAAATCGTCCGTTCGGGGTAACTCACACGAGCAGACCCTGATAGTCGAGTCATTGGGCCAAGTAAGGCCGTTAAAGCTGTTAAATAATAAGGCCCCATATCGAACATTGGGCCGCCGCCAACATCATAATAAAACGCAGGGTCAGGATGCCAATGTTCATGACCACGGCCGATCATGAAGGCTGAAGCGCCTACTGGTTTACCTATTTCCCCCTGTTCAATCGCTTGGAGGGCTGTTTGAATACCAGCTCCTAAGAAGGTATCGGGTGCACAGCCCACTAGTAGTCCTTTTTCTTTTGCGAGTTTTAGCATATGTTGCCCTTCTTCCAGAGTCACGGCTAACGGTTTTTCAGTATAAACGTGCTTTCCTGCTTCCAATGCACGAATACAAACTGGCCCATGTGCATCAGGTGTCGTTAAGTTAATGATTAGCTCAATGTCATGATTTTGCAGTAATTCATCTGTTTTGCAAACATTGGGGATATGATAGTTTGCAGCTTGAGCTTGAGCTTTTTTATGGTTTAAATCTGCACATGCGACAATAGTAAGGTGATCTAATTTATGACAATTTTCCAAGTAAATTGAACTGATATTTCCACAACCGACAAGACCTGCTTTTATCATGGTCATGCTATTCTCCTCCAATAATTTATCATTTTAGTGCCAGACTTTGGTTTCTTTTCCTTTGTCTACGAACGGCTAGTGTCAACTCTTCCTTCAGCGGCCCACAACAGCCCACGACGCATTATCGTTGTGACTTCAGGCTTTCTGATAATGTCTGCTTTATGGCCTAATGAACAATAAAAGACCCTTCCTTGTCCCCAGCGTTTTGTCCAGACAACAGGCATATCAACCGTCTTGTTGTAAACGTGAGGGCCTTCGCTGACAGGGAAACGGGTGGTAGCGAGAACTTCTACTGCAGGGTCCACGTGCATATAATATTGTTCACTGCATACGTTAAAATCGTCGATCCCATTAAGAAGAGGGCTGGAAGAATGTTTAACGTGAACGGTGTATTCAACACCGTCATCGCCGGGATGAGCTACCCAGTTCCCACCTGTGATGAATTGCCAAAGGACATTGTCACGAAAAGAATCACACATGCCACCGTGACACCCTGCTATGCCGACACCAAGTTGAACAGCATCAGAAATATGATGAACATAGTGATCCTTTATCTGTCCCATGGTCCAATGGGGGACGATTAAATCGAAGGACTTTAGTTTTTCCGCATCAGCATAGGCTTCAAGTGTGTCTGACATCTCGACGTGAATATTTTCTTCCATGAGTATGTCCTTAAAAATATGGGCGACCTGCTCGGGTTCGTGCCCATCCCAGCCACCCCAAACGATAAGTGCTTTTTTCGCCATCGTTAAAACCTCCCTATCTATGTTTTTAAAAAAAGATGTGACTAAAGACTCCTTGGTCTTATTAAATTTAAATCAATGTGTTAGCCCGAATGCGAGGATACTAGTCACGCATCTGGCGGATGGCTTTGAGTAGACACATTGTTTACCCTCCTTTGATAGAACAGATTATGGGGATGTTTGATTACATCATAATGTCCAATGGTCTTGATTAAAATGGATGATACAATGACAATATGTACGATACTGCTATTATCTTCTTTGGAAGGAGATGGGTTTCCGTGGCCATTAAATTTTGCGGTTATTCTCTGCATACTCAACGCTTTGATATGAAATTTAAACCGCGTATACCAGGTTATTTGTTGCGTCTGCAAACAGAAGGTAAATGCAAGGTTATATTGAATCAAAAAGAGCTTGTAGTAGAAAAAGGGACTCTCCTATTGATACATCCTGAAGATACCTTTGAATTAAGTGTGGAGAGCGGAGGAAATAGCGGAGATTATCATGTGTTTTGTGAAGGTAGTTGGATTGACTCATGGTGGTGCCGGTCCGGTAAACCTTCTTATAGTCAAATCGGTCTTGATGAAAATATCCTCGGTATCTGGAGATATATGATTCTTGAAGATCGGCGTTCAATTTCTGAGAAAAATGAAGAAATTCTTCACTATTTACTGCGATTATTATGCGTATCCTTGGAACGGAGCGCTAATGAAACAAAACTACATTCTCATCGTCCCTATGCTGTTACAAGAATGATGAGATACATTGAAGAAAACGCCAGCTCGAATTTAAAGGTAGAAGATGTGGCACAGCATGCAGGTCTAAGTGTTTCGCGTTCAGCACATCTTTTCAAGAGTAGCTTAGGAAAGACGATCATAGCCTATTCCCATGAAATCCAATTGTCAGTAGCGATGGACCTTTTAAAGCATACAACGTATACATTAGACCATATAGCAGAAGAGTGCGGATTTGGAAGCTACTCGTACTTCTATCGTCTTTTTAAAAGGCAGTATGGGGTATCCCCTGGAAAGTATCGCTTAAGTACGAAGCACAAGGCATTTCATGCTATTTAGTAGTAAAATGGGAAGCGAGCTAACATCTCTAAAGTGACCATACCCATGTCTTGTCATTTTATATAATGGCTTTGTTAAAATTTAATGTTGATATCTAAAGAAGAATAATAGAACTTCCTATTTGGAAATTCTTATGTAGGTTTATTGTCTTGAATTAACGTCACTTATTATTAAGAGTCTCTTCAACTCTATCTAACCATTCATTTATCAGTGTGTTAAAAAGTTGCGGTTGTTCAATTTGTAAGTTATGACCCGCTTTATCTAATATTCCAAAAGTTCCCCGGGGATATTTACTTTGTAATTCAAGTGCATCCTTATATCCAACAGTAGAGTCTTGTTTTCCCAAAAGAAATATACTAGGTTTACTAAAATCAGATTGGTCAATCTTAAAGGAGAAACTATAATTTTTTTGGACTCTTTCTAGAAAGGGTCCATCTCCAATATTAACTCCACTCAAAATTTCTTCTCGATACCTTAACCAAGTGGACTCATCAAGGACAACATTATTGTTTCTAAAGTCCTCTAACTCCTTCTTTGTTAGTTTTCCAATAAATTCTACATCTGTTTGTACTATTTTGTGCTTCTCAACGGTTCTATCTTGAGCATAGGGTTTAATAACTGGGCAAATGAATGCCGCACCAAGTATTCCTTCTTTTTGTTTATGAATAATACCCCTAGCTAAATAACCCCCATAAGATTCACCTACTATTAGATATTTTTCGTCGGGAATTATAGCCTGAATAAAGTCTATTACAGCATTCAACATTTCGTCAGAATTACTAATCCCGTTATAATTTTTTGTTAATCCCATTCCTGGAAGGTCAATATAGATTCGCCTCCATCCCCCCCTCTTCTCGAATACAGGTTCCATACAACCACTCATTAAACGATGGTCTGGTGAAAACCCGTGTATCATTATAATAGGTGTTCCTGTCCCTAAATCTTCGTAATATATTTCTGCTTGGCGAACTTTACAATAAGCCATTTTGAATCCTTCTTTCTTGATAGATTTTCTTTTCTTTGTATTTAAAACATCCACTTATTTTTAACGTTAGTTAAATTAAAGAAATAATGTTTATACATTGAATTTTGATAATCTAAATGTATTATATGTTTCCGAATTTGGGATTGAATAACCTTTTGTCATCAGATTGGTCAATGTAATTTCATTCACTGGTGATGGATCTCTAATACTTGAATCCAAGCCAAATAATTGTTTAGAGACTTTCGTGCTACACCGTTAAATCGCTCCATCCATCTGGATGGTAGTTGCTGACGTTCTAGATGTGATAGAGGCCCTTTGTATGCACACTTTTCCATCAGACTTGAATGGATATATAGACATACCTTTTTCAGAGTATAAGAAATAGATCTCGTCCATTTCAACAATACCTTGAAAATTTGATAAATTCCATTTGTTTTAGTGATATTAAGAGTTTGTGCCTCCGGTAGAATATAGTGACGTGAATAACATTCCCGATTAACTTCACAGATTTGCGTAAGGAATATCCTTTAATCATACATTCAATGATTGAGATAACCAATTCGATATAATGCCGTATTGGTGGGAACGGAAAAAGATTTTCCACAATTATCATAATAGATCTATAATAGTGACGCGAAGACGTTAGCAGTGAGGCAAGGTAATTAAAAGAGGTATGAGACATGGACTAAAGTCTTAAGCTGTTTCTAATTGTTAGAATAAATCGCGCTGTTTTTTAGTCAGATCTCACCTTGTTTAACATGGATATTTATTATATAAATGATAAATGGAGGTAGGACATGACTAAAGTAAAACTTATTTATTTCTTAACATCACTAGTATTAATTGGGGTTATAGTATTTTTTTATTTAACGCCTGGACAGGAGGAAGTAGAAGCGTCTTATACTGGGGAGGTTCCTGGAGAGAATATGACGATGTATTATGAGCTAACTAAAACAACGGCAGAATCAGCCGAAGTAGGTGATTGGCTTATCGAAGTCTATTGGGAAAATACAGGGATAGATGATCCCATAACATGGTATCGCATGAAAGCAGAATGGCCAATTAGCATTGCATGGAATCAGACAAATTCTAGCCGTACCTACTCCTCCAAAATCTATTTAGATGATGAGGACCCCGTTCTTCGTTTATATGGGACTTCAACAATGGATTTGGCGGAGATAGAAAAGGAACTAAATCAATCAAGCTTTGATGTCAGTTTTAGTACAGCAGATGATGAGTTTAATGAAACATTTTCTTTTAGCCAAATAGAGATAGAATAAGAGAAAAAAGAAAGTGTTTATTTTCAGTGGTAAACCCACCTGTTTATAGATAACCCTCATGGTTAGTCAGCTAATCGTGGGGGTTTTTATAATGCTCGGGATTTTTTGATTCAAGTGGTGGGGGGTTAGTAAATATCATAGATAATAAGCTTAATATCTCGATTGAAGGAAGAGTCCTCAAACAAAGACAAATTATTATAAGTAGCCAAATGATTTGTATGTTTCCTGGATATTTGTAGAAGCTAATCGTATAAAGCTTATATAAAATGAGAGATATAGAAAGGAGACAAAATGGCAAAGGTTAATTTAGCTATAATTTATTACAGTTCAACAGGAACAAATTATCAATTGGCACAATGGGCAGAAGAAGGAGGGCGCGCTGCTGGTGCAGAGGTCAAAGTGTTAAAGGTACCGGAATTAGCGCCCGAAGAAGCAATTGCGTCAAATCCAGCGTGGCAGGCACATATTGAAGCGACGAAAGCTGTTCCTGAGGTCACACTAAATGACTTGGAATGGGCAGATGCCATTGTGTTCAGTATCCCAACACGCTTTGGCAACGTGCCAGGACAAATGAAACAATTTTTAGATACGACTGGTGGGCTCTGGTTTAATGGTAAATTAGCGAATAAAGCAATTAGTGCCATGGCTTCTGCAAGTAATGCTCATGGCGGACAGGAAGCAACGATTTTATCGCTTTATACAACAGTACATCATTGGGGTGCCATTATTGCATCTCCCGGTTATACGGACCCAGTTCAATTCTCTTCTGGCGGCAATCCATATGGTGTGAGTGTGACGGTGGATCAGGAGGGGAACATGCAAGAAAATGTAGAAGAAGCGGTGAAATATCAAGCGAAACGAACGGTGCAAATAGCAGAATGGATCAAAAAAGGAAGTGCTCAATGAGCGAATAGCTAAATTTAGTAGGTTGAATATGGGGTATAATTCTATAAAGTGGCTAAATGTCGCTGAGAGAAAAATAAGCTCAGCGACAAAGTCTGAAGAAGCACTTAAGTAACGGGTCCCTATCTACACCTATTGGAAAGAAGGTTTTAAGTACGTTTACTTAAGACCTTTTTTTGATATAAATCGATTGCTTTCTTCATGATGTTTTAAGGCTATAACACGAATAATATGCGGATGATAAAAGTGACTGAAACGTAAGATCGACGACTCTATGAGGCTGAAGACAAGCCCTCAGCAAAAGCGTCCGCCTATAGTGAAAGCCACATTCATTATTCGAATTTTGACGTCTTATTTTGAATTATTTATAGTAGAAATCTGAATTCGTATAAAAAAGCAGTAGGGCGGTCGTTTATCTTTATTTTTTGTAGGTTCTGTAAATTTCCTTTTACCCTCTTTCATTTATTGATTATGTTGTAGAGCAAATACATACTCTTTTACACTGTGGGTTTTAGAGAATATACAGGTGTTTGTGTCGTGCAAACGAAAAAATGGGAAGTGTTAAAGGCGACAGGAATTAGGAAAGTCTACAAGTTGGCAGAAGGATCGTAGGTGAATCTGCTAGTTGATAAATCACCTTATACTATCATGCTGATGTTCTGATTGAAGGTCCGTTTTATACATGATTCGGAATAAACAGACGTTTCTAAAAAATAGTTTTGCAGTTTTCTTTATTATTAGGTAATATTGAAAAGGTGATTGTTTGTGCAATGGTTAACAAGTTGAACGGCAATTTAACAGTTGAATTGTCAAAATATTTTATTTAAACACATTTTTTGAATAACTGACGAGCACGGATAGAAAGTGAACCATATGTGCCAACAATGGCTCTAAAATAGTTTCATGTGACGTCGTAGTGGAGGATGTAATGAAGAAGATATTACCAGTAAAAGAAGTACTTGCTTTAGGTTTTTTTATGTTCGCTTTGTTTTTAGGGGCAGGGAATTTAATCTTTCCACCCCACTTAGGCCAACAAGCTGGTGAAGCAATGTGGCCCAGTATTGGTGGTTTTTTAGTGACGGGGGTAGGCCTTCCCTTATTAGCCATCATCACTATCTCGCAAGTTGAAGGGGACTTAGATGTATTGGCAAATAGGGTTCATCGTATTTTTGCCCTTATTTTTCCAGTTGTTATTTATTTAACGATCGGTCCGTTTTTTGGTATTCCGAGAACCGGAACTGTTGCTTATGAAGTAGGTGTCGTCCCATTTCTGTCGTCAGCTAACGCGCTCACGTTATTTTTGTCGACACTCGTGTTTTTCGGGGTAACCTTTTGGCTTGCTCTTAATCCGGCAAAACTCGTGGATCGGGTCGGGAAAGTATTGACACCGATTTTATTCACGGCCATTGTAATTCTTGCTATTAGAGGGTTTACTTCACCATTAGGAGACGTAGGCCGTGCAACTGGTCCTTACATAGATGGGGCGTATTTCACAGGGTTCATCGAAGGGTTTTTAACGATGGATGCCATGGGGGCTCTCGTGTTTGGGATTGTGATCATTAGCCGTATTCAAGAAAAAGGGGTTATCAATGTTCCAGATGTGAGATCATATACCATTAAAGCAGGAATCATTGCAGGAATCGCGTTGTCGTTTGTCTATGTGACGTTAGCTTATATCGGCGCTACCAGTGTTGACGTTATTGGCCATATGGAAAATGGTGGGGCTGTTTTAATCGCAGTAACCGCTCGCTTATTTGGACCTTTTGGGACCGTTTTGTTAGCCATTATCATAACAGGCGCATGCCTAACCACGTCAGTTGGTTTAGTCTCTGCATGTGGTGAATTTTTGAGTAGCCGTTTGAAAAATGTCTCTTATCCTGTGATTATAGCTGTTATCAGTTTATTTAGTTTGACGATGGCCAATTTAGGTTTGACTCAACTTATTTCATTTTCTTTACCAATATTGATTGCGATGTATCCTGTTACAATCGTCTTGATTGCCCTATCCCTCATTCATACCGTGCTACCGCTTTCCCGTCCTGTTTATTGTGGGGCAATTATCGGTGCCTTGTTGATAGGGATTTATGACGGACTAGCTACAGCTGGATTAAAAATGGGGGAAATTGCTGACATAGTTGGCTACCTTCCTCTCCATGCCGAAGGAGTAGGATGGATTGTGCCAAGTATCATTGGTGGACTTCTCGGCTATTTGTACAACGTTTTAAAACAGTAAGGCGATATAAAAGGTTTAATTGTCTCTCATCACCGTGACAATTAGGCCTTTTTGTTATTTGTGCTTGCTTCATTCGAGGGACATATGCTGCTAGTCCCTGTAGAACAGGTGTTACAAAAAATAGACCGTCGACTATCTCTTTTCGACAGGTCTTGACAATGCCATCCTACCATGGTACTAATTAAGAAAGCGATTACAAAAAAGAATAAATGGATTGTTACTGTGCTGCAGGCAAAACCTAAGTTTGACAAAGGGAACCTTTAAGTGAGGGACCCCTATTTCAAAGTTGGGTTTTTTTAATACGTAGGGCAAGCGTTACGGGAAAAAATGTCATGATATAAAGCGAGTGGGGGACTATGAGGATAAAAAAAATACTAAATAATAATGTCGTTGTCACCACGAACGATCAAGGTCAAGAAATTGTTGTGATGGGCAAGGGACTAGCTTTTATGAAGAAAGTGGGTCAAACAATCGAGCAATCTAAAATTGAGAAGACATTTGTTCTTGAGAAGCATGGCATGTCCGAAAAGCTTGTGACATTACTACGCGAAACCCCGGAACTGCACTTTAACATCGCTGCAAAAATATTAGATTACGCCACATCTCAGCTGCCGTATAAACTGGATGATTATTTGTATGTTGCTTTGACCGATCATATTAGTTTCGCGATTACTCGCCACCATCAAGGGATCGAGATGAAGAATCCCCTGTTATGGGAAATACGCAAATACTACAAACAAGAATATAACATTTCTTTAAAGGCGTTAGACATCATTGAAAAAGAGGCAGGTGTCACGTTATCAGAAGACGAAGCGGCCTCCATTGCCCTGCATTTAGTAAATAGCCAACTTTCAGGTGAAAATATGGCCACAGCCGTTCAAGTAACAGAAATGGTTAATACGATACTCACAATTGTTAAATATCATTTTAAAATGGAGTTAGACGAAACATCAATTAATTATGAACGTTTCTTAACTCACTTGCGCTTTTTTGCCATGAGGTTTATTCGGCAAGAACGTATTGTAGAGACGAATGATCACTTCTTATATGAACAATTACATGAAAAATATCCTGAAGCATTTCAATGCAGTGAAAAAATCAAGTTGTATTTAGCAGAAAGTTACAAGTGGCATATTTCAAAGGATGAAATGGTCTATTTAACGGTCCACATTCAAAGGGTGACGAAGAGGTATGAATATCACAGGTAAGTTCAATAAAATGGATGATATATAAAATAAAATGTCTTATAATAAAAAATAATCTCAATGAAAGCGTTGACATTTTGGAGATGAGAGAATATACTGAAATCAGAAAGTAACTAAATACCTAGTGGGAATGTTACCTTCATAGGGCATAACCTGATTTGACTTGCTATACAAATGTCTAATTTGTATTTCAGGTCAGATCAGGTTTTTTATTTGCCAAATATAAAAGAAAGTGGGGAAAAGACATGAAATACGAACAACTGGCAAAGGATATTATTGAAAAAGTTGGCGGAGTTGAAAACGTTAAAAGTGTTGTTCATTGTATTACAAGGCTGCGCTTTAAGCTCAAAGATGAAAGTAAAGCGCAAACTGACGCGTTGAAAAACATGGCCGATGTGGTCACTGTTATGCAAAGCGGCGGCCAATATCAGGTGGTGATCGGCAACCACGTACCAGATGTGTATAAAGCTGTCGTGGAAGTAGGTGGATTTTCTACACAAAAGGAAGCAGAGGAAGAAGACGATAAAGACACGAACTTATTCAATCGATTAATTGATATTATTGCAAGTATTTTTACACCGGTCCTCGGCGTTTTAGCGGCAACAGGGATGATCAAAGGGTTAAACGCCTTATTCTTGGAGCTTGGATGGTTAGCCCCAGGTCAAGGCGCTTATGAGCTTCTTGAGATTATCGGGGATTCACTCTTCCACTTTTTCCCGATTTTCTTAGGCTACACAGCCATTAAGAAATTTGGCGGTGCACCGTTTATTGGGATAGCTATTGGGGCGTCACTCGTTCACCCGGGCGTGGAAGCTTTAATAGCAGGAGATCCATTGTATGTGTTGTTTGGAGGTACGATTTTTGAATCACCTGTTTACATTTCGTTATTCGGAATGCCAGTTATTTTAATGAGCTATGCGTCATCCGTTATTCCAATTATTTTAGCAGCATTCTTCGCTTCACGTGTAGAGGCATGGGTTAAGAAGATCATTCCAGATGTCGTGAAAATGTTCTTAGTACCGTTTTTTACATTAATCATTGTTGTACCAATTACCTTTATCGTAATTGGACCGGTTGCCACTTGGTTAAGCCAAATCCTTGGCCAAGCAACAATCTTTATTTATAATCTAAGTCCAGTTATTGCAGGTCTGTTCGTCGGTGGTTTATGGCAAGTGATCGTGATATTCGGATTACACTGGGGCCTCATACCGATTGCCCTTAACAACTTAACAACGATGGGGGCAGATCCAGTCCTAGCCATGATGTTTGCCACCACATTCGCACAAATTGGTGCAGTTCTTGGTGTTTGGTTGAAAACACGTAACCAACAATTAAAAACACTTAGTATTCCAGCCTTTATTTCTGGGATTTTCGGTGTAACAGAACCGGCGATTTATGGGGTTACCCTTCCGAAGAAAAAACCATTTATCTACAGTTGTATTGCGGCAGGTATCGGGGGCGCGATTATCGGCCTAACAGGTGGGGCAAGTTACCGACTAGGTGGATTAGGTATTTTCCAAATCCCATCATTTATCGGGCCTGAAGGTCTTAACATTACTGTGTGGGGGCCGATTTTCGCAGCATTACTAGCCTTTGTTCTTGCCTTTGTGTTGACATACCTTTTCGGTGGCGTGAATGATGATGAAGCGCCGATTGAAAAAGCAGGATTAACAGCATCGGATGCACCAGTTGAGCCTAACGTGGCACCAACAGGCGAAAAAAAAGATAGCGAAGTGATTGCAAGCCCATTTTCAGGGGAAGTGGTGCCTCTAACAAACATTAAAGATGAAGCGTTTTCTACAGGGGCATTAGGAAAAGGGGCCGTTATCATTCCATCAGAAGGGAAGTTGTTTGCGCCAGCAGCAGGGACCGTATCAGCGTTGTTCCCGACAAAGCATGCTATCGGCATCACGACTGATAACGGAGCAGAGCTTTTAATTCACATCGGTATGGATACTGTTCAATTAGACGGTCAGTTTTTCTCGGCTAATGTGAAGCAAGGGGAACGCGTTGAGAAAGGCCAGCTATTAATTGAGTTTGACATAGAAGGCATTAAAGCGGCCGGTTTTGACTTATCCACACCAATTGTGGTGTCTAACAAGAGTGACTATAATTTAATGACCACTGAGGAAACACATTTAAAGCCTGGTGATAGTTTAATTACACTAGTAAGGTAAGTGAAAGTGGTGTGACATGAAGGAAGGGGCCTTATTTCCTTCCTTCTCTTTTTTTACTCATCGTGAGTATAGCGTCAATAGAGGTGACAGAGATATTAAATATCTTATGACCATTTAGACATGTACGAGCACGGTTTTAACATAAAAATAGGCCTCTAGTGGAGATACTTAAATGACAAGCATTATTGAAAGGGAGCGATGAGACGATGAGTCAATTAGCGAGATTTCCAGAAGGTTTTTTGTGGGGAGGTGCTGTGGCAGCTAACCAATTAGAAGGAGCCTACCAAGAGGACGGGAAAGGACTGTCAACGGCTGATGTGTCACCGAACGGTATTATGAGTCCACCTGATTTTTCGATGGAAACATTTAATTTGTATCATGAGGGAATCGATTTTTATCATACGTATAAAGAGGATATTGCGTTGTTTGCAGAAATGGGATTTAAGGCGTTTCGGCTGTCGATTGCTTGGACGCGAATTTATCCAAATGGAGATGAGCAAACGCCAAATGAAAAAGGGCTAGCATTTTATGATCGTGTCATTGATGAATTGTTAAAGTATGATATTGAGCCTGTTGTGACAATTTCTCATTATGAGATGCCTCTGGAGCTCGTGAAAAAATATGGTGGCTGGAAAAACCGAAAATTGGTGGCGTTTTATGAGCGTTATGCGAAGACGTTGTTCGAGCGTTATCATAAGAAAGTCACCTATTGGATGACATTTAATGAAATCAATGTGAGTCTCCATGCGCCATTTACCGGGAGTGGGTTATTATTTGAGGATGGAGAAAGAAATGAGCAGGCTATTTATCAATCGATTCACCATTTATTTTTAGCCAGTGCTCTTGCTGTTAAAGCTGGGCATGCGATTAATCCGAAGTTGCAAATCGGGTGTATGATTGCGTCGATGAACACATACCCGTACACCTCGAAGCCAGAAGATATGTTTAAGGCGCTCCAGCAAGATAGGCATACACTCATGTTTTCAGATGTACAGTCACGAGGCTACTATCCGACGTATGTGAAAAATTACTTAGAAGAACAGAACATTACCATCCAAATGGAGGATGGTGATGATCACATTTTACGAGAGGGTACCGTGGACTATATTGGCTTTAGTTATTATATGTCATTCGTAGCCACGACCGATCCGGAACATTTGAAGAACCAGACTGGTGGAAATTTATTACTAGGGGTGAAAAATCCCTATTTAAAAGCGACAGAATGGGGATGGCAAATTGATCCTGTTGGCTTGCGTACAGTGTGTAATCAACTGTACGACCGTTATCAAAAACCACTGTTCATTGTTGAAAATGGTATGGGAGCTGTAGATAAACTTGAAGATGATGGGACGATCAATGATGACTATCGCATTGATTACTTACGAGCCCATATTGAACAAATGAAACTAGCCGTCGGTGATGGTGTTGACTTAATTGGTTATACCTCATGGGGTCCGATTGATTTAGTCAGTGCTTCAACGGCTGAATTGAAAAAACGCTACGGGTATATTTATGTGGATCGAGATAGCGAAGGAAAAGGCTCTAATAAACGCTATAAAAAGAAAAGCTTTGATTGGTACAAAAACGTCATTGCGACAAATGGAGAAGTGTTAGATTAAAACACTCTTGGCTGTATGTCATCTAGCTGTTGCCAGACTCTTTAAAACAGAGACTGACAACGGCTAGGTTTTTTATAGCGTGAAGGGAAAGAGAGGAAAGGCGGATTAAATGTAAGGAATAGAAGGGGATTTATGGGGGGGAATTGAACTCAATATGTAGAAATGACTAGTTTTTTTCATAGTGAGTGTAGAAGGCTGTGGGAGTCAATTCGTATAAGAATTGTTGGATTTTTCGTAGAGAGGCAAAGGTGAATAAAGTGAAACTCATTGCATCAGATTTAGATGGCACACTGTTGAATGAAAGAGCGGAAGTTAGTGATGAAACAGCGCAAGCGATTAAGCGAGCCCAAAAGGCCGGAGTAAGTGTTGTCATTGTGTCAGGGCGGTCTTATAGCTTTGCAAAAGCGCCGTTACAGGAAGCAGGATTGAATTGTCCGATCATTAGCTTGAACGGAGCTGAAACCTATGATGAAGAAGGTACGTTGTTGACAAGTGTACCACTGGACAAGTATGTTGCTGTAAAGGTGGATGAAGTGTGCAGTGAACACGGACTTTATTATGAAATGTTTACGAACAAAGGCGGTTTTTCCACGGATTATGAGCGGTTTTTAACTGGCGTGCTTGATATTTTTAAAAGTGCCAATACAGCCGGTGTGGACGATGACACTATTTTGCAATTCGCGAAAAAACGTTTCCGAGAGGAGAGAATCGAGCTTGTTGATGATTTCAGTGACGTGATAAAGGATAACACGACTGATATTTATAAAATTCTTACTTTTTCAATGGACAAACACGTATTAAACACGGTTCGAGAACGATTTAAGGAGACGCCGGAGCTTGTTATGACCACATCAGCAAAAGGCAACTTAGAATTTAATGCACCTAGGGGGCAAAAAGGCTATGCACTTGCGCATTTTGCTAGCACTTTAGGTATTGATATGTCCGATGTGATGGCACTTGGCGATCATTTCAACGATGTCTCGATGCTACAAATGGCAGGAATAGGAGTCGCCATGGGAAATGCAGAAGACGGAATTAAGCAAATATGCCGTTATCATACCATATCCAATAAAGAGCACGGTGTAGCTCACGCCATCCAAAAAGCCCTCGAAGGAAAACTAGAAGAAATGAGAAAAGACGATATATGAAGACATACCCAATATATCTAATGGGGCGATAGATTGAGTGAAAGACTAACGTACCACTTGTTGTAGTGTGAGTAATGGCATCCGTTGTCACATTGGAATAGAGATGTTACCCTCTAGATACATGTAAAAAAGTTAGAGGGAGGGACGACAATGCAGAATAACTCTGACTGGACAACGATCGAAGAAGTGCGAGGAACCATTCAAAATACGTATGAGGGATGTCAATTAAGAACAAAAATCGAACTGAAATCATGGGCTCATCATTCAGAAAACTGTCACGCAAACGGTGAATACCCTCTGCCGTTTCTTAATTATGTCGCCGGAATGCGAGATGTGGATTACTTGGAACAAGTGAAGGGAAACGAGCTAGATTGTGACGACCTAGGCGGTAAAGATGATGTTATTAAGTACTTGATGAAGCGGATGAACCGATCATGACGCTCCAGTCTTAAGAGATAGGAACTTTATGAAGAAAATAGCGTCGTATAAGGTAATTGAGTGTCTCAGATGCGGGCTAATTCAGGACATTCAGGAGGAAATAGACGTGTGATTACCTGCTCAAATGCGGATAGGGGAAACTGAGCAAAAAATAGGTGTATAAGTTTCCCCTTTCCCCACCTTCACGTTACATTGCTTCAAACCATAACTTTAACACAGATGACCGTCTGTAAAGCGCCAGCTAATGTCCTGATTTCACTCAACGACCAATCAGTGGGAGAAGAACGAAAACACTCATTGATTGAAGGGCCGTTTTATAAGGATTCATCAATTGCCTTAACGATACTTTCGCAAATTTCATGGGTGAACAAGGAATCCTCTATGGATGGGTCAGGCTGGCGGTTATTGGTTACACAGTCGATAAAGTAATCGACAATGTTGTAAAAGCCGCGTTTATACAAAGTAGGCTCCCAATCACCAAATTTTGATATATTAATATTTTTATTATGGTAGTGTGTTGTTTCAACGAGGCTATTCACCACGTATTTATGGTGGCCGGTTGTGTATTCAATGATTTCTTCATTCACCGCACCGTTTCTATTCATGATACCAATGGCATGACAGTTATCCCCGATTAACTGGATGATAAGATTGTTAAGCATCTCCCCATCCTTTTGGAAATCAACCTTTACCTCTTTTACTTCCGTATCCATCAGAAAGCGAAGTGTATCTACAACATGAACAAAATCATCCAAAATAAATCTTCGCACAAAGTCGGGAGAGGAGAAACGATTTTTTTGAATCATAATCATGTTCGCTTTTCCGTGCTGTTTGAGCTCTTTCACTTTTGGGATAAACCTGCGATTAAACCCGACCATCGCAATCACACCAGATTCCTTTGCTAGTTTAGCGACTTTTTCAGTTTCCGATAAAACGGTGGAGATAGGCTTGTCAATGTATGTATGAATGCCATTGGCAAGCAGTTTTTCCGCTGTCTCCACATGAGCATCCGTCACAGTACTCACGATCGCTGCATCGATATTTTTAGTAATGAGTTCGTCTACTGTGTGAGCGGTTTCGTCAAAACGATATTTTTTTGATAAAGCGTTAAGTGTCTCGGGATTGCGGGTGCATAGGACGACCTCGATCCCTTCCTTCTCTGCCAATACTGGCAAATAGGCTTTCTGAGCAATGTCGCCTAAGCCAATGATACCTAATCTCATGTGAATCCCCTCCATTATTCTCAAAGTTATTAGTCTTATGTTAAGCTTAACACACCTCCAAACGAACTGCGTTAACTTTAAGATCTCCCTTTAGTCCGGCGTTTCCATATGGCATTAATCCCCATGACAATCATAATGATTTCTTCCGTTTTCAGTTCCTCTGTCACGTTACAAATCTCAAAAGCATTTTTTACTGACAAAACATGATTAGTCAATTTGAACGTTGCAACGACCATTTCTTTTTCATTAGTAATGGTAAAATCCCGTGAAAAAGATGGGGAAAAGATCTTGTACGTGTGTCCCTCTGTCGTATATGCGAATTTCTTTTTGAAAGAGAAGGTATTTCCTTTTAAAATACCAAGTTGCTCATCAGTAGGTCCGAAAACGAGCCATTTCATAGAGAAAAATTTAAATTGTCCTCTAGCTAAGATCTCCCCAGTACGGGTTGTTACGGCGACCTTTGAACTAAATGCGCTATTAAAATCTAACTGGGCCACTTCTTCTTGATGGCTATTTTCAATACTTGTTAATCCAGCAGTGAAAAAATTATCAGAAATATAAACCGTCTTATCCATAGTAAATGACGCGACCTCCTAAAATTAGATTCATGTAAGGGATGGTGTTTAATTGACACGTTTAGCGGTGTAGGGGCAGAATTTAAGAATATCTAGCAATTCTTTTCTCATAGAGTTTACTAGTGAAGGGCTAACTAGAGTTTACTAGATAGACTTTCTAAAATAAACGCCCCATGTTGGAAAATAAGAGTATGCTCCCTGGTAAACGTCAGACAAACTAAACTTTCGAGATTGAAGAAAGGATACTTGTTTGAGATTCAACCGTATTAAAAAAGACGGGAATGTCCCCCGCCTTAATGTGAGATTAACTTATAAAGTCCTTTTCTTAAAATAAAAAATAGCGCCTGTAGCAATTAAAAGCGAAAGAAAGCAGGCAAGTAATAGATAATGAAGCCACGAGGACCTAGCGTTCGTTTGTTCTGTTAGGGTCTTGGTACTAGAATCTGGTCCTTCATCAAGCCCCTCTTCGTGCCGTGAAGCTGACTTTTCACCCTCAATAGTGACGACAGTTTCTGCCACTATAATACTTGCTTCCTCAAAAGCGCTATCGTTATTTAGAGAATGAACGGTTTCAGGCGGATAGGCATCGCTAGTAGCACGTTGCAAAGTGGGAGAATGCCCGTTGGCGACTTCAGGCTCTTTATTTGAAGTGGCTGAACGGTATTCAGTCTTAATTATTGCCTCAGATGCAACTTCATTATCAGCCATGAAAGGAAGTGACGGTGTAATGATAGGTGATGTCACCTTTGCTACTCTTTCCTCAGTGTTACTAGGAAGTGGGTAACTGTCGTTGTCATCTGTCCTATTTTCATCTTCATCCTCATAAATTGGAAAAGTACGGTTACTGTCGCGCTCATCGCTGTCAGAGGGCGTTTCTTCATCATAAGAGTCCTCAGGTAAAACAGGTATAGGAACAGGCGAAAATGGTGGGACCACTTCAAAGTGTATAGGTTTAACTATAAGCAGAAAGGATTTGGCTTTCTGAAAGTTGCCTTTTGAAATGATAGCTGTTAACGGCACCGGTACTTGACCATTTACTGGATTTGTGACATGCCCAGTTGATGAAATAACGGCAGGGCGAGGACTATACCATACAATGGACGAGCCATGACGACCTGTTGTTTCGAGAATCACATTTTGCAACACCCGATCATATGAATCCGTACCTTGAAAAATGACTTCTAATACTGCGGCGTCCATGTCTACCGCTGATTTGTCAGACAAAGGGGCAGGGGGCTGCTCAAGCTCAAGTAAAAAATCAGACGTCCTCCTCACAATGGCTTCATAGCTACCCGTTTTTTTACTAAAAATAGCAGTTACCGTATACCAATGATGGGTGGCTAATTCGGTTAAATCTATGGATGCATGATCGTAAGCTCGAACATCAATGCCATCTAATTCTTCATTAATAAAATGAGTTCGTGACGAATCGTGAACCTGTTCTAAATAACCTGTAAATGTGATGAGCTGACCGTCATAGGCATCCAAAAGGTCAGGTTCTTTGTAGTTAGACAGATCAATAGTTTTAACACTAATCGGTTGATTTTCTTCAATGACGTCCACTTGTGAGATGATGAGCTGGACAATGCCATCTATTGAAACATCAATGACACCACTAGCGCGAATAAGATCCCCTTCATTTATCGTAGGAAACGCATCTGGATGTTCATTAAAAAGGTGGATTCCTGCTTCCTCATCTTGAATATACACGGAGAAATCCGTCGGGGAGAAAAGGCTGCCATCACTATTGGCAACACCTTCAATGGTGACTTCTTGACCGTACAGACTTCTGGCGGCTTTAATGGAAGTGATAACATCAGAAGGGGCTTCCTCGTCAGGTGAAGGCTCAACGTGCTCCTCATTGTCATCATCTGGTTGAGGTTCAATCGTCTCTTCCTCTTCTTCATGGTCTTCTGGGATCTCCTCAATGTCATCATCAGGGTTGTCAGTCTCATCAATAGGACGGCCTGTGATGATAATATCATCTATGCGATTAGAGCCAGTGGTGCTCAAACTATGACCGATTCCAACGGCTTCTTCAGATGTTTTCAACCACCTAAGAAAGACAGTCTCTCGATTGTTTAATTCTACAGGTAATGATAATTGGTTAACCTGTCCTCTAAACCAGTTATACTCTACAGTTATGTTTGAATGGGGAAGAGGTAGCCAAGTATCATTATCCAAGCTATATTGAATCTCGAAATCCCTTGGCCCTGTATTGGAGCCATATTGCTTTGAGGATACGGTTAAATGTTCAAACCCTACGGTGGCAAAGTCGATTAACCAATACGAGTCTTCTAAAGTGTTCCATCGATTAGAATTAATCGCTCGGGAGTTCTCCCCGAATCCAAGAACATAACCAGCTAAATTTGCCCCTTGAAGCGAGATTTCTCGATTTAAATTGCTTTCAATTCCTCCTGTAGCGGTAGAAGTTTCCTTGTCAAAATCCCACTCTACAAGTGTAATATCGTGGGAAGATCCATTCCCCGCTTTCACTAAGGAAGGATAAACACCTCCAATAAAGGGCGACAACATAAGACTAATAATAAGAGACACAGACAGCAGCCTCTTTTTATGTTTAAACGTCCACATAACACTCTCCTTTAAACAGTCAAATTGATTCTACATAATGTACGATTGTTTAGAAGTGAACAATCACAGCCGGTGTAGAATTTAAACGAGCTCATTACTTGAATGATTAAGTTGAAACGACTATATACCTATTTTCGTCCGGGTCTTTAGATGATCGATAGTCATTGTATCATCTATCAAGTAGTTCTTTAGGCTTTTTTATATGTGTCTTTTGATTTTAAAAAAGGGATTAAAATTGTAGGCGACAAATATAGCTTGAGGTAATAAAGAGTGTGAGAGCTTGCGTGATGAGGCATATAACTAAAAGGGAGAATCGATTTTTAAACGTAATTAGAAGGTTGAAAGATTGGGTGAAGTCATACAGGGGGGATCTTTAATATTAAAACAAGTGTACCATTATTTTCACGCTAAACAACTGTTTCCAATTATTTTAAAAGATACTTTGCAGTTAGAACTTTAATGGCATTATTTATAATTAACTATTGTTACTATGTTATTAAGGCACGTATCGCAAAAGTGAAGAGATTGTTAAGTGCCAGGATTCTTATAAAACAGATGATCTTTCTGATTTTGTGGTGGATGAGTTTGCCTTATGACAAAGAAGAAAATGGCCACATAGAAAAGGCGTGGCTCTTGTGTAAATGGCACAACTACAATTGCCTCAAGTGGTATCACAGTAAAGCAAAGAAGGAATAAAGACCTAGAATTTGAAGCTGTAAACGCAATTGTTTCTATACAAAACATGACTTTCGCTCGGTTCCTTACATTGTTTATATTACCTTATAATAGTAGTCATTGCCTTATAATAACAGCTATTGGTGCCCTCTGTCTGTGACTATTATCGGTGAGAAAAATAAATGAAAATGACCTTTTCCTCAAGGCATTGTACATAAGATTAAGGAATGATACGACGTGATTTATAAGAAAAAACATAAAATATGGTTGTTGATTATCGCCATCATTGTTTGCTTGTTTGTGAATATCTACGAATATGGACAAAAAGCGAATGAAGGGAAAAATGAGCTTGAACTGAAATTGGCTGCCTATACAGCGGAGCGACTATACTTGGATATCAAATATCCAGATAATAATGCCAGTAATATCGAATATATTGTGGGTGACTCTGGACGGGATTTTTTTGAAAGATGGGAATTAATAACTGAAGTTTATCCTGAGATACCTTACCCTAGGGAAGCAATTGAACAAGAAAATTGGGAGGTTGTGGACTCATTTTATACGAGAACGTATCGTATGATCCAATCAATAGACAGACAACTTGACGAGAATTTCTCCCCGATAGAAGCTGATTATATGAGTTCCCCACTTTACACGTATTTGACAGCAGGCTGGTTAAATGAAGAATATAGAGAAGAAATTGGTATTTCAGATGAAGATGTTTTGAAATATATTAGATGAAGTTGATTATTATAGATGGAAGAGGAAAAATCTAGAGAGGAACTGACTAGTATGCAACTAAAATATAAGTTAATAGTCTCGGGCATTATTTTTGTGCTATTGGCTGGAGGCTACTTACTAAGTATAAAAGAAGAAGAGACGAGTAGACGGCAGGTGGAAGACGAAATTAAAGTACAACTAGATGCGTTAAATCATAGTATTCCTCGAATTTTAGAGCTCGAGATGATGGATGATCATGCTATTGTTTTTTATCGTTGGGGACTCAGTAACTCTGAGAAATTTGGAGTGGCAGAGTTTAAAAAAGAGAATAATGGCTGGTCATTTGAAAGTGGCTTCAGCACGGGGGAATACCCTAGTACACAGAGTGTTGAGTTGGCAAACTATCATCTTGTTATTGGTAACAGGGGCGATCGAGACGCGGTTGAGGTTGTTGTAGAGAATGAAGGGAAAGCAGAAACACCAGAGGGGCCAATTGGACTATGGTACCTCATCTCCGAAGAACACGATTATTCTGAAGCCAATGTACAGTGGCTTGATGGAGACGGGAAGGTTCTAAAAGAGTTGCAGTTAGGTCAATCCGATTGACGGTATGAGACAGATTAAATGCCTCCATGTACGTTGAAACGATGATGGGAAATGAGGAAGCAGAGTTAATTGAACACGATTATGGATACAAGTTATGGTTTTTCGTCATGGATAGCACCGAGAACTATAACGAAGCGACTGTTAAATATATGGACAAAAGGGAAATGTTTTAGAAGAAGTGGCAGTTGGGGGTGATTAAATCCACATTGTTTAAGTGGTTTCGCCTTGTTATAAGTGTGGATAAAATCACGCAAGGAGGATCATCATGCCAAAGCACGTGAAAGACATTCAGACGGCTGTTGATTGGTTGTTACAATCACAAAAGACAGTTGTGTTCACAGGTGCGGGAATGTCAACGGAGTCGAACATTCCTGATTTCCGTTCTAGGTCGGGCTGGTGGAAGCAGATTGATCCGCGGACGGTGGCAACGACAGAAGCTTTGACTGAAAATTATCAGTTGTTTCATGCCTTTTATACAGCACGGATTCAAGCATTGAAAGATGTGTTGCCACATGAAGGCTATCATGTATTAGCACGGTGGGAAAAGCGTGGGTTGATTGATCTTATAGGCACGCAAAATGTAGATGGTCTGCACCGGAAAGCAGGAAGTGACGCTGTAGAGGAGCTGCATGGGTCTATTCATATGATCAAGTGCCACAGTTGTGGAAAAAAAGCATCTACGGCATGTTTTATAGACGGACATGTGTGTGAAGCATGCGGCGGCAAACTACGGCCCAATGTGGTGTTGTTTGGTGAAATGCTCCCACAAAGGGCATGGCAGCGAACACTGAGTGCGATTGAAAAAGCGGAGTTAGTCCTCGTCATTGGGACGAGCCTCGATGTGTACCCGGCGAACCAATTGCCGATGATGACGGATGGTCGGGTTGTAGCCATCAATAAGGAAGCGCATGCTGGATACACCTTTGATTTAACTATTGAAGGGAAAGCGGGCGAATTACTGGCCCGCATGGATGAGGTTATGCAATCGTAGTCTACTGCGGTACGGTCGTTTGGGCGAGAATGTGTTTAATAAGTTGCTCTAACATGTGCGGTGTATGGACGAATGCACTGTCACAATGAAGCCGCTCGGTGCGTTGATGTGGGTCTTTGCCGAATGGCCCTACATTTAACACAGGTGCTTTTAATTTTGCCATGTCATTGAATGGAATATCGTATGTTTTGCCCCAGACAGGGGTGTTTTTTTTGTAGACGGTCATTTCATCATCGAGGCCGGTATAATTCACGTAGCTCAAATCGCAGATGCCGTTAAAGTAATGAATATGTTTTAACGCTGTTTCATAGTCAGCGGCAGCTTGGGCAATTACGCTAATAGCTGTTTGAATCGTTTCGTCATGAGATGAGTTGACTGCTGGGTAATAAGGCGGTGCAAATAGGACGACGATCGCCGGTGCCAGCTCAGGGCATTGGAGCATTAAGGCGTCTGCCATGCCTAATGATTTTTCCCGATCATCCCACTCGGAATGTTGCTCTACAGCGTTCATTAAGTCGTTGATAAAGGCGGAGCTGAATTTCTTTTCTGCATGAGCTAACACATCTTCATAACGTAGGACTTGCACATCTCTGACACCGTCGATCTGTTCTCTCTTGCAAAGTTGGCGATAGGCGGTTGTGCATTTGTTGGCTGCTTCGTTAGCGACGTCCTCAAATAAATCTAAGACATCTCCAGCGTGGCGATTCATAAGAAAAACATTATAGAGGGCAGAAGCCCGATAAGGTGTTTGAGTGGAGTACTCGAGTTTGAGATCTTTCTGATGCAAGGAGACAGGGAGCGGTGTGGCTTCCCCAAGATCGTGCTCCTGAAACTGGCTGTTCCATTCGATTTCTTGTGTCATGAATGATGCAATATAGTTGGCGGTGATCCCGCTTAACGGCTCCCCAACGTGCGTTTCTTTACCGAAAAAGAGGGCTGCTGGCATGATTTTTCCCATTGTACCTGTATAAATGTAGTGGGTTTTGTCTCCTGGGTGTAAGGCAAAAGAGGGTTCGCTGTTTAAAAATAACGTGTAGTCCAGTTGATAGGTGTCAGCTAAGTGTAATAGTTCGTGAACGGCAATGCGCATACCAGCGGAGTTCACCTCTTCGTCAGGTACAGTTAGAAGCAGCAGGTTGATCGGCCAGTTTTCAGCACTTACTTGATCGAGCAAGGCCATGTGGAGGGCGAGGCCCATTTTCATGTCCATCGTGCCTCGGCCGAATAGGTAGTTGCCGGATTCAAGGTCTTCTCTTGCGGCGATAGGAAGGGTATCTTTACGCTCATGCAGCTTTAAGGTAAGTTCTTCTGGGTGGAAAGCGAGCGGTTCTAGTTCGCCGTATTCTTCAGTTTGAACAGTGTCGAAGTGGCTTAATAGCACGATGGTTTTTGTGGCATGAGGATGCTTGTATAAGGCTGTGAGCAGTTTTCGACCGGCATCCACGTCTTGTAAGGAGATGTGATCAGGATGGGCCTTGAAGTAAGGGATCTTCTTTAGTTTTTCTGTTAGTTTGATAGGGAACTCTTTCTCCCCTTCGGTAAATGTCCGACTCTCCCAGCTAACGAGCTCGCATAGAAGATGTTTTAAGCTGTCTGGTGTGGACCATAATCGCTGACTCATAAAGACAACTCCTTTCGTTTCTGTGGCACTATCATACATACGTTTTGAAGACTCGTAAAATTCACACAATTGTTCTTATATCATATCATGAGACAGCTTGTGGTGCGCCTACTTTTCTAAAAATAGAGAATTTAGATAAAAAAGCATGTCATATTATCTCTGAATAGTTGAGAGGCGATGAGTGTCATAAGAAATTGGTGAATTTAATGCCAGTAAGAATATGCTTGTTCCAGGAGTGTATTTTATGTTTTGAGCAGGAATGATGGTTATAGGTACGCCAAAAGTGATTGGGATAATTGTCAAAGTTGAAAAAGGGTTACGATTATGAGGAGGCAACTAGAGGTGATAAGATCAAAAAGAAACGTCCGACTCCTAATAAGTACTGAGAATTTTGAACATTCCTATCCCCTTAAAGTAAAAGGTATACGTTCGATGGTTCACCGAACGTATACCGAGACAAGTTGGCTTTCAGAAAGGAGGTCTTTATTAGCGGTTAAGGTTTAAAAATAACTTTAATGTTGCCGTCCTCTTTTTGGTCAAATATATCGTACGCTGTCTGGGCTTTTTCTAGTGGCATACGGTGTGTAATAATATCCGTTGGATCAAACTCATTATTTTCGATCATGTTATATAGCTTTGGCATCATATGAACCACAGGAGCTTGGCCCATTTTTAGTGAGACGTTTCGAGAGAAAAAGTCGCCAATTGGGAAGTTGTTAGCTTCTGTCCCATAAACGCCTGTTAATTGGACGAGCCCAAATTTCCGTACGGCCTTTGATGCTGTAACAATGGGACTGATCGTGCCGAATTGGTTGTCCCCTTGAGATCCAAATGTTTCTCCTGGAGGAACGGTGCCATCCATACCTACACAATCGATGACAACATCTGCGCCGCCCTTCGTCGTTTCATTTAATATATCACCAATTTCAGGTGATTGACTAAAATCAAAGGTTTCCACATTATTCGTTTGTTTAGCATGGTCCAACCGGTGAGAGACTTGGTCGACAGCAATGACACGATCTGCCCCTTTTAGCCAAGCAAGTTTTTGTGTCATTAGCCCTATTGGACCACTACCTAATACGATGACGGTATCCCCTTCTTTAACTTGTTCAACACTCCACCAAGACGTGGGGATGACATCGGAAAGCATGACGAGACTTTCGTCATCTAACTCACTGGATGTAGGGACTTTAAAGGATGTTTGGTCGGCGTAAGGTACGCGCAAATATTCTGCCTGACCTCCTGGGTAGTTACCAAATTGCTTCGAATAGCCGAAAAGTCCCCCATTGTCACTATGAGGATTTGACTCGTCACATTGGCTTTCCATTTGGTTTTGACAATAATAACATGTGCCACAGCTCACGTTAAAAGGGATCACAACACGGTCACCTTTCTTTAAACTTTTAACGTTAGGCCCTGTTTCTTCTACTATTCCCATCGGCTCGTGACCAATAATGTAATTTTGTTCTAAGGGAATACCCGTTTTTAATAAGTGTAAGTCTGATCCGCAAATACCAGATGCAGTGATTTTGATTATCATGTCATCGCCAGTCTGAATTTTTGGTGTTTCCACCTGCTTTACTGCCACTGTATCCTTTTCTTGAAAAGTTACTGCCTGCACACGCTCCACACACCTTTCTTTGTAGATTGAAAAACATCATATAGGATGTTTGGTTGATTAATAAACTGTTAATAAGAAGGTTTGAGTGTTTGCTTTGTTTAATGGGCTGTTTTAGGCCTAATAGCCGAAAGAAGCTCATGTAAAACATTCAGAGAATAAAGCATGCAATTAACATACTTTTTCATAGGTAGGGAGTCTAGGAGTAAACCAAATTTTAGTGGAGGTATCGTACTTAATGAAGCGAATACCACCCCGTCTATACAGAGGGGTGGTAGCTGATAATTTATACGAAGTCTATACGAAGTAAATCGCGGACATTTTCAATATGATTAAGGATCGTGATTTCTGGGCTTCCAGCGAACAAGAGACCGACAGCTTCATTGTCTGCATTCGTGACTAGAGAACCGCTATCTCCACCTTCTGAAAAGTGCGTTGTCAAAATTTGATCGTGGAATCGTGCTACGCGGTTTCCTCCAAAGTTAACATCTATGGTCGCGTCGACTGAGGTAACTTCCGCTGTAGTATAGCCTGTCGTACGACCAGTTTTTTTGACGATAGTTCCCACTTCTAAATCGTCCTTTCGTTTCCACCCTTTCACATAACCATTCCAATAAACTTCTCGGTCTAGCTCTTGAAGAGAGCCTTCAGCAATGGCAGCATCCACTAAGTTGTTATGTTCCTCTAAAGGCTTATCTGGGGTAAAGTCGATCGGTACAAATCGGCTGAGTTTCGCAATTTGGTCATCGGGAGCCTCGCCGCCGTCCACTGGACCGGGCTGTAAAATCGGGTCTCCTATGCTTGCGGCGTTGCTATTAGCTAGGACGTGATTGTTGGAGAGAACATAATACGTGGTAGGAACGTGTTCATCCTTATTGAAGACGACCGCACCTATAGTACCTGCTGTAATGTCATAATGTCCTACACTCCAGCCGCCTTTTACTGGTCTCATTCTTGACGTAAGTTCGTTGGAGGGGAGGGTACGGAGAAATTCTTTCTCTTTAAGTACTGGTTGAATAGTCGGCATACCAATTTCTATCACATCTGTTTCCACACCATCTACCGTCTCGGGAATGACATCATCTGCTTCTAACGTGCTAAGTGGTTTTTTGCTCGTGACATAAGTGATTAAAGCTGGCTTTCCAGTAGGTTTTCCATCCTTGATTTTCACACCAATTCCGACGCCAACGACATGTTTTTTGCGTAAAAATGCAGCTTCGTTCCCCTTACTTTTCACTTGCCTGACCTTCTCAATCTCCTCTTTAGGCAGATGTGGCATAGTTTTTCCCTCCCTTGTTTTTTTGAAAAAAGAAAGTTATGACAGAGATGTTGGTTTAATGGTATTCGTTACAAGCTGTCTCTATCCCTTCAAAAAAACAAAATTTTTCAAATTATCTATAAAAAATTATTATTATACTTTAATATTCACTTTTATTTAGCTGTAAGGATGGAGCACCTAACTGATTTCGTGGGTTTGAGAATGGGGGTGTGAGTCGTCCTGGGCTTGTGTGTTCCCCCATAATAGCTTGTGACATAGAAAACCACTACTTCCTATTAATATTAAGGCCACAGCCACTCCTTGATAGACAGGAGAAGCTCCCCACAGATGAACGAGCAAGCCGCCGATCAGTGGTGCTAACAAGACAACAAATCCGCTTAATGAACTGTAAATACCAGAGATACGGCTAATCGTTTTTTCAGTGGATTCTTTTTGTAAAATATAGCTGGTGCTAACGGTAAAAAGGCCGACACCTAGCCCAGCAAGAAAGCCGAAAAAGAGAGGGAGGTAGCTCGGCATGCCTTCATAGATAAGGCTCATCCCACCGAACCCACATCCTATTAGTACGAGACTGCCGCCTAGGTTGATCCCATAATGAAGTGTTCTCTGTCTTTGTGACAGGATGATCATCATCACGGCCGCCCCAGCACCAGCTGCAGCCATAATCCATCCAGTTAACTCAGGCTGATCAGGGGCAAATTCTCGTAACAAAACAGGGAGTTGTACGTCAACGAGTTGGATTGCTGTCATAGCTAGGAAAGCAAAGAGGAAGCTGACGGAGAGCCGCCGATTAGTGAGAACTGTTTGCCAACCGTCACGCCATGATGCCCAAAAAGTTTCTGACTGTTTAATGGATTTTGCTTCTATATTTTCACGAGGAATGGACTTTTTATCCATCCTAATTAATATGATAGCTGATACGAGATAAGCAAGCGCATTTATAAGGATACAAAGTCTTGGTGAAAAGATAGCGCCAAGGGCACCACCAGCTAAGGGGCCGATAATTTTTGTTAGCTCATTAGCTGTTCCAGTCATCGTAATGGCTTTAACGAGAAGCTTTTCTGGCACGATATATTTAATTAAAGCTTGTTGCGCTGGAAAGTGAATGACTGTAAGTGTGGCACGCAATAATAAGATGAGAAGTGCCAGCCATGGAAAAGGTGTAAAAGCTAGCGCTATTGTAAGCAATGCCGTTCCTATATCAGCATAGATCATTAAATGAACCTTATTAAAGCGGTCAGCGATTATGCCAGCAAACTGGCTTAGAAGGGCATTTGGAAGGGCATAAGCGATCGGAATGAAAGCCATTATGAGTGGTGACACGTCCCAAATGTAGCCAAATAGCATAAGGATAGCTACCATATCGAACCAACGTCCCATCATAGAGGTGGCGTAAGAAGCGAATAAGCATATAAAGGCGTTATTTTTCCATAAAGAAGTCTCTGTCATAGTATCTCACTCATTTCTTAATCATGATGTGATAAGTGTAATGGTTCAATGTCAGAGGAGTATCAGAGGGGAAATAAGAAGAAAATTTGCTGAAATTCTTGAAAACTTTCTTTACATCGTGATAGACTTTTACAAGTTTTTATTATAAAAAGTGTTGAAATAGTACTTTCATTAAAAGCTTTTTGGATAGATGACAGAGAACAAGAAAGCATCTTGCTGAAAAAAGGCTGGGAATGGCCAATGTGTGCGGGCCAAAGAATTGCCGCCGCACACTAAAGAGTGACAGTTTTTAAACACTTAATAAATTTAACAAGATTGGCAGGGTGTTAGTATGACAATGCAAGTCACCACACTTGGGACGTTGTTGGCGTTAGTCGTTACGATTGGTTTAATTTTAAGACAAGTAGCACCTGCATATGCCATGATGGCAGGTGCATTTGTAGGTGGCATATGTGGTGGAGCTGCCTTAAATGGGACGCTACATATTATGTTAACCGGTGCTGAAGGGATGGTCGGTGTCGTCTTACGTGTTCTTGCAGCAGGAGTGCTGGCAGGGGTGCTTATTGAGTCAGGAGCAGCAAAAAAAATTGCAGAATCGATTTTGAACGGTTTAGGAGAAAAGAAAGCTTTACTTGCAGTGGCAGGAGCGACTATGATATTAACAGGCGTCGGTGTGTATGTGGCGGTTGCTGTATTAACTATTGCGCCAGTGGCTTTAGCTATAGGGAAGCGAACTAATATGTCAAAGTTGGCTGTACTTTTAGCCATTTCTGGTGGGGGAAAAGCAGGAAATATTATCTCCCCCAATCCCAATTCAATTGCAGTGTCTGATGCGTTTGATGTGCCACTGACAACCGTCATGTTTGCAGGTGTGCTCCCAGCAGTCGTGGGGGTGGGTATTGCGTATATGATGGCACGAAAGCTGCGTCATGTGGGCGAAGCAGTAGAAAGCAAGGATATGACGACCGAGGAAGATAGTGAGGATATGTCATTAATGAAAGCTTTATCAGCCCCAGCGACAGCTATTTTTTTATTATTATTGCAACCGACTGCTGGTATTGTGATTGATCCTTTGTTTGCCCTTCCTGCCGGTGGCGTTGTAGGCACTCTTGTTATGGAAAAGGGCAGCTATTTAAATCAATATATTCAATCGGGATTAAGTAAAATGGCAGGAGTGGCAATTTTATTGTTAGGAACAGGGACATTGGCTGGCGTGATTTCGAACTCAGCTATCATTGGACACATTTTAAATGGTATTGACACCTTTCATATTCCAGCTTACGTTCTAGCACCTTTATCAGGCATTATTATGTCAGGTGCTACAGGTTCAACAGCTGCCGGGACCGCTGTGGCCGGAAGTGTGTTTGCACCGACAATGATGGAATTGGGGCTGCATGGTTTAGCAGGGGCAGCCATGGTCAATGCAGGTGCTACCGTACTCGATCATATGCCCCATGGAACGTACTTTCATATTACGCGTTCAAGCGTTCATATGGGTATGAAAGAGCGCTTTAAGCTGTTGCCGTATGAGACTGTGATCGGTTTAGTGCTTGCCGTCGTGTCAACGCTTATTTTTGGCGTGTTAGGTGTCCTATTTTTATAAGGAAAGCTAACCAGTGAGTGATTAAAGGGAATACAAGAGCACAGGCAAACGCCATTCGGAATATGGCGTACAGCTATCTCGTGTAGCTGTACGCCTTTTTTCTTTTTGGGGAGTGTTAGGGCTTTATATGTTCTAAAATAATCTGTTCACTATGTGCTGCGATGAGAGGGAGATCCATATCGTCTGTGAGTTCTCCCCATAAACGTGTTAGCTCTCGTTCTGTTTGTCTGTCTTCCACATAGTGTTCTAAAAAGAATAAAGCCGTTCTTAAAGCTAAAAAAAGGTGAGAAGTGAAGCGTGTTTTTTTCGTGATTTGCAGACCTTTATGAATAGCAGCTCTTCCTGTCACAACCTGTTCCTGGGTAATGAAAAACAACCCTTGAATGACATAGTACAATCCTAGTTCTCGTTGATACGGTCTTTCTGCAAAAAATACCGCCATTTTTTTCATAAGGATTTCAAATTTGGTCGGCTGCTTTTGAGCTATGCTCAAGAACATATGCATGAGCTGTAAGTAAGGATAAAAGCCGTGACTGACAGAAGAGACATTGTTATCAGCCTCTGTTAAATAGTGTTCAGCTTTAGCGAGGTCGCCTACCCATATGGCGAAATGCGGTGCCGCTAACGTTTGTGCTTCGTCAATGGAACGAGTGGAAAATAGCTGATTTTGTAAGGACTGTTCAAATGCACGAAACAACCTCTGGCATTGCACGTCATCACAAAAAATAAAAGCTACATGAAATACATATAAAGCTTTTTCAGAAAAAGGGAGCTCTTGATCATAGAGAATAGCTTGAAAATCACCTTTTATAAAGGCTTTATGAAACCTCAGCCATTCATCTAACGAGATGCCAAATGCCTTGTTTAAAACTAATGCCTCTAAGGCTTCTCCTTGCCCATATAAATGATATTTTGAATAAAGCTGTGAGGCGATCTGCTTAAATTCGTCATCGTGGGCTAAAGGTGAATTTTCTTCATGTTCATGAAGGATCAGTTGATAGCCGTAGCCTTTAATTGTTTCAATGCTAACATATTGCTCCCAAGGCTTTAATTTTTTCCTAAGGCGATAAATATGGTCATCGACAGTGCGGTCACTGGGGGATTCTAACGGCCAGACTGCGTCAAGCAGTGCATCGCGACTAAATGACTTGCCGTCATGTATATATAAATAATGAAGTAACGCATACTCTTTTCGTAAAAAAGTAATCGTGTCATTGCCGTGCGTTACAGTTAAATCATTTGGTTGAAAAATAAACGTCATAATATAATGTCACCTCTTTTATTAAGCATGTTCCGACGCTATAGTATGACAGAATGATATTCTTCTATCTCTTGTTTGAATCATGCTGATTTAAACGTGACAGGAAATTTTACCTGACTTCATATTATCACTCTAGAACGTGGGAATCTATCGAGTACTTTAATAAGATATATAGACAAGGACTTTGTTGTAGACAAGTGATGGTAGTGTAGGGAGTGGATGAATTAGACTAAACGATAGATTTAATTTTCAACAAAGCCCTGATTAAAGATGATAGCGGAACAATTGTAGATATTGATCTGAATATAATTGAGAATGAACTAGGATATGTTTCTAAAGAATATAAAGAACTTCTAGAAGATTCAACCACTTGGCGGAAACCTATGCAATTTTCAAATAACATCGACCAGACGCCTCCTGTGCCGCCCATCAACATAGGGGTATCAAAAAAACACATAAAGAATCATCAGTAATTCCCTTTCATGATTAGAGAGGTTGCACTGTGAAGGAGGTTCTTATAAGCTAGTTAGAGATAGTGACAGATATATCACGATAGATATGGCAGGTGACGGAATCTGAAACGGTTAGTAGGGCTCTTTTTTAGAGACGAGGCGACGAGTGAGAAGGAGAGCCAATCAGGGAAAAAAGCGTTGTATATCACGTGTCTGTATCTCGTTGTTGCATTGTTTTTCTATTCACGATACAACTTGTGGCGAGAAGGAATTGAGCTGTTTTTTGTCCTTTTAGTCCCTATGGGCGTGTTGATTTATGTGCTAAGTAATGCCATGATCGCAAAAAGGTGGCGCAGTAAAAATATATCAGAGATAACCGTCCGTAAGATTCCTGGCTCAAAATAGAGAGCCGAGGTAAATCTAATAATGTCCAGATTCGCTCAACTTTCAATCAGTGGGATTTGCAGAAGAATACCAGACCGTTATGAATACTCAGTTGCAGGAAAGAACCGGTGAACGGTTGCGGTGCTTACAAAAGAAGGTCACAAACCGGTTAAAAAGTGTTATTGATTCCCCCTCTGGGATGGTGAGGCTTCGTTCCTATCGGTTGGGGGATCAGATCTGAAAAATAGACGGAGAAAGTCCCCTTAAACAGTCATTAGCTATGATAATAGCTTAAATAGACGGAGAGATTCCGTTAATTACCCGAAAAATCTGGGAAATGGGACGTTTTGCTTTACATAATCGGAAAAATTCCTCTTATATTTTCAAAAATGCGTTTTTTTCAGCATCTAACCGAAAAATCTCCGCTTATTTTACTCTCACTTATGACACGACGATTGACCAAACCTCTTATCTAAAGGAAAAGACATTTAAACTGAGGTTTTTATTAATGACAAGCCTACCTATTAGGAATGTTCCAAGTTATGTTATGCAAAGAACAGTCCCTTTACAATGGATAATTCAGGTGTTAATCCGTCTAAATTCACCTTTAATCGGGTATTCTCTCTTCTTTGGCTCTAAACAACTAGAATTATGACATTAATAATTTGAAAATAGGCAAGCAATGAACCAGTAAACATACTAAATTTAAATATTTTATTCACTAAAAGACTGTAACATAAAGGAAAAATAAAGTAGTGAGTTACTGGAGGGAGCCACGACCTTTTCCCTCAGAAAGCAATGTTAATAAAAGGGCTGATTTAATGGATACAGTGACTAATACTTAGCATTGCCAGCCTAACGACTAACATTTACTTAATCAGAAGCTACAGCTAAGGTTTAAATAGGGGGGAAATCATGAAGGTGGCGTTAGTAACTGGAACAAATAGCGGATTCGGGCTCCTTATTTGTCTAGAGCTTTTAAAGGCAGATTTTCATGTTGTAGCCACTATGAGGACGATCGAAAATAGTGGGGAGCTCTTACAGCGGGCGGAAGAACTTGAACTACAGGCATATTTAGATGTGAAAACAATGGATGTAACGAATCACAACCACATTAGCTCAGTTAAGCAAGAGGTGGAGAAGACATATGGGCACGTGGACGTGTTAGTCAATAATGCAGGTTATTGCCAAGGAGGTTTCTTGGAGGATGTGTCATTGACTGAATGGCGAGCACAATTTGACGTCAATGTAGATGGGGTGTTTCGTGTGACCCAAGCCTTTCTTCCGTTACTAAAAGCATCCACCTCAGCACGGATTATTAATATAAGCAGTGTCAGTGGGTTGTTCGGTTTTCCAGGATTGTCGTCCTATTGCAGTTCTAAATTTGCCCTTGAAGGACTAAGTGAAAGCCTACGGTTGGAATTACTTCCTGACAAAATCTATGTGTCCTTAGTTGAACCAGGTTCTTATAAGACACGTATTTGGAAGAAAAGTTTAGCTCATATAGAGGCAGGTAAGATGAATGATACGCCTTTTAAACGAACCGTTTTAAAGGAAGCAGAGAGGTCAGCATCAACAGAAGCAGATCCTGTTGACGTAGCACGCTTAACGGCTTCGATTGCATGTGCCAAAAAACCGAAGTTCCGTTATCCTATTGGTAAAGGAGTTAAACAGCTGTTTCATATAAAAAAATATGTGCCGCAGAGCTGGATTGAAAAAGTTGTCATGAGAAAATTACGGTAAGTACTTGTTTTTCTTTCCTAGGATTGATAGTATATATAGTAATATTTTTCTAGGAAAAAGATATTCAATCGATGATAAAGAAAGTAGTGCTATAGAAGGGATTAGCGAATCAGGGGCGGTGAGAGCCTGATACCGGCTATCGCATGAAACGCACTTTTGAGATGCTTTTCTGAACGTCATTAAACACAGTAGGAAAAGCCGGGTTAGCCCGTTAACGCGATAAGTGGCTTCTATATTTAATGCTAGAAGCAATGTGAGTGGTACCGCGCGAGTTTTCAAGCTCTCGTCTCTTTAAATTTTTAAAGAGGCGGGAGCTTTTATTATGGTTAAAGGAGGAATCTGAATGAATTTAAAACACGACATGGCTAACGTTATTTATCATGCATTGGAAGGAAAGGTTGAAACGGAGCGTGTCTACCAATTGATTGAAACACCGAAACATGCCCATTTAGGAGATCTGGCGTTTCCTTGCTTTCAATTAGCCAGCGTTTTTCGAATGCCACCTAACGAACTGGCGACGAACTTAGCGGTACATTTGACATCTCCGTGGATAGAACACGTTGAGACGGCTGGTGGCTACCTGAATATTTTCCTAAAACGTTCGTATGTCACGTCACATGTGATTAACGAGGTAAATACTCTCTCAGAAGCTTATGGTGCTTCACGGATGGGGGAAGGGCATGCTTTGACGATAGATTATTCCTCACCAAACATAGCGAAACCCTTTTCCATGGGGCATTTACGGTCAACGGTTATTGGACATGCATTAGCACAGCTAGCAGAGAAATGCGGGTATAAAACAGTTAAAATTAACCACGTTGGTGATTGGGGGACACAATTCGGCAAGCTTATGGCGGCTTATTTAAGATGGGGAGATGAAGCCCAAGTGAAAGCAAACCCTATTCATGAATTGCTAACACTGTACGCTCGTTTTCATGAGGAGGCAGAGCACTCACCAGAGTTAAATGATGAAGGACGTTATTGGTTCAAAAAGCTTGAGGAAGGTGATCGTGAAGCCGTGTCATTATGGACATGGTTTCGAGAAGAATCGCTGCAAGCTTTTTCCACAATTTACGAAACGCTTGGCATTACTTTTGACTCCTATGATGGAGAAGCCTTTTATAACGATAAAATGGATGACGCCGTGCGTCTCCTGAGAGATAAGGGCTTATTAGTTGAGTCCGATGGGGCGGTAGTGGTGCCATTAGAAGGGCTGCCGCCGTGTTTGATCAAGAAACGAGATGGGACAACACTTTATGCCACGCGTGACTTAGCTGCTGCCATTTATCGTTACCATACATATGAGTTTACGAAGTCTTTATATGTGGTTGGAAACGAGCAAAGCTTACATTTTCAGCAGCTATTCAAGGTGTTAAAGAAAATGGGTTATACATGGGCTGACACAATGAATCACATCTCGTTTGGTATGATGTTAACCGACGGGAAGAAAATGTCTACGCGAAAAGGGCAAGTGATCTTATTAGAGGAGGTCATGAATGAAGCAGTGGCTCTTGCATTGGCCAATATTGAAGAAAAAAACCCGTCACTGGCTAATAAAGATGAGGTCGCAAAGCAAGTAGGTATTGGGGCTATAGTCTTTCATGACTTAAAGCACGACCGCAGACATGATATTGCCTTCTCATTGTCAGAGATGTTGAAATATGAAGGGGAAACTGGCCCTTATGTCCAATACACACACGCAAGAACGGCTTCTTTACTTGAAAAAGGTGGCTATAAGGAGACACCTGATATTGTCAAAATAACAGATGAGTCTTCTTGGCCAGTCATTAAGTACTTAATGGCCTTTCCTGAGGTGATAGAGCGAGCTTTTAATCAACACGATCCTTCACAGGTTGCTAAGTTTATTATTGACTTGGCACAGGCGTTTAATCATTACTACGGAACAGTTAAAATACTGGCAGACGATGATGAGAAGGAGAGTCGACTTGCTCTTGTATCATCGGTTAAAGTGGTCTTACATGAAGGATTGCGTTTATTAGGTATTAAAGCACCAAATAATATGTAAATCAGCTCTTTGGGAAATATTACGTTTTTATTATGAAAATAGTCAAGTGTTAACACGCTTAAGGAGTTATTTATTTTTGTTCTAATGGTAAAAATCACTAAGTCCATCCTCCTTCTATCGATGTCGAAAAAACAATCATTATGTCGATTGAAGTCGAATTTTCCCCGATGAGATGTTTCGTTTTACAGATGTTGGTTTAAGCGAGCCTATGCTAGAATTGGTAATCGTAAAAGCTAAATGAACGTGAAGCGAAAGAGGCTGTTTAATTGATTGAGAGATTAAAGGATGGGGGAGCAACGTGAAAAAACTAATGATGACACTCACTATTGGGACTGTGCTTGTGGGATGCGGATTGAATGATGACGATGGAAGTGGAGAAGGCAACGAACACAACGCATCTACAGAAGAGAATAAGCCATCAGCCGAAGAGATGGCTGACTATAGTGGTTTATTCCAAAGTGACTCTTCTAGAGATGTACTGGCAGAAATTACTCTTTCCCCTTCAGAAAATCACCAAATTCCCACAGTGGCCATTGATGAGCCATTCCCAGAAGATGAAGCTGAAGATTACAATCATTCCGAACGTGAAATTGCCAAAGAATATATGGATGATAACGGCAGAATTTATTTCCCGCTAAAGGATCACCCATTTAGAAACATTACCAGTGTTGATGGCACAACTACTTATTTAGCAAATTATCATGATAGCTTTATTCATTTGCTTGATGCAGAAGCGTATGTCTTAGATGACGATATGATAGAGGAAGCCTACCACTTTTTTATTACTTATTCTAGTGATGGAAATTATCGAACGTGGGAAGAAGCATCTAATTTAGAGAGGGGGATCATGCAAATGATTTACCTCACCGCCCCCAATGTGAACGAGTTAGGAGAATTACTCGCACAAGATATCTATGCTGGAGACGACTTCGTGCAGATCAATCACACATTCACTAACATCGGATCACCAAACATGATTTTACCTACAGCACAAACGACGACCGATATGCCATTATTTGAAGATATGCTTAAAATTCATGTCCTCTGGGGAGAACTAGGTCAATTTGAACAACCAGAAGAAAATAAAGAAGCATACACAGCCCTCTACAACGATTTACATCTGGAAATGACAAATATGGTAGGGACTATAAACACGACATTGGCTAAATAAAAGGGGGAAGAGAGGGGGCAATTGCCCCCTCTCTTTGATGATCAGAATGTGTCTGGGAATTTAGGGGAGTGCTCAAAAGTCGGGGTGTGATGGTATAACATGACGATGTGCTACTAAAATCCGGCGGGAGTTGCTGAAAACTGCGCCAGTTCTGCTGAAAAATGAGGATTAGTTACTGAAAAACCGCTAGTTAATGCGGGAGCTCCTAGCCTAACCGTCTTCGTAAAGACGTTGTTTCCTGCCCCCAACCGTAAGCGAATGTTGGCCCGTTCTGCTTCAATTGTGGTTGCTAAACGCATAGTTATGGTAAGCTCTGCTACACCGTTTTCATCTGCTTCTATCATGCCGATAGCATGGTAACCATAGTTACTAGGCCAAGATCCATCCGGTTGTCTAATTTGCGAAATGGCTCTCCCACCGTCTAAATAGACTTGTATTTGCCCGTTGTCAATAGAGGTACCAGGTGCCATATTAGTTACTTTTACGGTCACGTCAAAAGGGGAACCGTCAGTTGGTAAAATGTCTGGCGTCTCAATGGCATATTGAATATCGACAGGAGGGGCGACATCAGACCCGAATGAGCCATCTGCAAAGGTGGATTGATCATACCAGAGGTAACCAGCGTTTGGTAATCGCCATGGTTCAGTTTGAGGCTCTGTAGAAAACTCTGGTGTTTCCATGAGAAGCATTGGAGATGGCTCATCTAGAATGAGGCCTTTGTCAGAGAAAGTTGTATAGTCCTCTTTTTCGGACAGCCAGTCAACGAGATTAACGAGAAGTTCACCGTTATCTAAATCGGTAAACCCATCATATGTTCTTTTTACGCCGCCATGTTCCTCATTTCGATATTTTGGTGTGCTATCTTCAACAGGAGAGGAGTCCCCGATAAAAGCAGATTTACCTTGGTTTTTCTTCCCGATTGCGACAAATGGTCCTTCTTCAATGCCGCCATCAAAATAAACCCCTTCATCTACGGCATTACCCCATTTATTTTCCCCTTCTGTAAGACCATCAGGTAAATAAACGATACCTTTAGCAATCTCAGGATTCGTGATAGCTAGTGTAGAACCTGCATGAATCGAAATGTCATGAATGCCTTCCGTAATGCCGAATGTTTCCTCTGCTGGAACGATAACGTTCGCCACAGTATTATCGACGGCATTGTAACGAATATGGACACCAAATTCATCGCTTAACCATTGGGAGCTTTCTACGCCTTCCATGGCGGCAATTTCCCCTGGTGACATCCCTTTTGTTGGGTCATCGTAAGCACCTCGACGCCATCCATTCATAATTTCATTTGAATCCCATCTATTTAAGTTACGATCAGCATTATAGTGATCTGCGATAAAGAAAACACCACCGCCTTCTTCAGCAAAAGATGCGATCGTGTCCTGTTCAGAGGTTGTGAAAGGGATCTGTGCTTCTGGAATAACAAAGACATCAACCTCCTCTAAATCATGATGAGAGAGAGGATCGTGGCTCCGGTGTTCTTTTACTAAATAGCCTTCAGCTACGAGTGCATCTGCAAAATCAGAAAACGCCCCATCAA
The DNA here is from genome assembly GCF_002019735.1 of Salipaludibacillus agaradhaerens. Lineage (NCBI taxonomy): Bacteria > Bacillati > Bacillota > Bacilli > Caryophanales > Bacillaceae > Salipaludibacillus > Salipaludibacillus agaradhaerens. The sequence goes on from NZ_KV917378.1 coordinate 3,012,138, forward strand.
TTACCCAATCTGATTGGCCAGCAGTTTGACCATGGCTATTGTCAAATAAAACGGTCTTGCCATTTGGACTGTTCGGCTCAAGTACTGGAGCAGGGTCGTTTGGTCCTTCTGCCCCGACATGGATCGACATTGTCAAATAAAGGACCATTGTGAGAATAGAATAAATGCTTTTTTTAATCAACGCATTAACCTCCTATTAGTACGGTGAATCTCTCACCTTAATGCTTAAAAAATACTATAAAAAAAGAGAGAATAGCGTTTTTTTACATAGATTAAATGATGTTTACTAACGGTTAACACTATCAATATAATAGAGACAAAATTTACAATTAATTAACATAAAAAACCATTTATTTATGGTACACTACTTCATGTGTTGGATGAATAGATTGGCATTTTGTTAGTACATACAACTATTGGAGGGGTTCAACAATGACATTTTATAAAACGAGTACGTTTGTGTTAGGTATGTCCATTCTTTTTCTATCAGCTTGTGGGTCAGATTCTGCTGACGGCCAATCAGGGTATGAGCCAGAGTCATTAACGGTGCAGTTCGTACCTTCCCAGAATGCCGAAACATTGGAAGCGAAAGCAGCTCCTTTAGAAGATTTATTAGAGGAAGAGCTCAATATTGATGTAGAAGTGAGTGTGTCGACAAATTATACAACGGTTGTAGAAGCGATGGCATCAGGTCAGGTAGATGTTGGTTTCTTACCACCGAACGCTTACGTGCAAGCACATGATGAACAAGAGGCAGCAGAGGTTATATTACAGGCACAACGGTATGGCGTGAATGAAGATGGGTCTCCGACAGAGGACTTAGTTGATTTCTATTTATCTATGTTTATAACATCGGCTGACTCAGAGATTGAGAGTGTAGCAGATTTGGAAGGGAAAACCATTGCTTTACAAGACTTCACCTCTTCTGCTGGTTACGTATGGCCAGCGGCTGCATTGATGGATGAAGGGATTGATCCATTGACAGATATTAATCCACTTATTTTACAAGGACACGATGCGGCAGTGACCGCCGTTTTAAACGGTGAAGCGGATGCAGCGGCTATTTTCCAAGATGCACGGAACGTGGTCGTGAATGATTTTCCTGATGTGTTTGAAGAAACAAAAGTGATTGCTTTTACAGAAGAAATTCCTAATGACACGATTTCTGTAAGGCCTGATATGACTGACGAATGGAAGGAACGTATTCAGCAAGCCTTTATTAACATTGGTGAGTCAGAAGAAGGAAAAGAGATTATTAGAGACATTTATACACACGAAGGATATGTGGCATCTGAAGATGGGAATTTTGAAATCGTGCGTGAATACGCAGATCGTGTTAAGACAGAAGAATAGATGGGCAATAGTTAAATCTATTTGTACAGTAGAGGTGCATAGGAAGGACTAGTTAATTAAGGTGACATAAGCCCCTTATGCGGTCTTATGTCACCTTCTGTTTTAATGATAAACAACTACTTTAAAAAAGGTTGGGTGCATGTGATTGAATTAACGAACGTCTCAAAACATTACCCTAATGGTGTTAAGGGGCTAGCCAATATAAATGTCACAATTAATAAAGGGGAATTTGTGGCAATAGTAGGTTTGTCAGGGGCTGGAAAATCGACGCTACTTCGGTCGATTAATCGTCTCACTGAAACGTCATCTGGCGACATTCTAATCGATGGAGAATCCATTACAGCTGCTTCAGGGAAAAAATTGAGATTGATGAGACGAGATATTGGGATGATTTTTCAAAGTTTTAACCTCGTGAAACGTTCAACGGTCATAAGAAATGTCCTCTCAGGAAGAGTGGCCCATAATGGCACACTGAGAACTCTTTTTAATTTCTTTCCTGAAAACGATGTGAAGCTTGCATTAAAATCATTGGAACGCGTCAATATTCTAGAAAAAGCGTATGCTAGGTCCAGCACATTGTCAGGTGGACAGCAACAGCGCGTTTCAATTGCGAGAGCATTAGCTCAAGAGGCAAAAATCATCTTGGCTGACGAACCGACAGCGTCTTTGGATCCAGTGACAACAAAACAAGTTATGGACGATTTAAAGAAAATCAACGAGGAAGACGACGTCACGATTATGATCAATCTTCATTTCGTTGACTTGGCAAGGCAGTACGCAACGCGAATTATTGGATTACAAGCAGGTGAGGTGGTATATGACGGTCCAGCGCATGAGGCGACAGATGCCGTTTTCGAAAAAATTTACGGGAGGCCGTTGCAAGAAGATGAATTGCTAGGGGAGGAAATAGGATGACCCAGTTAGAATTAAATGGTTCTGTCCCGGTAAAACCACCAAGAACGTCCTTTTACCTTTTTTTATCAGGTTTGGTCATAATCGTATTTTTAAGTGCTGTTTATATTGAAGCAGATCCTGTGCAGTTCGCGTTAAACAGTGCAAACATGTTGGACTTGCTCGTACGTATGGTACCACCGGATTGGTCTTATTTTGTGACAACAACACCTGCCATGCTCGATACTATTCGGATGGCTTTAATAGGGACAACGATAGGGACAATTTTTTCAATCCCAATCATGTTTTTATGTGCAAGAAACATGTTTTCTGCTCAATGGCTTGTGCAGGGGTGCAGACTAGCGCTTAATATATTGCGTACCATTCCTGACTTGCTTTTAGCAGCTATTTTTGCAGCAATTCTGGGGTTTTCGCCATTGGCTGGGATAGCGGCTCTCGGTGTTTTTTCTATCGGAATCATTGCTAAGCTCTCCTATGAAGCGATTGAAAATATCGATGATGGCCCTTTAGAGTCGATGACAGCTGTGGGAGCTACTAAGTTACAATGGATTGCCTTTGGGGTGATCCCACAAGTTTTACCCCATATTGTGTCTTATATTCTCTACACCTTTGAAATTAATATTAGAGCAGCGGCGATATTAGGGCTTGTAGGAGCAGGAGGCATCGGCTTATTTTATAATCGAGCGCTAGGTTATTTCGCCTATGACCAAGTGATGGCTCTCATCCTATATACACTAGTCGTGGTTGTTATCATCGATTTTATTAGTTTAAAGATAAGGGAGCATTTGTTATGAGAGCGTCACATTCGTTGACAAAACAGAATTATATGAGGAGAGCGAAGTTCATTCTCCTGTTTATCATCATTAGTTCTATGTACATATGGGCGTTTGCTGGTATTCAGTATAGTGGCTTACTGGACAGTGCATGGCCAGTAACGAAAAGCATTATAAGTGGATTCGTATCGCCTGACTTGGAATACATCTATAACCGGGAGGGGGAGGACTTGCTGAGAGGGTTAGTCGAAACGTTGGCTATTGCCGTGGTGGGAATTGCATTGTCAGTTGTTCTAGCTGTTCCAATTGGTTTGTGGGCAGCGAGAAATTTAAGTTCCCGCTATTACCTTTCTTCAAGTGGAAAAGTGTCATTGAGCTTTTTACGAACCCTCCCTGATATTGTATTGGCTCTTTTATTTATTAAAGTCGTAGGTCCTGGGGCATTTGCTGGTATGCTAGCTTTAGGCATCGGAGCTATTGGGATGCTAGGAAAGCTTTATGCAGAAGAGGTAGAGGGAATGGATCCCGGTCCCGTGGAAGCCATCATTGCGGTAGGGGGCAACAAATGGCAACAATTAGCCTTCGGTGTCATCCCACAGGTTGTTCCGGGATTTATTTCCGCCACACTTTACCGCTTTGAAATCAATATGAGGTCCGCTGCCACTTTAGGCGTTATCGGTGCAGGCGGTATCGGTACCCCATTAATTTTTTCAATTCAATCCCGTAATTGGGAGCGGGTGGGCATCATTTTAATTGGCATTGTGATTGTTGTCCTCATCGTGGATTTACTATCAAGCTACTTAAGGAAAAAAATTGTTTAAGAGTGTCACTTAGTAACATTGAGAAGTAAATCAATGTCGTAATGGGTATGCCAACATAGATTAAAAGAAAGTTTGCCGCGGCACACAACTAAGCTATGAAAAGCGGCGTGAAATAGATGTTTTTAACCATGCCATTCCTGTACCAAATAATCCGCCAGCTGCATCTAAAATAACATCAGCCACCATACCTGAACGGGAGGGAATAAACGTCTGACGGTATTCGTCAAGAGCTGCATAAGCTATGACGATACTCATGGCGATGATAAATGAACGGAAATATCTACCATTTAGTTTGATACTAGCTAAAAACACGAAAAAGCCGAGTAGCGCAAAAAGGGTAAAATGGGCAGACTTACGCAACACAAACTCCAAAAGGCCATCGACGCCATGGGTGGCCAAACTAACCTCTTGACCAGAATAGGTAAACTGCACCTGCTGTAATAGAGTCCTTAGTTGATCTAGAGAGAAGTTGGCTCTGGCCAACTCGATAACAGTAGAGCTGTTAATAGCCAGAAAAACAGCTCCTATTGAAATAATTATCAAAGTAAGATAAACAAAGGTTTTCAATGTTGTTTTAGCCGCTGATTGTCGGGATTTCCTAACACGAAAAAATGTGACCAGCGCAAGGAGGACGAGGACAGCACCCATTATGATGATGGCATAAGGATAGGTAAACATGAACATGAGTATTGTTTCAGCTCCTGTGTTAACAAGCTGAAGGATAGAACCGGCTGTTACTCTTACCCCATTCTCGTCAGTCACCGTATCGAGAACAGGACTAATATCCTGTTGGTCAGATGTTTGGGAGGAGGCAATGAAAATGATAGCCATGACTATTACAATAGGCACGAGATTAATGATAATAAATTTAATGTGTTTCATGGTTATTTCCTCCGATAGTACGTTACATGATAGTTAGCGAGTTATTATAGTGTAAGTGTTCGTTTTGAGTAAAAGTAGATAGTCAAAAGGGATTTGTTCCCCATTGAGCCGCTGTCTTAATAAATGTCCGTTGCTCTAACTTTAGCTGACTGACAATAAACTCCGCCACATCCTCTGCTTGGGTAAACTTATCTGGCTGTCGCTCACTAGTGCTTTTCCCTCGTACTAAATCTGTCTCCACAAGACTTGGAGTGAGCGTGCTTACGCGAATGTTATGACGTCTTACTTCTTGCATGAGAGCTTCACTCAAGCCGATGACAGCAAATTTAGATGCACTGTATGCACTAGATCCTTCAGTGCCTTTTAGGCCTGACATGGATGAAATGTTGATAATGTCACCACGGTCTTTATGAATCATCGCTGGCAGAACGGCTTTCGTCGTATATACGATGCCTAATACATTCGTATCGAGCACCTTTTTCCAATCATCTGTGGAAAGGTCGATAAATTTCCCTCGCATGGCAATAGCTGCATTATTTATAAGGATATCGATGTCTCCCAATTCGTTCTCAATCTTTTTAACAGCCTGTTGAATGTCTGCTTCATTTGCTACATCAGCTGGGGCTGTAACAAATGTGGCATCACGTTCATTTAACTCGTGTCTGATCGCTTCAAAGCTGTTTTCAGAACGAGCGATAAGACCCAATTCTACACCTTCTTTGGCAAGAGCTATCGCGGTTGCTCGGCCAATTCCTCTGCTTCCACCTGTTATAAGCGCTTTTTTTCCTTTTAGTGATTGCACCTTTAAGCTCATCCTTTCTTTTCTCCAATTTAAGGTTATGTCGAGTATATGCTTGAGACAGAACAACGGTCAACTGAGAAGGGATGAGATGACAATGACTAAAGCCAGCAGACCTGTGAAAGTCAGACTGGCTTACATGATGTTATTCATGCTTAGCATGGGTAAGGGCTT